>JAEWLI010000126.1 GCA_023393375.1 Bacteroidota bacterium
GTTTTTTATTCACCTGCCGAATTTGAAGCTGAATTCACCCGGGAGCTTCAGGAAGACAGGAGCCCCATGCTCGATGCTTATATGAAATTCGTTAGTTGGTTTGGTGAAAATCAGGTTGCCATTCCAATGATTGTTGGTGTTTTTATATTGTTTTCTTTATTTGGTTATATAAAAGAGGGTATTTTTATGTTACTTACTTCACTGGCTTCTGTTTTAAATTTCGGATTAAAACTGCTGATCAATCGCCAGCGGCCCACTGATGACTTGGTGGAAATTCTCACAGAAACCAGTAATCAGAGTTTTCCAAGTGGTCACACGGTGCATTATGTGGTTTTCTTTGGTATGTTCCTGGTATTATTTTTTCGTATCAGGCAAATCAAAGTGATTATTAGGGTTTTAATATCTCTATTATGTCTGACACTGATCATATCAGTGCCTTTCTCACGAGTGTACCTTGGTGCGCACTGGACATCCGACGTGACAGCTGGAATTATCATTGGGTTATTGGTGCTCGCTTTATTGTTGTTTTTTTATTTTAAAAAATCCTCATTTTTAGATCGGTTAAACCGTAAGGGGTTTTTGTTGAAATAAAAACACAATATCTGTCATATATATTTCTTCAAAAATTCAAAATATTTTAATTTGGAATTAGAAATATTATTTAAAATTATTGAAATAACAAACTTCATGATTGCATGTTGAATATTTATAAACAAAACATAAAATCATGAAGAGGGTAGATATTTTCGAGAAGGCAGATGATTTTGCATCCACATTAAAAGAAGCAGTGAACCATGAAATTGAGGTTACTTCCACAATTCCTAAAATGGAATCAATGGTAAGGGAAGAATCGTTAAAAGACCGGTTGAGCAAATATAAAAATAAAGCAAACATACAGCTGCAAAGACTGGAAGAGATATGTGATGTATATGATATCCCATTGTTTGGGAGATCAAGTATAGAAGTGGAAACACTACTGAATCAGTTGGAGGATATTACGGAGAACGGTAATAGAATAAAGGTATCTGAGCGTGATGTGTTGGAAACAGCAAGGGAAATGGAAATTAAAGAAAACATCACACTAACCAATGCTTTAAAACTGGCGGAAAAGCTGGGTTATAATGAAGCGGCAGAGATTCTAAGGGTTTCTGTTTCTGCTCCAAAATTTTTTTATAACAGCACCAATTAAATAATCAATATATGAATTCCTGGAAAGAAGAAGATAACAAGCTTAAAAAAACTTTTGAGTTCAAAGACTTTACCGAAGCATTTGGATTTATGTGTAAAGTCGCCATTCAAGCTGAAAAATTAAATCATCATCCCAACTGGTCGAACTCCTGGAATAAGGTGACTTTTGAATTAAATACACATGATGCCGGAGGAACTGTTACGGACAAGGATCGACAACTAGCCGAAATCATTAATAAGTTGGCTAAGAATTTTTAATTAGTTATCGTCCAAGATTAGCATACCATTTGTCAAATTATAATTTTAAATGCCTTAAATTCCTATCTTTGCCATCAAAACAGGGGAACATGAGGATAATTTCTTTCTATATTTTTCTTTTTGTGATAGGGGCAGAGATGGCTAATGCCCAACCTTACCTTAATATTGGCGTAAGGGCTGGAGGTAATTCCTCTTCAATTAAGTTTGTACCTCCTATCAGAGAGAGGATCGCTTCTGTGACAGGTTATCAGATTGGTGGCTCACTTCAATACCTCAGCAAAGAACATTTAGGGATTCAGGTGGATGGATTATTAATAAATCAAGGTTGGCGCACTATTGCAGATGACCTCACAGAAACTATTCATAAAATAGATTTTCTACATTTTCCTTTTACCACCTATGCTTATGCTGGAAAGAAAAAAACCAGATTTTTTGTAAATGCTGGTATCTACTTCAATGTAAGAATGAATGGTGAAAGAACAGTGATTCAAGAGGACGGAACCAGACAGACTTTTGACTACCATTATCAAAAAGAAAGGGACAATTTGGTAGTCTATGGACTAACTGGTGGAGGTGGGTTAAGTTATGATATCGGTTTTGGGGTGATTGGTGCTGATGCAAGAATTTCCTATAGTTTTGGCAATCTTATTAAACCTGAGATACCTATACGCGATTTTTCACGTGAAACCGTAATCTCCATTACTGGTTTTTACATGTTCAATATTTTAAACAAAAAATCAGCTAGGGTTGATTAATCCATCCATTCCTGCCATTGAAGCTCACAAACAGATAATTCAAATACCTTCCTAATACAGGCAAATCGGATTCAGGTTCCAGAAATCCAATCACTGACCATTCGTTTGTAAAATCTTCCAATACAGCAATTTTATCAGGCACTGATATATTAGCAATCGGTTGACCAATTTCTGCTAACAAGCTTTGATGAATATATCCATGGGTTTGATCCGGAAGAATGATCCTGTACCAATCTTTTGTTGCACCATGGATGTATAAAGGTGTATGCTTATCTACCTGACCAATAATACTGGCATTGCTTACTGGTGATTGCCTGATGTTGGCTATTTTTGATGTTACCATTTGCCAGGAGTTGATGAATGAATGTTTTTCTGTCAGATTTACGGGCAATAGTTCCACCTGATGTAAAAATGGATAAGGATCACGTGCGCCATATCCTCTTTTATAGACGCCGAAATGAAGATGTGGGGGTGTAAATCGGGCATTACCGGTATTTCCCAGCAATCCTATAGTATCGCCCACATTGACCCACTGACCCGGAGTTACCAGCTGACTATCAAGATGAGCATAATAAAGGCTGTTGTTTCTATCGTTATCCCATTGCCAAATCACTTTTCCACCCATGCCCCGTTCTTGCACACGTGTAATTCTTCCATCCACTGCGGCAATTACCGGAGTTCCTTTTACAGCAAATATATCCACACCTTCATGTTTGCGTCTGCCATTATCTCTTGGATCACCAAATACACTGCCTATTGCCCTGTAGTTTTTACCCATTACAGGGAATGCGTATATAGCACTTGTTTGCAACGATAGTTCAAAAAATCCCTGGGCTAATAATTCCGGTTGGACACGAAGTGAATAAACCCCGGTTCCTTTAATTTCATATTGAAAACCTGTAGTATCTTTTTCAGCGGATTGGACATGTGCGGGTTTCCATTCCTCATTTCGTTTATATAAATCCACAAATATTTTTGTTGCCGTATCACCCCCAAATTCAAGATTCACCTGTAACAATGTCCCTTCCTGAGCCAAAAAATTAAAAACCCGTGCATCAGGATTATCGGCACTAAAAAATCCGGACTCCACGTAAGGAAGATTGATCAACAAAGAATCATGAAAAGCATTTACACCTGCTGAAAGCCAATTCCTACCCAATAGATTATTGTCAAGACCAGCCTTTTTTAAGGTTTCGGCATATTTCTCATAAGGAGTCTGGGATTTAAATACATTTTCAATCTTTTTGAATCCGTTACATTGGGACATGAAAACAATAAAAACTATTCCAAATAACCATCCCACAATATGTCTTTTCATTATTAAATTTTTTTTGACCTAATCGTACTTAATTGAAATTCAGATTGTCTAGTGAGCAAAATTCAGGCCATTACTGACTTCAATCATATCTATGATATTGAAAATCAGGTATTTATAATTTAATCAACTGAAATATGACCTCTGTTATTGTCACTTAATTATGGACCTGGATTCAGGGAAATAAAGAAGTCTTCATAATTATCGATAGTTTTCTCAATACTAAAAGTTTCAAAAGCAGTTTTTTTAGCATTTACGATCAATTGTTTTTTTAATGAAGCATCTGAAACAATTTTTTGAATGTTATCGGCAAGTGTTTTTATATCATTATCATCAAATAACAAACCATTTACCCCATCTTGAACCAGATCAGGATTTCCGGCACTGTTGGTGGCAATCACAGGTACACCCATCGCCATCGATTCAAGAAGTGATTGTGATAATCCCTCAATAGTTGAAGCCAGAATATGGATAGTGAACAGAGGATAATACTGTAGCGTCTCTTCATTGGGAATTGCACCTGCATAATGTATTTCATGGATGGTGGGAATTTTTAAAAATTTTTCAAAATCCATAATTTCATTTATTCCCACAAATATCACTTTTACTTTATAAGGCAGATGGTTTAATGCCTGTAGGATCTGTTCCTGCTTCTTTCGTCGCGACACGCAACCAATTACAATATCGCCTTCTTTAATATTATATTTTTCCTTAAGGAGCTGAATATCGGATAAATTATCCATCTTATATTTTTCTCCTGGTGTACCATTATAAATTACCTCAATATGGTTGGCGGGTATTTTTTTATTAATTAATGCTTTTTTTACACCATTACTTACAGCAACTATTCTATCTGTACCTTTAACATAAAACCAGTTTTGTATTAACCCTCCTATGCTTTCCGGGATTTGTCTCCGGGTGTGAATTACCTTTACATTCAAAGCATAAAACCATTTGGCGAAGATACTGGTATACCTATCCCTGCTCGATTGGGCGTTGATAATTTGGATATCATATTTTCTAACTGCATCTCGGATCTGTCGCATATTTTTAATATCCAATTTGCCGGTAAAAGTCATTGGCAGCAGTTCGACTTTGGAATTTATGAGCATTTGAAACAATAAACTTTCTTTTCGGCACCCCAGGTATATTTTATGACCTCTTTCGGCCAATCCTTTTGTGAGGTAGGCAATAGAATTGGTAGAACCGGCAATATCGCCCTGATAAGTCAAAAATAAAATCCGAAGTGGATGAACTGTTCTTTTCATTGTTTAAAATTATTGAATTATATCTTAAGACTATTACCCTAATGGCTCAGTTTCTGACAACTTATTTTTCTTCACAAAGGTAATTTCAATAATTGTGATTTTTTCGCAATAATTTATGGAATATAATTAATTGTAGACAAAATATTCAAAAAACTTACCTGATGCTTTTATAGGATTTTTTGCACTTGAAATAGAATTTTAAAAACATAACTTTACCCATCTTCTAACATTAAAAATAAACTGATCATGATATGGATATTACTATTGTTCGCACCTTCATTCTTAGGTTTAGTGTATATTGTTAAAAGGAAAAATACAAATAAACTTATTTTAAAAAGGGGAAATGGTTTTATCATTACTTCCGATTTTGAATCATCTTTCTTGAACTAAACATTCTTCTCATTTCTGCGGTTATCCCAATAAATATTTTTGGTTTTCCAGTATCTGATTCCAGGTACTGTACTTAGTGAGCAATAGTTTTTTTATTATACATTCATGCCAATCATTTAATCCCATGAAATCAGTTATCACTATTACATTAAATCCCGCATTAGATAAAAGTGCCCGAATAGATAAATTAATTCCAGATAAAAAATTAAGGGCAAGTGATATCACATTTGAACCGGGAGGTGGTGGAATCAATGTTTCCCGCGCTTTAAAGCAATTAGGTGGTTCATCTTGTGCTTTATATACCAAAGGCGGATATATAGGTAACTTCTTTAAAGATTTATTAAAAGAAGCTGGGATTGATCAAACTCCAATTGACATTAAAGATACTATGCGGGAAAATCTTTTAGTAGTGGAGAAATCAACGGACCGACATTATCGATTTGGTATGTTGGGAGCCACTTTATCCCCCGAAGAAGCTCAAAAATGTCTGGATGCTATTAAGTCTTACTTTCCTAAACCTGATATTATTGTTGCCAGCGGAAGTCTGTCGCCCGGATTGCCAGATGATTTTTACAGTGAAATCGCTGAAATTGCCAGTAGTTTAAAGGCAAAATTAATATTAGACACATCCGGTGCCGCATTAAAAAAAGGGATAAGAAGAGGGGTTTTTTTGTTGAAACCCAATCTTGGGGAATTGAGTAGCCTGGCTGGAGTAGAAAATGTGGAGATGGACATGGTAGAAAAACTAGCTAAGGGTTTGATTCTGGAAGGTAAAACTGAAGTAGTCACTGTTTCTTTGGGCCCTGGTGGGGCTTTATTGGTCACCAAAGATATCACCGAACATATACCTTCACCTACAGTGCATAAAAAAAGTGTAGTTGGAGCTGGGGATAGCTTGGTTGCTGGAATGGTTTATATGCTTTCCAAGGAAAAATCACTTCGGGAAATGATTAGATACGGTGTGGCTGCAGGAACAGCTGCTACCATGACCCCTGGCTCTGAACTCTGTAGAAAAGATGATGTGGAGAGATTATATCATTGGATTAGCAAGAATTCCATTTAGTTTATAATGTTGGTTGTAATGATGCTTTTTTTCCTCAATGTGTTGAAAAAGTCGACTATTAAAATAAACGCTGAATATAATTTTTAAACTTCTCATACTTTTCTATAAGTCAAAATATCCTTAATTCTTAAAAAAAGAAGGTTTCCCGGAATATCTCAAAAAATATTATTCCGTCTGATAAGAATTGGCATTAAATTGTATTATATCCTCCTGAAACTAATTTTTTGATTATGGTGGTGAATATGAAAAGGTTTGCATTAATCCCTGAGGAAGAAAAGATAACAATTACGCAAAAAGAAGGCACATATCTGACTGTAAGAGCTCACGAACAATTTTTTATCGAGTTGTATGCCATTAAGGATTTTTTTGTAGAAATCTGGTATGGTATGAACAAACAACCCCAACGGGTAAAAACCAGGATGTTTAAGAATAGTACTCATTTAGATATATATCTGAATGATGAGGTTAGTTTTAGTCTATTACAATGGGTCAGCACTTAATCAGTATTCAATCATAAAACAAATCCTTCTTCGACTGATTTATTAAATATGATGAATTGAAGATGGATATTTCTCAACATTATCAGGACCTGAATGATCAGTTATGGATCATTTTGGATGTATTAATAGCTGCGATTTTCTCGGGATTGGTAGGGGTGGAGCGGCAAAAAGCTCAAAAACCAGCTGGACTACGCACACATATGATCGTAGGAAGTATGGCATGTTTATTGGTTTCGTTGGCATCAAAGATGGGTGCCATTTTTTCAAGTATGCCTTATAATGAAGCTCTGCGTATAGATCCACTCAGAATTATAGAAGCTATCATAGTAGGAGTCAGTTTCATTGGCGCAGGCACTATTCTCAAATCGGAAAAAGAAGAAAAAGTAAGATACCTCACTACTTCAGCTGCTATATTATTTTCAGCAGGCATTGGCATCAGTGTTGCCTTGGAACAATATTTACTAGCTTTTGGCGTCAGTTTAATCGCATTGTTAATAAATAATGTTTTCCGGCATATAGATATCAAGCTTCGAAGTAAAGAGGAAAATGAAGATTAGTTTTTACTTAACCAAGCCCAGGCCATTACCCAAAGTGCCAAACCTGCTACTCCCGCAACAATTCCCTTGTTTTCTGATGCCCATAGCTGTGGGCTGAAAGAATGGGAGAGATCTGTAAAAGGGCCATGAGCACCATGATCTCCTGGAAGCGGATCCCATAAATTATCCTTTCTTTCCGGATCGGCGGGTTGATTGGTCAGTTGACCTTTTATTCCTGTTCTCGCCAATTGCCAGTCAGCAAAACCAGGAACCAGCTTATTTCCATTAATGGCTTTTAATGTAGGCCATCCCACAAAAATCTCCCTGCGATTATGTTCAGAGGCAAAAACAACAGCCTGTGCGCCTACTTCCGGTGAAAATATAGTGCCCATGGGCCTGGGTTTGTAGGGTAATTTACTTTTCACAAAACCAAATTGTGTGGTATTCATAGCGGGCAATTGTACCATACAGGTTTTGATATTGCTTTTGTCGTGAATTAATTCGGAACGAAAAGAATCATAGAACCCGAGAATAGCATGTTTTGAAGCACAATATGCCGATTGTAAAGGAATGCCTCTATAAGCCAATGCAGATCCTACAAATACAATCGAACCTTTGTCCCTTTTAATCATCCGTTTATAAGCAGCTAAAGTGCCGTACACTTGCCCAAGATAAGTAACTTCAGTAACCCTTTTATATTCATCGGGCTCCATATCTTTAACAAATGCAAATACGCTGTTCATGGCGTTATTTACCCAAACATCGATAGGACCTAATTTCTTTTCTGTTTCTGATGCTGCTTTTTCGATTGCCTTAGCATCAGCTACATCAATCGGGAAGATCAATGCTTTTCCCCCTTGGGCTTCTACTTCCTTTTTGGCACCTTCCAGACCTTCAATACCTCTGGCTATCAATGCAATATGAGCACCTTGTTTAGCAAATTCTCTTACAATGGCTCTGCCAACTCCTGCAGATGCCCCGGTTACTACCACTACTTTTCTGGTATCCATTTTAATAAACAATTAAGTTAATCTCTTTAATGAACATGCCCGTTTTTTATTTGTTTTAACTTTACCGAAACATATTCAAGATTTTTCGAACACTTGTGTTTATCGTTCGTTAAGGTAAAGATTCAATGATTTTTAACAAATTAACATTTTTTAGATATGCCAATTAGAAAAGCAAAAGCCGTATGGAACGGAAATCTTAAAGAAGGAAAAGGGAATATGGAACTTGAAAGTGGTTCCTTCAAAGGTGCTTATTCATTTTCCACGAGATTTGAAGATGAAAAAGGAACCAATCCCGAAGAATTAATTGCTGGTGCCCACGCGGGTTGTTTTAGTATGGCCTTTTCGGCTGAACTGGAGAAAGCCGGATACAAACCCGAAAGTGTGGAAACAGAAGCTCAGGTAAGACTTGACAAAACGGATAAAGGATTTACTGTGACAAAAATCAAGTTAGTGACCAAAGGAAAAGTATCTGACATCAGCAACGATGATTTTCAAAAGATTGCTAATGGTGCAAAAGAAGGTTGTCCTATTTCGAGATTACTTACCGGTGCTGAAATTGAACTGGATGCGAAACTGGTTTAATGCCTGAAAAGATGTTTTGTTGGTATATACCTACCGCAAAACATCCTTTTTTTATTTATTAAATCCCACACACAAAAAGCTGCCATTCACCAGTGATTCCTTGTTGTAGGTGAATACATTTTCAGTTAAACCCTCAAAAACTTGGCCTCCTGCTGCTTCTACCAATGCCTGTCCGGCAGCAGTGTCCCATTCCATTGTGGGCTTAAAACGGTAATATATATCAGCTTCCCCTTCGGCAATCATACAAAATTTTAGCGCACTTCCTTTTGAAACATAATCAGCTACTTTGTATTTTCTGAACAACTCAACTTCTTCAGCGGCGGCATGTGAACGGCTCCTTACAGCAATCAGCTTTTCCTTTTTATTGTTAACCCTAATAGGTTGTATTTCACCATCTGAGTTTTCAATAAAAGCTTGCCCATTTTCTGTGTAATATATTTTTCCGGTACAAGGTGGATAAATGAGTCCGAATACGGGTTTCTTATTCTGAATCAGGGCAATGTTGACGGTAAATTGTCCATTTTTTTGTATAAACTCTTTGGTGCCATCCAAAGGATCTATCAACCAGAAAACAGGCCAGTCTTTTCTTTCATGATAAGGTATATCCTGACCTTCTTCTGAGATTATTGGAATTTCGGGATATAACCTGCTAATTTCTGTAACTATGTAATGATGTGATTTTTTATCAGCAATTGTGAGTGGCGAATAATCATTTTTATAATGGATCGATGATTCAAAATCCATATTATATACCTCCAAAATGAGTTCGCCTGCTTTTTTTGCAATATTCTTTATTTCCTTTACGCTACCAATTAAATCCATTTGTTATGCCAGTTTTATTCAAAGCCGTGCAAAACTATTTATTTTAAATGAATGAATCCGGTTACATATAATAAATAATGCTATTTTTGCGGAAAATTTCTTAAAACTTGTTACATATACATCCCATATTTGAGAGACAGTTAAAAAGAGAAGACAAAGAAACGCTATTAGGGCAAAAAGCTTTGGTAGTATGGTTTGTAGGGCTGTCAGGATCAGGGAAAAGTACATTGGCAACAGGTTTGGAAAACTATCTCCATTCCAAAGGGTATAAAACAGAATTGTTGGACGGGGATAACCTAAGGACCGGGATAAACAGTAACCTGACTTTTTCAGAAGAAGACCGGATAGAAAACATACGTAGGGCTGCGGAGGTTTCGAAATTATTTTTAAATTGTGGAATTATCACCCTCTGCTCATTGATAAGCCCAACCGTTAAGATCAGGCAAATGGCCAAACAGATTATTGGTGCAGATGCGTACCTTGAGGTATATGTAAAATGCCCGATCGAGATATGTGAAAAAAGAGACGTAAAAGGTTTGTATGCAAAGGCCAGAAAAGGTGAGATCAGTGATTTTACAGGGATATCTTCTCCTTTTGAGGAACCACTTCAACCGGATCTGGTAATTGATACTGAAAAAGATTCATTGAAAGTAAGTTTAAAAACTTTAATAGAATACATTAGACCACGGATAAAAAAACATTAGGATTAATAGACATGCCACATTACAATTTGACACATTTACAGCAGTTGGAATCGGAAGCTATTTTTGTTATGCGCGAAGTTGCAGCGCAGTTTGAGCGGCCGGTACTTTTATTTTCAGGGGGGAAGGATTCCATTGTTATGGCCAGGCTTGCCGAAAAAGCATTTTGGCCTGCAAAGATCCCATTCCCATTTTTACATATTGATACAGGTCATAACTTTGAAGAAACACTAACCTTTCGTGATGATCTTGCCAAAAAACTGGATGTGGAAATGATCGTTCGCAATGTACAGGATTCGATTGATCAGGGAAGGGCTGTTGAAGAAAAAGGCGTAAATGCCAGTAGAAATATGCTTCAAACAGTAACCTTACTCGATGCAATTGCTGAGCTACGGGTGGATGCAGCATTCGGGGGAGGTCGTCGTGACGAAGAAAAAGCCAGGGCCAAGGAAAGGTTTTTTTCACACCGTGATGAATTTGGTCAGTGGGACCCAAAAAACCAAAGGCCAGAATTGTGGAACCTCTTCAATGCTAAAAAGTTCATGGGGGAACACTTCCGGGTTTTCCCTCTTAGTAACTGGACAGAAATGGATGTATGGCAATATATTCTGATGGATAAATTGGAAATACCTACTATTTATTTCTCTCACAAAAGGGAAGTATTTTCCAGAAATGGCATGTGGTTAGCCAAATCAGATTTTGTGCCACTACAGGCTGGTGAAAAAATTGAAGAAAGGATTGTGCGCTTCAGAACGGTTGGAGATATGTCTTGTACCGGTGCGGTAGAATCAGATGCCTCCACACTGGAAGAGATTATTCTTGAAGTGGCAGCTGCAAGAGTAACAGAACGCGGTGGCAGGGCTGACGACAAAAGATCAGAAGCAGCAATGGAAGACCGTAAAAAAGAAGGTTACTTCTAATTTATTTTTTTAAAGATTTGATAAGTTTTATTGAATAGAAAGCTGGTAAAAATGACTGAAACAGAAAATTATTTGTCAATGGACCTGCTCCGGTTTACTACAGCAGGGAGTGTTGATGATGGCAAAAGTACATTGATAGGAAGATTATTGTACGATTCCAAAGCTATTTTTGAAGATCAAATGGATGCCCTGGAACGCTCAAGTAAATTAATGGGTGATGGTCAGTTGAATCTGGCTCTGCTTACCGATGGATTGCGGGCAGAAAGGGAACAAGGAATAACTATTGATGTGGCTTATCGCTATTTTGCCACACCCAAAAGAAAATTTATCATAGCCGATACTCCCGGGCATATTCAATATACCCGAAACATGGTTACTGGTGCTTCAACAGCTAATTTAGCGATCATTCTTATTGATGCCCGATTGGGTGTTGTTGAACAAACCTGCCGTCATGCTTTTATTGCATCATTGCTTGGAATTAAGCATCTTGTCCTTTGTATCAATAAAATGGACCTGGTTGATTATAGTGAAGAGATATATAATAAAATAAAAAAGGATTTTGAAGATTTCAGTTCTAAACTTGGAATTCCTGATCTTCGGTATATCCCGATTAGTGCCTTAAAAGGTGATAATGTAGTTACTAAATCGGAAAATACTCCCTGGTACCTTGGCCCTACATTGCTTTATGTATTGGAAAATGTACATATTTCCAGCGATGCCAATTTTGTCGACTGCAGGTTTCCGGTACAGCGCGTAATTCGTCCACAATCAGAAAAGTTTCATGATTTCAGGGGATATGCCGGAAGAATAGAAGGTGGTGTATTTAAACCGGGTGACGAGGTTGTTGCCTTACCGTCCGGGTTCACTTCTAAAATCAAAAGTATTTTTGACTTTGATAAAGAAGTCTCTGAAGCTTTCCCCCCTATGTCGGTGGTGATCACCCTGGAAGATGATATCGATATCAGTCGAGGCGACATGTTGGTAAGACCCAACAATCAACCGGCTATTGGTCAGGACATTGAATTGATGGTATGTTGGTTGAGTGATAAAAAGCTTAATCCCCGGGGAAAATACATCATCCGTCATACTACTAAAGAAGCCAAATGTATTGTTAAGGAAATACGCTACAAAGTGGATATTAATACTTTGCACAGGATGGAAGATAACCTGGAAATTGGCTTGAATGAAATTGGACGGATTCAGATCAGAACAACTGTTCCGTTATTTTACGATAGTTATAAGACCAACCGAATGACTGGAAGTTTGATCATCATTGATGAAGCAACTAACAATACAGTTGGTGCAGGAATGATAATTTAATATATTATGCTGGAAAAGGTAAATCAATATAAGCAGGAAATTGCAGCATATACCGCAAGCAATCAGGCGGAATTGGAAAATTTCCGCATGCGGTTTATTAGCAAAAAGAGTGTTGTGGGCGAACTCTTTGGTTCTTTAAAAGATGTGGCACCCGAAAACCGTAAGGAAGTTGGTGCACTATTAAACGAACTGAAAGATGCTGCACAGGAAAAATTCAAGGAACTGATCAGTCAGTTGGAACAATCTGGCAAACAGCAGTCTTCTGCCCCTATTGATTTGACACTTCCACCTGTTCAAAATCAGTTGGGTAGCCTGCACCCTTTGACCCTAACCAGAAACAGGATCAATAAAATTTTTGAACGCATTGGTTTCAGTGTGGCTGACGGTCCTGAAATTGAGGATGATTGGCATAACTTTACAGCATTGAACTTTCCTGAAAATCATCCAGCACGGGAAATGCAGGACACTTTCTTTTTGGAAAAAAATCCTGATATTGCTTTGCGGACGCATACTTCCTCCGTGCAGATACGCTTAATGGAAACCCAAAAACCACCGTTAAGGGCTATTATGCCAGGCCGGGTTTTTAGGAATGAGGCCATTTCTGCCCGGGCACATTGTATTTTCCATCAGGTAGAAGGTTTGTATGTAGATGAAAATGTGAGTTTCAAAGACTTAAAAGATACCCTTTTTTATTTTTCAAGGGAAATGTTTGGCAAAGATACTACTGTTCGGTTCAGGCCATCCTTTTTCCCATTTACAGAACCTAGTGCTGAGATTGATATCTCTTGTTTTATTTGCAAGGGCGAAGGTTGCACGATGTGCAAACATTCTGGTTGGGTGGAAATAGGGGGTGCCGGCATGGTAGATCCCAATGTTTTGTCCAATTGTGGTATAGATCCTGAAAAATATACTGGATATGCATTCGGAATGGGAATAGAAAGGATCACAGCTTTAAAATATCAAATCAAGGATATACGTTTATTTACAGAGAACGATGTCCGATTTTTGAGGCAATTTACACCTATCTTATAATTTAGCTAAAACAGAATCGGTCAATTGTTTTCAAGATTATTTTTACTTCACAAGATCAGATTCTGAGTTACAAGATAGGATAGGTCGAAAAAAACTAAAACTTTGAAACGTTTCCTTACCGGCATTTTAATAATTTTATCTGTTGGATTTTTTTCCTGCAAGAACGATTATTATGAAGATCCTATACCGGAACGTCCTGTTAATTTCGAAATCAATATTAACGATCCCGAATATTTTACCTTACACACAATGGGGTATTACTATATTGATGGCCAAAACCGGGGTGTAAGGGGTATAATTCTGCACAAGACTCACAATAATAACTACATCGCTTTTGAAAGGACTTGTTCATTTCAACCAACCAGTGCATGTGCAAACCTTGATGTGCACCCTTCCGGACAGTACCTGATTGACAGTTGCTGTGGAAGTACCTTTAATTGGCAGGGGGAGCCTATTGGTTCACCGGCGTACCTTCCATTGCTTCGCTACCAAACCACATTGAATGGATCCTATCTAAGGATATATAACCAGTTGTAGTACGTTTTTTGCAAAATATTTTCCCAATTAATAAAATGGTTCTACCACGAATTTAATGAAAGTGTTTATATTGGTGAAAAAAATCAATCATGTTCACAGAGGATTTTTACAGTAAACTCCTGGATCTGGAGAAAGGTTGGTATGTAAAAAAAGTACAAAC
>JAEWLI010000165.1 GCA_023393375.1 Bacteroidota bacterium
TCCTTGAACGGGTATAGGTTCGTAAGCAATTGGCCGAAACATCTCCCTTCGATACAATAAAGCGACATCAATGCCCCGATGATCAGGTGATTCCTTGTGAATGATCTGATAATCAAGTTGCTTTAAGGGGGTTTTTTCTACCAGATCACTCAGCACCTTATAGTTTTCAACCTCACATAAACCTATAATCCCCGCCGGTTCCCACCCTCCAATTGCAATCAATGTCCGGTATATATTACTGAGTTTTTGTTTATATCTTCCTAATGTCCATTTTCTGGAACCTTCAGGTGTAAACTCATCATCCATTTTCAGGCTATCGTTCAGCACATCAAACAGGTTTTCCACATTATAAAAAACTACCCTTAGCTGATCTTTATCACTCTGTGCAGGTAAATCATAACTAAAAAAGATAAATAAAAAGAGTATGGGAATCCTTTTCGGCATAATTTTTATGATGTAAATCATCAACAAAAAAGCTTTTTCAAATCTAAAATAGGGTTTTTTTGTTTCTAATTCAGTTAAGGTGTTAAATTTTTTCAATCCCGGTTTATGCGTACCATTAAATACCTCTTTTCCAGTTGTTTTTGTTTAATAACATTTATCTCATTTGCCCAAACTAATGTTCCTTACTGGCAACAGGAAGTAAATTATGTGATCAATGTCTCCCTGGATGACCAAAAACATATTCTACACGGTTTTGAAGAGATAGAATATATCAATAATTCTCCGGATGATCTGGAATTTATATATTTCCATTTATGGCCTAACGCTTATAAAAATAATCAAACAGCTTTTGCTAAACAAAAAGCCTTGACAAATGATCACCGATACCTCTTTGCCACAAAAGCACAACGAGGCTATATTGATAGCCTTGATTTTAAAGTAAATGGGAAACCGGTGGAATGGAAACTTGATGCAGAACACATTGATATCTGTAAAATACATTTGAACCAACCCCTAAAAAGTGGTCAGAAGATAACTATTTCAACACCATTTCGGGTAAAAATACCGGATTCTTATTCCCGTTTGGGACATGTAGGTCAACAGTACCAAATTACCCAATGGTATCCCAAACCAGCTGTATATGACAAAGATGGATGGCATCAAATGCCTTATTTGGACATGGGAGAATTTTATTCGGAGTTTGGTACGTTTGATGTCAGTATTACTTTACCTGAAAATTATGTAGTGGCAGCAACAGGGGTACTTCAGAATGATCAGGAGCAGCAATTTTTAGATAGTATTGCTTATGAGGACTGGCAAACCGCTCTTTTCAGGTATTCAATAGACATGCAAAGATCTTCACCTCGTACCAAAACCATCAGATACATACAGGAACAGGTACATGATTTTGCGTGGTTTGCAGATAAAACCTATAAAGTCATGTTTGGAGAGATCGAATTACCGCACTCTGGCAGAACTGTGAAACTTGAAGCATTTTTTAATGACCGAAGCTATGAGGTATGGCAGGATATCATACAGTACATGCAAGATGCCGTTTATTATTATTCACTTTGGATCGGGGATTATCCATATGATGTAGTCACGGTGGTGGATGGGGCTTTGAGTGCAGGAAGTGGTATGGAATATCCCACAATCACTGTATTGGGGGGAAGTGATAAGTTTTCACTTGAACTTGTAACCATGCACGAGATTGGCCACAATTGGTTTTATGGGATCTTGGGTACTAATGAACGGGATCATGCATGGATGGATGAAGGCATTAACTCCTACTACGAACGAAGATACATTTCGACCAAATATCCGGAAAAAAAAATCACGGAAATGGTTCCGGGGCTAATTGAATCAAGCAGCCTGGCCCGGTGGGTAGCCGACCGAACCAGGATTTCGGAAATTCCATATACCGATTTGTACAGGCAAGCATATTTTATGCAAGCCAGACAAAATAAAGATCAACCAGCAAATCTTCACGCAGATCTTTTCACTTATGGTAACTATTTCGCTATGGTCTATCAAAAACCAGCAATGATTTTTAAACATCTTGAAAATTATTTGGGTGTTAACGAATTTGATCGGATCATGCAATTATTTTTTGAAACCTGGAAGTTCAAACATCCTCAACCAGATGATCTGCAGAATTTATTCGAATCAGAAACAGGAAAAAATTTGGACTGGTTGTTTGACGGATTGATCAATTCAGATAAAAAACTTCAGTACAGCATTCGTTCAACGAAAAAAGTAGGAGAAGACCTGAACGTGGTTATACAAAATGAGGGAGGAATTGCTGCACCTTTTCCATTGGCAACATTCAGTAATAGTCAACGGGAGATAAACAATTGGGTGGAAGGATTTGAAGGCACTGAGACCATCACATTAGCAGGAGCTGGAAATGCCGAATATGTAGTGATAGATCCTGATACTGTCACCTTACAACTTTATCCCGCTAAAGGAAGAGTAAGCACATCGGGGTTTTTTAAAAAAGCAGGACCACTGAAAGTGCATTTCCCCGGGGCTGTTGAAGATCCGGATATCAATCAGGTTTTTATCATTCCCACACTCGGAATGAACACCAATGATAAATTCATGCTGGGTTTTGGCGTATATAACAGACTTTTCCCACAAAAGAAATTTAATTATTTCATTATGCCCATGTACAGCTTTGGATTAGAAAAGCTTTCCGGATCGGCAGAGATCAATTATAATTTATATCCTAATCAATTATTCAGAAGAATTAAAATATCCGGGTTGGGAAAATCATATGCCGGTTATACTAAAATTGAACCAAATATTGAACTGATATTTAAACCCCGCTCTTTAAAATTCAGTCCATTGCAAAAACTGAATTTTAGGTATGCTTTCATTCAGGTTGATCAGGAAGCTTTGCCTCAGTACGAAGAAAATTATGAGATATTCGAAGGAAAATATAGTTTGGAAAAATCATTGGGGCGTTGGCAATATGGACTTACAACCGGATTAAAACATAAAGTTGATGGATTTCTGTCATGGGAAAATGAAGGGTTTGTTTCATGGAAGTATTACAAAAATTCACGCCTGAAATCCAGGATATTTTATGGGAAGTTTTTAAAAGACAAACCTGTAGAAACAGCATTTCAGTATGGATTAAGTGGTAGTTTAGATTACAGTATGGATGATGTTTTTTTGGATAGGGCAACTATTTCCCATGATTTTAAAGGTTTTGAAACTCAAACCAATTTAAAACATGGCGGATTCCGGGGTTGGGTGCCTGTTTTTTCCGATTCATGGATGTTTGCGACCAATTTTGATGTGGACATTCCCTATGTGGGATTATTCAATTTGTTTGCAGATGTAGGTGTTGCAGGAAATGATTCTAAAGTTTATTATGATGCGGGAATCCGGTTATCCTTGATACGAAATGTGTTGGAGTTTTATTTTCCTGTAATTGGTGATGCTTACGAAAAGAAAAGCCCGGAGTCGTTCCGGGACTTTACCAATCATTTTCGTTTCAGGTTAAGATTAAATAATATCAATCCATTAAATAGTTTGTACAGAGATTAAATGTAAGAATTCACTTAATGATTTCCGAATATTAAAAACCTGAAGGTTATACCACGAATCTAGTGGAAATGGAATTAAAATTACATTTGGGATTATAATTGGCCTTATAAAAATGGCGTTAAGAATTTTAAAGAATGAGGCGTTAAAAAAATCCCACTGTTCGAAGATCGCCGATAAATTTGATTTGGAAGAAAGTGATGATTGGCGGTCAAGTTTGGGATTTTTAGCATTATTCTTTAAAATTTAGCCATTTTTATACAGCCTTGAATTTTTTGTCCCGCTTTTTGGCGGGAGCCCGCCCGGCGAGGGCAAAAGTTATTTAAAGGAACCAATGTAAGCTGTTATAGCAGTGCTCTTTAAGTTCAAACAATCCTTTTCCACTAAAATGAGGGTAGTACCAACCTGAAAATATATATGTGTTAATCTTCACCTATTCTGAATGGCGAAGCTGGCAACCCTTCCTGATTATACAAATTTGGATTGTCGGGATTATCAGCCCAGGCATAGCGTACGTACTTGGGATTGTCCACTTCATCGCTCCACACGATTACCTTGTTTTCGTCGATTTTTGCTTTTGCCCATACAAACTTTTTATCTTCTCCTGCTATTGCAAATTCGTTAAGTTCTTCACCATCATGGGTTATCAAACCACTTCCTGTATGTGAGAAGTTGATAATTACTTTATTTCCTTCTATCGAATGACTTTGATAAATTGGACCGGAATACACGATGTTTTCTCCATAAGCTAATTTTAAGGCAGCAAGTGCCATTCTTTCCCCAACATCTTTTTTATTATCAGGATGAATATCGTTCCATTCCCCCAAATCAATATTGACAGTCATTGCAGTGTTGGGAACACTAGAAGCTTTCATTTGAGACTCTCTTAAAGCAGCCCAACCACTTTCGGAAGGCAGGTAGCTTACATCCATAAAATTGGGAAGTTGAGCGTAGATAAAGGGAAGATTCAAATTACCAAATTTTTCACGCCAATCATTTATCAAAGCTTTTTGTAAACTTTCATATTGAGCGGGGCGTCCTGCATTGCTTTCACCTTGGTACCACAAAATCCCTTTGATATTGAAATCTATATATGGTGCTACCATTGCATTATATAAAGCTGTCGGCTGATCTTGAGCATTGATCCGACCCGGTCCTGAAAATGCTGATCGATTGGGAATAAATACTTCGCCCACTTTATATTGCCAATATCCTTTTAGGTCAATGGTATCTGTTTCTGTAAACAAACAATAAGGTTTATCAGGTACAAATCCCCCTTTTCCACCATAATTAGTAACTCTGACTACAAAAACATTCTTACCAGCCTTTAACAGATTAGCTGGAACAGTATATCTTCTTTGTGGATATTGATAGGTGGTATTTGCTACTTCCTCACCATTGATGTATACCCTGTCTGCATCTACGATTCTACCCAAAAATAATTTGGCTTGTTTACCGGCCATAGATTCAGGTATATCAATTTCCCTTCTGTACCAAACTACACCATTGAGATCTTTGATCCCTTGATCTTCCCAATATCCGGGAATATTGATCCTTCGCCAGTTCTTCGGTGTAAAATCGACCGAATACCATGGTGTATCTGCAATCAATCCTTTATCCTTAGGCTTGGTGGGAGGTGGGTTTCCACCGCTGTTTCTATTACGGCTATTAACATACGCCGTATCCTGATTCTGTTTTATGGTTTTTAAAATATCGGGGAACTCCTTGAAACCTTCCTCACTGATCCATGCTTCTATAGGTGTGCCACCTACACTTGCATTGATCAGACCGATTGGGATATTATATTTATCATATAACTTACGGGCAAAAAAATACGCCACAGCCGAAAAAGGACGCACTTCCTCACCTACAGCATATTGCCATGAGCCACCTGTTAAATCTTCACTTGGCCCTTCCAGGTCGGTGGTGGTTGGTATTTTAAAATGTCTGATGGCCGGATAATTTGCGTTAACTATATCATCTGCGTAGGTTACATCATGTATATCCAACTGGTGTACCATGTTTGATTGACCAGCTACCAACCATACATCACCAATTAGGATATCATTTACCAGAATTTCATTTTTTCCTGAAATTTTCATGGAATAGGGCCCGCCAGCTTTCATTTTAGGTAGTTTGAGACGCCATTTTCCCTGTGATGATGCAGTGGCTTTATATTTTTTTTTGTTAAACTCTACAGTAATTTGTTCACCCGCTGAAGCCCATCCCCAGATATTGATTTCAGCATCGCGCTGTAGAACCAAGCCATCCGTAATGATCTGGGGGAGTCTGACCTGAGCGATAGTTATGTTAATGGTGATAGTTAACAATACAACTACCCAAAAAGCGATAATCTTTCTCACAATAATTTTTTATTTTATAAACAAACCGGAATAAAAAGCCAATTTACAATTATTTTATTATTTTGCTTTCTGGTGGTCCTAAATAACTGGGTTTTAACCCACCAGCATCAATCACAAATTTTTGAAAAACAACACCAGGATCAATCATCCAGATTTTTAAGGTATGTTTCCCCGGTTTTAAACCTTTATGTTGGGATTGTTTTTTTCTGATGCGGTCTGTTACAGAAACATTCCACCATTCCGGATATTCCCAATCGGGTGTATTCTCGCCTTCATGGATATTTATGATTTGTGGTTCTTCATCATCAATGGCAATGGCATACTTTAAGCCTTCATTTTTTTTGTAATTCAAAGTAGGCGACAGATAAGTTTCTATTTTTAAATCACCTTCTTTGAAGACAGTAAAATCGTATTCCAGGCGGGGTGTATTTTTACCCGGGCTTTGTCTTTCCGCATTAGCGGGTTCCACTGTAATGGAAGATAGCGTGCGTCCCATGTTGGGAATTACTGTCCATCCTATGTGCTTTGTTTCGTGTTTCCTGATAAAATTAACCGCTTCAATAGACACCACACCACTGTTTTCGACAAAACCTGCAACTTCAGGAAGATCATTGTGTATAGGTACCTGAAGTGTAAATTCCTGCTCTGCTCCTGAAATTACAATTTCTCCCGTATTTTTACCTTTTGGGGCTTTGTTCCAGTCAATTGATACAAATACCTTCTCATCATACTGTGTAGATCCTTGTTCGGAAGAAAGCTTAATCCACTCATTTTTTGCTTTCAGAGCATAGTTTAATGTTTTGTTCCCCGTATTATAAATTTCAATATAATAACGCTGATCATTTACAGGGTCAAAAGGAGAGAAATTTTGACCACGTTGCCATCGTGAGCGACTTACACCGTTTTCCACTGTATAACCCAATCCGGCTGAAGGGGGCAGCTGTATGTAAGAAACATCTGGCATTTTATTTACCGGTGGGTTGGCCCAGCTGGTATACCCAATATGTGTCTGCGACATCATATGATTCCATTTACCCTCATTCAATGATTCATGGTAATATTTGGTAAGTTCTTCATCTTTAAAGAATTTCTCCTTTACCATATCGGCATATTTATTTGTTGAAGCCCTGTTTTGAGAACCATACAACCTGTTTTTGCCTGCTGCTACATACATCTCATTCAGGTTACTGCTTATTTCAATAGGGAATTGCACCAACTGATAATAAGCAGATTTGTGACTTTCGGGGAGTTTATCATAAATGTTTTTACTTTTCTCAAGCAATTGATGATACTCCTCGATTATTCTATCAGCTTCTCTGTAATTTTCGAGGCTATATGTGTTAGGGGTTATCATCTCCGGCGTACGACGGGCACTGTATTTGGTGTACTCTGCTGTAATTTCGGCAATATCCCCGGCATATTGCTGGCCAAATTGTTGTTCAGCCCAACGCTCATAGTAACCCGGTAAATCGGCTGCTGCCATATCTGTGTTCCATGCAAAATCCAGAAAAAAGCTGATCGGCAATTCCATCGGTTTGATGTCACCTACATTGACAATCCAAAGATCCCTTACACCCCATTCATAAGACAGGTTCATTTGTTCCCAGACTTTTTCAATCTGAGTTACATTGATCCACCTGTAAGAAACAGGGCCGCCAACAAAATCAAAGTGGTAATACATACCATATCCCCCTTTATGGTTTAGGTCTTCTTTTTTAGGAAGGATGCGTACATTCCCCCAATTGTCATCACAAAATAGGATCAGAATATCATCATCCACCCGCATGCCTTTATCGTAATAATCCTGCACTTCTTTATAGAGTGCCCACACCTGGGGTGTTTCTTCAACGGGCTTACCAGTTACTTCCTCGATGATCTGTCGTTGATCTTTTATAATAGTTTTCAGTAAATCCACTGCTGTTTCTTCAGTCATCGCCTCATCGCCATCGCCACGCATACCCAGGGTAACTACACTTTCACGGTCCCCCATTCTTTCGATGCCTTCCCGCCAGAACTGCTGAAGCTTTTCTTTATTTGTTTCATAGTTCCATTCACCAGCATTATACCGGCTCCATTCTTCATGATAGCGCATCATAGGTTCATGATGAGATGTTGAAATGACGATACCGTATTCATCAGCCAATCTTGGGTTTTCAGGATCATCAGTGGTAAAAACGGCAGGAAGCCACATTGCAGGCCATAGATAATTGGCTTTATTACGGAGTATCAGTTCAAAAACCTTGTCATAAAACTTGCTGTTGAAACCACCAAATTTTTCCTCAGCCCAATTTCGCAGTGCAGGTGCTTCGTCATTGATAAAGATACCCCGGTATTTTACTTTAGGTTCTCCTATGGTGTAAGTGCCTGATTTAACATATATATTTTTCCTTACCTTTACCGGTACATCAGCCCACCAATACCAAGGGGAAACACCCATTTTCTCAGAAAGCTCGAACATGCCAAATATAGTGCCCCTTTTGTCGCTACCGGCAATCACCAATGCCTGATCAACCCCTTTCATCGGATTTTTTACCGGGATAATTAAAAATTGCTCCCATTTTCCATTCAACCTTTTAAGATCTACCTTTTTATCCTTTACCAATTGATCGATCAACTTGCTTTTGCCCACTGTTCCTACAATGATCAACGTTTTTGATAAATGGCTGTCCGCTATGATTAGTTCTGGTTCCTGGCCAGATACGTATCCAAGATCTTTTTGAAACAATTTTGCGACTCTCAGGACTCCTGGAAAATCAGACTCACTCACCAAAATGTTACTGGCAACACCATTTACTACCAGTGGAAACTGCCCCTTTGATTTTTCTGTTGTAAGCAATGATGATCCTGGAAAGGGATCATTGGTTGGGATGGTAAATACTTTATTTAAAATATCGTCATTGCTAATTTTATTTGGATGCGAGATACAATAAGAGTTAAAAAGGAGCAATAAGATACCTGCTGATGAACTATAAACCAAATGGCGAAATTTTCCTAAAGCTATCATTGTTATTCCTTTGTTAAGTTTATAAATAAATAATTTCCTGTCAGTTGCCTAACATTTTGATCCATTAGGATAGACAGTATTGACATCTTTTTTATTTGAAATGAAATAATACGTCGACATTTCAAATATAATTAATAAATTTACAAATTGCAACCGATTGCACAAGCAGTTGAGTTATATGAAGTCAGAATAACAGAGTTAAATATAGATTAAAATTACAACTTCGTTAAAGGCAAATATTTTGAAGAAGGAATCGATATTTAAGATTACTGCAATTTTACTTCCTTTTATAATACTATTTCTAGTCGAGATAGCATTGCGCATAACTAAGTATGGCGAGAGTTATCCTCTTTTTCACAAGGTAACTGTTGAAAACCAGCCCGATTATCTTGTCATGAATCCTTTTATAGCCAATAAATATTTTAAGGACAAAAACTTTCGTTCGGATAATCAATTCGACCTTTTTGTCAGAACAAAAACAGATAGCACGTTCCGGATTTTTGTTCAAGGAGCTTCTACCACAGTAGGTTTCCCATTTTATCGTGGAGGCTCTTTTCCTAGAATGTTAAAATACCGATTGTCCCAGACTTTTCCTGAAAAAAATATAGAAGTAGTAAATACCGGAATTACCGCAGTAAATTCCTACACCATGTGGGACTTAACTGATGAAATAATAAAACAAAAGCCCGACCTGGTAATCATTTATGCTGGTCATAATGAATATTATGGAGCTTTGGGTGTGGGATCTACAAACTCTTTTGGAAGCCACCCAGTAATTATAAGATCCTATCTCACATTAAAAAAATCCCGTCTTTTTCAATTTTTGGACAACAGCTATACCAGGATTACAAGCGATACACAAAAACCGAAAATAGGAGAAACAACCCTTATGGAAGTAATGGTTAGGGAACAGCGTATCCCCTATGATTCTAAAATGTATCATGCCGGAATCAACCAGTTTGAAGGTAACCTTAAACGAATATTAAAGAAATATAAAAATCATCATATCCCGGTAATATTATCAACTATTGTGAGCAATGAAAAAGACGTTAAACCATTTATCAGTGATAGCCTGATCAATGAAAATCAATTTATTGAAGCCTTAAATCAAAACCGGCCTGAAGCTAATCAATTGGCACAAAAAAATGCACTGGCTGCTTACACTTTAGGAAAATACTATCTTCAGATTAATCAGGACACAGCCAAAAAATACCTGCATTTGGCTAAAGAGTTGGACTTGCTCAGGTTTAGGGCTCCTGAGAAAATCAATAATGTGATTGTAAATTTTTCCAAGAAATATGATTATCCTTTAGTGGATATGGTGGATATTTTTGCATCTCATTCTGCTTATGGAATAATTGGTGATGAATTGTTGACCGAACATGTTCATCCAAATGTAAAAGGGTATTTGCTAATGGCTGATGCATATTACCATAAAATCCAGGAATTAGGGTTGTTGGGTGATTATGGGGAAAATTACATTTCCTTTGACGAAGCTTCTCATGATATCCCTGTTACAGAAATCGATTCTCTCAAAGGAAAGATCATGATAGATGACTTGAAAAAATCATGGCCATATGATTTAAGTATGGCTGGTAATCGTGCACCAATACCCTATCATTTAGGAAATTCAACTTACGAACAACGAAGAGCATTAGATCTCTTTACAAAGCTTGCATACTGGAAAGATGTAATGCTGCAATCCTATGCAAAATATGATCGTGAAGGAGCTTATGGTAAAGGTCTTCGTGTAGCCCAGTCCTTAATTTTAGAATATCCTGAAGAACCAAAAGTTTATCGTTTGGCCGGAAAAATGTGCTTAAGATTAGGTGATTTCGAAAAGGCTGTTTATTATTTTTTTAAACACAATCAACTTGATCAAAGTAGCCTGTCAGCACAGCAACTCGCCTTAGTTTACATCAAATTAAATAATATTGAATTGGCTAATAAAACTCTTCAGGAAACAAAAAACAGGGGTTTGAATGACGAAGTATTAAATCATATGATTAAAGGTACAATGGACCAGCTGTCAAAAAATGGTATTGGTGACAATGAACAAACCAAAAATACAATAACTATCAAATATTTATGGGAAGAAGAAAAAGCATATTAAAAAAATTCTACCAGGGTTTCTCTATATCCTTTTTAGAATATAAATGATCTCGTCGATGAAAATGAGAGTCATCTTTCCCCTTTTTTAGTATTTGATTACTACCTGCCAGGCGTTGGAAAAAAGATAACGGCACTAAAAATAAATAGAAGATAATGAACATTATTATATAATTCATTATTACTCCTAAATAGTAGGAAAAAGCAAACCAACCCTTCCCGATCATGATTGTCATCCATTTAGAGATTATGGATAGGGTTAATAAGCCAATGGATAAATAAATTAGCCAGTGGATGTCCATCCATATATGAACAATGAGGGACACTAAAGCCAAAACAATGATCGTTTCCAGAGCTTTTTCCCAGTTCATCAAAATAAAGTATAAATAAAAGGCGCAAGAGCTGAACCACTAGTAAAAAATATCAAGGCTCCGAAAATCAGGAATATAATGATTAAAGGCACCAACCACCACTTTTTTCTTTCTCGTAAAAACAGAAAAAATTCCTTTATAAACTCCATCTATTTTTCTATTAAATAATTTCCCAAAACCAAAACATCCATACCGGATTTCATAAAACAAAGATACGCATCCTCTGGGGAATTAACTATCGGTTCATCTTTGACATTAAAACTCGTGTTGATCAACACCCCGATTCTGGTAATTTTTTTATATGACTGGATTAATTGCCATAACAAAGGGTTTAAATCTTTTTTTACCACCTGAACACGAGCTGAAAAATCAACATGGGTGATTGCTGGCAAATCAGATTTGATATACTTACGTTTTTCTTCCAAACTGAATTTTTGAAAATCATCTGGCAATTTTTTTCTCAACGACTCTTTTACTGTACTTGTAAACAACATATAATATGACTGTTTCCCGGATTCGAAATAGTCGTCATAATCCTCCTCGCAAACCACAGGTGCGAATGGTCGAAAACCTTCCCGAAATTTTATCTTCATATTTAAGTTGTACTGCATATCAGGATCCGTGGCATCAGCCAATATACTCCTGTTACCCAATGCCCTGGGACCAAATTCCATTCTTCCTTTGAACCACCCTACCACTTTTTTTTGTGATATAAACTGGGCAGTGACTCGGTTTAACTCTTCTGTGTTTTCGAAATGGGTAAAATTACATTTGTATTTACGTAAAATCCTGCTAATTTCCAGGTCAGTATATTCAGGTCCTAAATAAATGTTAAAAGACCTTTTTAATCCATTATATTTCAAGTCTTGCTTGATATATGAAGCGGCTAAAGCTGCACCCAAAGCACCCCCAGCGTCACCTGCAGCGGGTTGAATATAAATGTCGTTAAATATATTTTGTTTGTACAAAACTGAATTTGCCACGCAATTTAAAGCTACACCACCCGCCAGACACAAATTATCTTCATTTGTTTCTTGTTTAACAAACCGGGTCAATTTGATAAGTGCTTCTTCCAGTACTTTTTGAGCAGCAAGTGCCAAATCTGCATGCACTTGATCTAATTTCTCCTCTGGTAATCTTCTACTTATTCCAAGCAGTTTTTCCCACACCTTAGGTTTTACCATTTTCAAACCAGCAGGATATTCGAAATAATCCATGTTCAATTTAATAGAACCGTCCGGTTTGATATCCAACAATTTCTCTTTTATTATTTCAATAAATCGTTTTACGGTGTTTGATGAATAGTTGCCATAAGGAGCAAGACCCATCATTTTATATTCACCTGAATTTACCTCAAAACCCAAATAATAGGTAAATGAAGAATAAAATAATCCAAATGAATCGGGAAAATTTAGCTCTCCTAATACCTTGATTCCCTTTTCTCCAAATGCTATCCCATACGATGTAGTCGACCATTCACCAACCCCATCGATTGTCAAGTAAGCACTTCTATTGAAAGGAGATGTATAGAAAGAACTGGCTGCATGAGAAAGGTGATGTTCCGGGAAAGTAATGGGAATGTTCTTTAATTTAGCTTCACCTATTTCATTGATTTTCTTCCTGATTAACTGCTTTATAAAAAGCTTTTCCTTTAGCCATAATGGCATCGCTTTAGCAAATGATCGAAAACCTTTGGGAGCAAAAGCATAATAGGTTTCCAAGAGTCTTTCAAACTTTAAAAAAGGTTTATCATAAAATGCAATCAGATCAAGATCATTAACATCAAATCCTGATTCGGATAAACAAAAATTTATAGCTTTTTCAGGAAATGAAGCGTCATTTTTAATCCTTGAAAACCTTTCTTCCTGAGCTGCATACAATACCTTTCCATCCTCTACAATGGCTGCGGCCGAATCGTGATAATAGGCAGAAATACCGAGAATTTTCATTTGATATTGGAGCATAATATTCCAAGAGTTATAATAAAGATCATTAAATCTCTCTATTAATCCTAACTATAATCTGTTTTAAAGGGTAATTGCAAATTGACGCACTGAGGGACTGGTAATATTTAAAGATTATGGTATTGTAATATACATATATTGATAAAATTAATAATACATAGAAACTCTATGGCTATTTATTAATTTGCAAAACTAATATCCATAAAATAAAATTGGTTGCCCAAAAATGAGCAACCAATCTTTTATGTGTCTTGTTAAACCATTATTAATCAGTAACTCTATAACCCGGGTTCTGATATACATTTTTCTCTTCATTAGACATGTCCATATTGTCAAGTTGACCTTGAGGAATTGGACGCAGATAATGAAATTTTTGTATATTACGGGTAAATGTTTCAGCAGTGTGATCTCCTACATTAGGACCAGCAATTTCGAAAGTGGCAGCAATATCAGCCCATGTTTGAGTACGTACCAAATCAAACCAGCGATAACCTTCACCATAGTATTCTCTTGAACGCTCTGCAAGTAAATATTCTAATGTGATGTCAGCAGGAGTAGCTGCAATCATCACAGCACTATTATCTTCTACTTTTGAAACATTTCCATTATTGTCCCAACGCCATTTACCAGCACGTGCACGAATAATATTAATCAACCCTCTGGCAGTTCCATCATTTGCGTATGTTCCGGTTACAGTTCTTGTAGTTGCACCCTTTACAGCTGCTTCGGCTGCTATAAAGAAGAGTTCTGAGAATTTGGCAATATTGAAAGGTCGAGTACTTCCTCCATTAGGTTGCCCTAATCCAGTACCATTATCGGTGCGGTAGGGGCCAAGTTTCCAGATCCCAGGATAAACCCGCCTGCTTATACCACGTGGAGACACCACATAATCAGCTCTTCCCGGTAATACACCTACACCTACATTGCTGTTATATGTAGAGTTGGAATAATCAATGGCTTGTGCAGGTTCTTCGTCCAAGAATGTTAGTATAGGATCACCGGGATAAACCAACATATTATTTGCATTGTACAAAAATGTATTAGTTACACCACCTTTATTCCAATTACCCCGATAAACAGTGGTGAATGTACCATCATAACGCGAATCATTAGTCTTGTCGGCGAATGTATTTTCAATGACTCCAATAGGCGGAGCCATACGTTTCCATGGACGTCCCAATGCCTGAACAGCTTCGCGTTGTACAGAAGATACACGATCTGTCCATATATCGTCCTTAGAGCTTGTCATGAGTGTATAATCCCATGTTAACATCCAGCTCGCAAAATTATCAGGAGCTCCACCGCTGCCCCAATCTAAGGATCCTCCATTATAATAGGCACTCTTCTCGGTGTGATCGGCATACAGTAGGATTTCATTATTCCGATCATTTGGACCCCAATTCACATCATAATATGTATCTTGTAATCCAAATGAACCTGGATTCTCAATGGCGGTTGCCGCCAAATTGTAAGCCTGTTGATAATACCACTGTGCATCATGTCCGTCAGGGTCTACCCGTGAAGTTTCAGGATAAGTGGGAATGTCATTGGGATTCTCTAGCCACCACCCGTAGGTAAGGTATGCTTTGGCCAAATATAAACGAGCAAGTGTTTTGGTTGCACCGCCTATCACTCGTCCTTCATCCGGTAAATCGTTGATAGCTATCAATAAATCCGGGAAAATTGCTTTGGTATAAACTTCAGGTACTGTATTGCGTACAGAATACCTAATTGGAGTTTTGTTGAACATCAACTCCCCCGATCCTAGATCCAAAGCTACCCCACCAAAAGATTGTACGAGCATGAAGTAATCGAACGCACGGAAAAATCTGGCTTCTGCTACTACATCATCAGGAATAGTTCCTAACAATACAGCATTCTCAATAATACCGCTTGCGTTATTGATATTAGTATATGCAGCTCCCCAAAGTACATCGGCACGGCTTGTAATTGCAGTAAGTTCGCCTGCTCCTGAAAGATCCATATCCCTAAAATTGCCATCTGCATCGTGAGCCCAAGTTGCCTCATCAGTTCCCGTGAGGCATGCATTGTAATAATATGCTTGTCCATATATGTATCGTAGGTGGGCGTACATACCTGTGACCCCTCCATAAATGCCTCTTTCGGTTTCGAAATAGCCAGGTTCATAAAAGCTTCTGGGTTGTTCCTCCAAAATATCAGCACATGATACTAGAAACAATATCATCAGAACTGTTCCTACAAAAGATTTAATATATTTATTTTTCATCTTTATCTTCGTTAAAATGACAAATTGATACCGATCAAATAGTTGCGTGTTGAAGGCGTGTTGGTGCCTATTGTCAGCAGACGCCTGAGATTTTGAGAATATGCAACAGCTGCATTTTCATTACCGTATGAGTTGGTTTCAGGATCCATCCCAGACTCTTTGTGGTAAGGTGAAAACAATACAAAAGGATTTTGTACCATGAAGTAAAGCCGTAGATTGTCAATTCCAAGATTATTCACCCAGTTGCTTTCATTAAAATTATAACCGAGGGACAATGTTCTTACTTTCAAGTATGATGCATTGAAATAACCTAAGGTACTGCCATACTTTGGATTGTCTCCACTCGTTGGACCTCCGGGCTTTGGATATTTAGCACTTGTGTTCTCCGGTGTCCAATAATCCACTTTCACATTATTCCTGCGTCCGCTCATCATATTTAGATACCCTGCCGATGAATAAAGCGAACTAATCAAAATACCCCCATTTTTAAAAGCACCAATAGCACTTAGATCAAATCCTTTATAGGCTAAACGGGTATTGAATCCCCCCATAAAATTGGGTTCAACACTCATGATTTGTCTATCATCAGCACCAATTGCCCTTGTTGGTGAACCATCCGAATTATAATCGCCGGTATATAGCACTTTAATCATTCCTGGTTGACCACCCGATCCTTCAAGGATATTCAAATATGGGTCTTCTTCTTGCCAAATTCCTATCTTCTTGTAATCAAAGATTACATCAATCGGATGACCCACAAACCACCAGTTGCCTTCATCCCTTTCCACTCCTGAGGAGAGCTTAACCAGTTTGTTACGATTTGCATACAAGTTGAATCCCGCTTCCAATGTCCAACCATTTGCGTTGTCCAAAATCGTGCCATTAAGTGCAATCTCGATTCCATTGTTCTGGGTTTCTCCCACATTGGCCATATAGCTACCCACACCAGCTGTAGCAGGCAAACCAACCCTTAGAAGGAGATCTTTGGTGTGTGTTTTATAGTACTCAACAGTACCCGATAAACGATTATTGAGTATAGAAAAGTCAATTCCATAATTCCAGGTAACTGAATATTCCCATCCCAAAAACGGATTAGGCAATTCAGATGTGTAGTAACCTACAGCGAAGTCCTCATCGCCAAAGTTGTATGGCCTAGTAGATAAAAGCCCGAACGTTTTATATGGATCCACCGATTGGTTGGATGTTTGTCCATAACCTGCACGCAGTTTTAACATGTCAATAATGGCAATATTCTGCATAAACGATTCGCTTTTCATATTCCATCCAACCGATAAAGCAGGATAGGTGTGCCACTTATTTCCCGGAGCCAATCTGGAGGAGCCGTCTGAGCGTAAAGTTGCCGTAAACATATATCGATCATCATAGGAGTACATTACACGACCCATCCACGACATCAAACCAGAAGCCCAATAGTTTTGAAAGTCGGGATTCACAGTTAATTCACCTTCTGCACGTCCTAAATTATAATATTGGAAGGCATCAGCTGGGATATCCCTTACATCAAGTTGAGATCTGTTGAATCTGGTTTCTTCAGCGGAATATAATGCCACAGCATTAACCATATGCTTTTGATTAAAAGTGCGGTCGTAAGTCAACATATTCTCTATTGCCCAATAAGTGGTTAGTGAATTGTTTATTGAAGCACTTGATTCGGTAGCTGGATTGATACTATTAACACCTTGACCTGTATAACTGCCACCGGTACTAGTACGATAGCTCAAACCAACGTTGGTACGATACTTTAAACCCTCTACCCCGGGTATTTTCACTTCGCCATATATAGAGTTGTATGATCCAAATCCCTTTGTTTCACTTAGCCATCTATCCTGTAATTCTTCAACTACATCCTTGGAGTATAGCCAAACATCGTCGGCAGGCATTCTTGCAGTTCGTTTCCATGTACCATCAGCATTATATGGCTCAAGAATTGGAGATAAGCTCAGGATTCCATATAACCCTACCTGATTACCTTCGGAAATATTATAGTTGTTGTTTGTACTTAATCCGAAACGGAATCTTTTGCCTATTTCCTGATCGACTGTGCCACGCAAAGAATAACGATCATAATGTTGCGTAGGAATAACTGCCTCATCTTTGTAATACTCCATACCTACGCTGTAATTACCGTTTTGGGTGCCGCCTGAAATGCCTATGTCATGCTTCATTACCCTAGCATCCCTATATAACAAATCTTGCCAATCAGTATTGGCATCTTCGGATTCATCCAATGTTGTAGTATTATATTGTCCTTGCTGACGAAATTCCCAATATTCAGGTCCGTTCATCATGGGAAATTTACTAAACACATCTTTAAAACCATGGTAACCATTATAATTCACTCGTGGCTTCTGTCCAACACTGCCTCGATCTGTTGTAACTAATATTACGCCATTGGCACCACGAGAACCATAAATGGCAGTCGCAGAAGCATCCTTTAAGATATCAATGCTTTTAATATCATTGGGATTAATTTCACTTATAGAGCCAGGGAAAGGAATACCATCGAGAACCACAAGTGGGTCGTTACTGGCAGTCAGTGAACGAGAGCCGCGAATACGAATTTGCATGGCAGAACCCGGTTTAGTGTTGGTTTGCGACATCTCTACCCCAGGCAATCGACCTTGGAGGGCCTGAGAAATGTTTGATGCTGGTACATCGCGCATCACATCTCCACTGATGGAAGCCACAGAACCCGTAACTGCTTCTCTTCTTTGTGTTCCATAACCCACGACTACAATTTCAGATAGGGTTTTAATATCTGGAGAAAGAGAAATATTAATGGTACTCCTGGTACCTACTTCCACTTCTTCTGTGACATAACCAATGAAACTGAATTGCAATACTGATTCACTTCCAGGTACAGGAAGGGTATATCTACCATCTACATCTGTAACTGTACCTTGTGAAGTACCCTTTACCAGCACATTAACCCCTGGCAAAGAATTTCCTTCATCATCCGAAACTTGTCCGGAAACCTGATTTTGCGCATTTGCTTCTATTACGCTCCCTAGCATAAAAAGAAGCCCAATCATCAACATATAAAGCCGGTTAAGGCAAAAACATGTTGTCATTTTAAAATTTCGTAGAAATCGGTGCTTCATAATTTTGAAATTTTATAGTTAAAAGGTTTCTTGAAAAATTGATAATAAATAATTATTAAATTTTTGAATAGTAAACCTATTCAATTTTTTAATACAATGCAACCGATTACATATAATTATTTTTAGAATTAAGGCCACTATGTTTTGCTATTTTATCAATTTAAATCAGTTTTTATTAAAATTATGGCGAATAAATCTCTTTAAATCAATAATAATGGTGCAAAAAATAATAATATATTAAAAAAATCTGTAACCGATTGCAAGTTGTGATTTGAAAATGACTTTTATTTATTTATTGGAAACATGGATCAGAACCATAAAAATGGATTAAATCTTACTCTTTTAATTCACTAGTTAGAAATTTGGACACTATTTATATATTTTCAATCCACTTATTCACCCAATCTGGAAATTTGTTGGAATTCATTATATAGGCAGTAAAGTCAGTATTCTAATAGGGACCTCTTTATTTCGCTATTTAATTTAGTCTGATGTATAATATTAGGTCTTTGTAGTTTCTTGAGTAAAAAAGCACTCATAATGCCCTTTAAAAGGGGATAATTGGGAATCTAGCAAATAATATTATCAGTAACGGTTTGCAACCGATTGCCTACTACCAATAATACATAGTGCCATCTCCTTTTCTATTCACTGGCAGGCAAGCCATCTCATAAGGAAAGTTTTTGGCCTTTTCCTCATCAATCTCTACTCCGATGCCTGGCTTGTCGTTGATATACATATAACCTTTATCGAAAGTGTAATTAGGAGAGAAAACTTCATGTACAATTTCCTGATGGGGCATATATTCCTGAATACCGAAATTATTGATAGCAAAATTAAAATGTAAAGCAGCTGCCATATTTACCGGTGATAAATCTGTGGCTCCATGGAAACCTGTTTGAATATGATATACCGAAGCGAATGCAGCTACTTTTAACAGGTGTGAAATACCTCCTCCATGTACCAAAGGCATACGAATATAATCAACCAGTTGCTCTGTAATTAAAGTTGTATAATCATATATGGAGTTGAACACTTCTCCAATGGCAATCGGAGTCACACTATGTTTCCTGATCAATCTTAAACCCTCCTGTAATTCACCGGAGACTGCATCTTCCAGCCAAAACAAGTGGTAAGGTTCCAGTTCCTTAGCAAGGCGTGCTGCTTCTATTGGTGTACAACGGTGATGTACATCGTGTAAAAGATGAACGTCAGCTCCAAAAGTGTCCCTGAGCTGACCAAATAATTTGGGAACAAAATTGAGATATTTGGAAGTATCCCAATAATCTACGTGAGGCAACCCTTTCCCAGCTGGTTCATAAGGTTTATTATCTTTCGGAACTCCGTATGTATGGTCAATTCCCGGAATCCCCGATTGTGCCCTTACAGCTAAAAATCCTTTTTCAATCTCACGTCCCACCATTTCTATCGTATGCTCCACATTTTTCCCGTTCGCGTGGGCATAAACTAAAATCTTATCGCGACTTTTACCGCCAATCAAATTGTACAGTGGGGTATTTAATACTTTCCCTTTTATATCCCATAAAGCCATATCAATAGCTGAGATGGCACTCATGGTCACAGCACCCCTTTTCCAATAAACCCCTTTATAAAAAAAATGCCAAATGTCTTCTATGTTCCGGGGATCTTTACCAATTAAGGCTGGGATACAATATTTTTCCAGATATTCAGCTACAGCCAATTCCCGCCCATTGAGGGTTGCATCCCCTAAGCCATAAACTCCCTGATCAGTATATATTTTTAAAGTAACAAAATTACGTCCGGGACAGCAGACGATTACCTTTGCACTAGTGATTTTCATAAGTATAGTAAATTTTAAAATCCTATAGAATTCCCCCCATCAACAGGTAATATAACACCTGTTAAATAAGCAGCAGCATCTGAAGTAATGAAGTGAGCGGCATCGCCCACATGTGCAGGAAGACCTAATTTAGCCATAGGCGTCCTCGATAACACTTTTTGCTTTCGTTGTGGGTCATTGTTTAAAGCTTTAGCCGACATAGGTGTTTCTATAAATCCAGGTGCCAGACAGTTAACCCGTATTCCTTGAGGCGAAAGCTCTACCGCCATTGCTCTTGTCATTCCTTCGATCCCCGATTTGGCTGCTGTATAAGCAATTACCTGGGGTATGCCATAATGAGCAGCCATTGAACTGATATGTAGTATTGATCCACTTTTTTGCTTTAACATTACTTGAGCAACTTCACGGGACAATGAAAAAACAGCTGTCAAATTGGTTAGTATTACTTTCTGAAATTCTTCATCGGTTACCTCCAACATGGGTTTTTTTAAATGAATACCAGCATTATTCACCAGAATGTCAATCCTGCCATACTCTTTTACAATTTCATTAATGAATCCCGGCAAAACTGATAAATTGGTCACATCGCAAACCGCATAAGACGATAATTCCCCCAATTTTTCTCTCGCACTTACAAGCTTCATCCTATCCCGACCCACTACAATGGTAAAGATATTTTCTTTTACAAATTTTTCTGCAATCGCAAAACCTAAACCCGATGCTCCACCAGTAACAACTGCAACTTTCCTATCCATTTAGTTTTATGTTAGAATTTTTTTTTGGAAATTATACCTTCATTATTTATTGATCTGTAAAATCAATTTCCCGGTACATATATATGTTTTAGGTTCCTGTAATACTCCAATGATTTTTCCGGTTGTTCATACTTGGAAGGTATTGGCCTTTTTGAAAAGGTTTGGAAATAAAGCAACAGGGAATTTCGCCACCATATTGCTTCATTATGCTGAATGTCTAATAATTGTGACACCAGGTCAAATCTTAACGGGTCAATTTTATTTTCCAATTGATTCCACTGGTCTTTCATCCAGGTGACCGAATCTGCCCCTTCATAATACTTTTTGCACATTTCCTCCCACAAAGTATTTCCCGATTTCATTTTATGATCCCATTTTACATGGTGAAACCATAATAAAAACTTTTCAGGACAAGTTTCGATATTATTGAATTTTTCAGCTACCGGAGGAAAATACTGACTAACAGCGTCACTCCCTGTTGAAGTCCTATCAAATCCAATCCCTAAAGAATCCGCACGATGATAATATACTGAAGTCCAGTCCGGTCTACCTTCATCAATCCAAGGTCCAGGACCATAATGATGACTCCAGGCCATTTGATGATGCAAACCTAATGGTGTCATATAATTGACAACTATTTCATGAGAAGCCATCATAATTTCTTTTATAGGTTTAATCACGTTCTGATTATTTGAAAAAGTCATCCTTATCCATTCATCTGCAACAGTCTCTGATGATAGGGCGTTGTTCCATGCCAATCGTCCGAATAAATACCAGTTGGCCTGACCAAATGGATGCCCTGTCCAATTTCGGTCTGTACCAATATTCGCAACACCGGCCATACCTGAGATCTGGTGGTTATCCAGCGAACCATCTATTACTTTAGATACATAGGAACCTTCACCTTTTGCATATGTGTCACTATCCAGACACTCCTTAAACAATGGTCCCATATATACCAAGTGGGTAGCAAAGCCTAAATATTCCTGGGTGATCTGGAATTCCATCATCAAAGGTGTTTTAGGCATAGCTCCAAACAATGGGTGAAATGGCTCCCTGGGCTGAAAGTCTATTGGACCGTTTTTTACCTGAACCATGACATTATCCAAAAAATCACCGTCCAGAGGAGTAAATTCATTATAAGCTTGTTTAGAACGATCCACTGGCACATTATCGTCATATACGAACGCACGCCACATTACTATTCCACCGAATGGTTTTACAGCTTTGGCTAGCATATTTGCACCATCAGCATGATTCCTGCCATAATCCTGCGGGCCAGGTTGACCTTCAGAATTAGCCTTTACCAAAAAACCACCAAAATCAGGAATGTACTTGTAAATCTCTTTTACTTTTGCTTCCCACCATGCAATCACCTTTGGATCAAGCGGATCAGAAGTTTCCAACCCGCCCAATTCACGTGGAGCACTGAACCTGGCAGTGAGATAAACTTTTAAATTATATGGTCTGAAAACATCAGCCAGTGCAGCAGTTTTTTCAAGATAAGGGGCAGTTAAAATAACCGCATTGGCATTTACATTGGTTAATACCGTTCCATTTATTCCAATAGAAGCATTGGCCCGTGCATAATCTTCATATTGTGGCACAATATAGTCAGGAAGCCTATGCCAATCCCATATAGAAAAACCTGAATAACCTCTTTCCACAGTTCTGTCTAGATTATCCCAATGGTTCAGAAGCCGGTGAGTATGACTTGGTTTTTCAACTATATTTAGTTTGTCAAGACTTTGGTGGGTTTGTAATAATTTAAGAAAATGGAATGTGCCATAAAGAACACCTGCATCAGTATTGGCCGCAAGAACAATGGCATTGTTTTTCTTTACCGGAATAGATTTTATTATAAAACCGTCTTCACCCAAATTCTTTAATTCTTCCTGCAAATTTAAGGATGCTATTATTTTTGAGGAATTCGATGTGCCGGCAAAGAAGGTATTTGCTTGGATAGTTGTCAGGTCTCTCTGTGGAACTTCTTTATTTAATAGACCCAGCAATGCCGCCTTCAATTCTTTTCGGGCTTTAGTCAGCGTGGGGGTATTGCCTGGAAAGCTGATACTGGATAGTGTCTGGCTATATGCTTTTTGTAGCTGAGCATTATCTATTGGGTCGTATCTTAACCACAGCCGATATCCATCATCGGCCAGTGATGTTGTACAAATAAAACCAAATAAACTTATAAGAATTAGAATAAAATTGAATTTATATGTCTTGTTCATTATACTTTATGTTCAGTTCGTTTTATAGAAGATTCCCTAATAATCAATTCTGATTTTACAAAAGTTTTTGTCTTAGGATATTGAAGCATTTTTCCTGGCAACATTTCCAACAATTGCTTGGCTGCAGTTTCACCAATCAATTGACTGGGGTAGTCTACAGTAGTAAGTTTAGGTTCAATTAAACTTGCAATCGGATCATTGTTAAAACCAACAATCGCAATGTCTTCCGGGATTTTTATACCTGCCATTTTAAGCCTTTGCATACATGAAATGCCACAAAGATCATTGGCAGCAAAAATTCCGTCAGGGAGTTGGTCCATTTTAAGAATTTCCTCTGCACAGTCACTTCCCGCCTTGACATCCAACTTAGTTTCAAAAATCAATTTTTCATCTATCTCTAAACCAGCTACTTGAGAAGCTTTTCTATATCCGTTCAACCGATCGGCATAAACGTTTCGTAATGTATTTCCGGTAATATGGGCTATTCTGGTACAACCCTGTTCGATTAAATGCATGGTTGCGGTGTAACCGGCATTGAAATTATCTATTACAATTGATGGACACCCAAGTTCATCACTCACCCTGTCAAAAAAGATCATAGGGATTCCTTTTTTAATGAAAGGTTTAAAATGAGATAGATCGATGGTATCGAAAGCTAAGGAAACTATTAACCCATCCACTCGACTGTGGAATAGTATTTCGGCATTGTCCTGTTCTTTAATGGATTGTTCGAGCGATTGACTGATTATCATATAATACCCTGCTTCAGCAGCCACTTTTTCCATTCCAGCCAATGCCGAAGCTACAAATTGGGAATCAAGCCTATGAACAATCACTCCAATAGTGTTTGTCTGGTTTTTCCGTAATGCCGTTGCGAATTTATTTGCCTGGTAGCCTATTTCTTTTGCATAATCATTAATTCTTTTTTTTGTTCCGGCACTTATTGCAGGATGGTCTTTTAATCCCCGGCTTACAGTTGCCGGTGAAATATTTAGTTCTTGTGCAATGTCATAGATGGTAAATTCCTTAATTCTGCTCTTCATCCCGGTAATTAGATATGATCAACAAATATATAATTTAAAATAATTACATGCAATCGGTTGCACATTTTATTGACTATTAAATTTTTGGTTAATATTGTAATATTAAGATCATTTCCTGGAAATATCAACTATAAGTTTTTTAAAATTACAATTCTATGAAAAACACTTTTTTACTATTATTAATGCTTCTGGTTAATATACAAGTGTGTTTTAGTCAACAAGATCACCTTTTCCTTGATCAAACTAAATCTACTCAGGAACGCATTAATGACATGATAGGCAAAATGACACTGGAAGAAAAAGTGTCTCAATTGGTTTATAATAGTCCGGAAATAGAAAGACTTGGAATCCCGGCATATAACTGGTGGAATGAGTGTCTTCATGGTGTTGCACGTTCAGGAGTTGCAACTGTTTTCCCTCAGGCTATTGGGTTAGGAGCTACTTTCGATCAGGATCTTATGTTCCGGATAGCCACAGCAATATCTGATGAAGCACGGGCCATGTATAACGCTGCCGTAAAAAAAGGATATAGAATGCAATATGGCGGACTTACATTTTGGACACCCAATATAAATATTTTTAGGGACCCACGATGGGGGCGGGGTCAGGAAACCTATGGAGAAGATCCTTACCTAATGGGATTGTTGGGTTCTTCATTGGTAAAAGGTTTACAAGGCGATGATCCCCAATACCTAAAGGTAGCAGCTTGTGCTAAACATTTTGCAGTACACAGTGGACCTGAAAAATTGAGACATCAATTTAATGCAGAGGCAAATATGAAAGATATGCATGAAACTTATCTGCCTGCTTTTAAAGCTTTGGTAGATGCAGGTGTGGAATCAGTTATGTGTGCCTATAATGCAACAAATGGTGAACCCTGTTGCGCAAATGATTATCTTTTGAACACCGTTTTAAGAAAGGATTGGCAGTTTCAAGGCCATGTAGTTTCTGATTGTTGGGCTTTGGTGGATTTTTATCAAGATGGTCACAATGTGGTAGCAAACGAAGTGGAAGCTGCTGCGCTGGCACTGAAGCACGGTGTAAATTTGAACTGTGGAAGTGTTTATCCTGCATTGACACAAGCTGTTCAACAGGGTTTAGTGACTGAAAAAGAAATAGATGAAAAACTGGCAGTTTTATTAAAATCACGTTTCAAACTTGGTTTATTCGATGATATGAAGAGTCACCCATACAACAATATCCCTGTGGATGTAATTAATAGTGACAAACATCGGACTTTAGCACGGGAAGCGGCACAGAAGTCCATTGTTATGCTAAAAAATAATGGCGTTTTGCCATTACAAAATGACTTGGCCAAGTATTTTGTGACTGGACCTAATGCAGCTGATATAGTGCCGTTACTTGGAAATTATTATGGTGTCAATACAAATTTTGTCACAATTCTTGAAGGACTGGCTTCAAATGTTGAGCCTGGAAGTCAGATAGAATTCCGACAAGGTATTTTACTCGATCGTCCGAATACAAATCCCCATGATTGGAGTACGGGTAGTGCAAAAGAATCTGATGCTACTTTTTACGTAATGGGAATTACAGGATTATTGGAAGGTGAAGAAGGTGAAGCGATAGCTTCACTAAATTATGGAGACCGCTTAGACTACAACCTGCCCGCAAATCAGATCGAATATCTAAAAAAATTAAAGGAAGATAACCCAAAACCTGTCATAGCAATTGTCACAGGTGGTAGTCCCATGAATCTGGCCGAAGTACATGAAATTGCTGATGCTGTACTCCTCATTTGGTATCCTGGTCAGGAAGGGGGTTCGGCGGTTGCTGATATTGTATTTGGCAAGACAGCTCCATCAGGAAAATTACCAGTTACCTTCCCGAAATCCCTGGATCAACTCCCTCCTTATGAAGATTATGCCATGACTGGACGTACTTACAGGTATATGGAGAAAGAACCATTGTACCCTTTTGGCTTTGGATTAAGTTACAACGAATTTATTTTCAGCGATATCCGGTTATCTGCTACGCGTATTAGAAAAAACCAATCTGTAAATGTGACTGCTCTGGTAACAAATAATGGTCAAATAGCAGGTGAAGAGGTCGTTCAACTTTACATGACAGACACTAAAGCATCAGTAAAAGTGCCATTGTACGAATTGAAAGGTATAAAACGAATTCACTTAAAACCAGGTGAGTCTCAAGAAATCTTCTTTACCATTGATGCAGAAATGATGAAGATGGTAAATGACAAAGGTGAGAAAATTCTTGAACCTGGTGAATTTAAAGTATTTATTGGCGGTTCTTTGCCCGGTAACAGAAGTGCAGAACTCGGCGCATCAAAAGTTGCCGAAGCTATATTTACCGTCAGGTAATTTTACTATACATGAGGAGATCCTACTGATAAATATGATTTTTACCAATAGGATTTCCTTATAGCTATAAATTGATCATGCCTCTATATTCAAATCCCGCCAGGATGGGACTGTCAGAATATACATTTTGCTGAACTTCGCATGAGAATATTAGGCTTCATGTTTTTAATTTAATATCTTGGGCTTGTAATAGCTTTCGGGTGGACCTAAATAACTGGGTTTTAAATCGCCTGTGTCTACTACTAATTTTTGAAGTACTACACCGGGGTCGATTAACCAAAATTTCAATACATTATTTCCGTATGTGGTGATCCTGTGTTTGGTACTAAATATAGCTATGTTGTTGCTCACCCAATTGCTCCATTTTCTCTCAGATTCATCTTCATGCATATTTACAATTACAGGTTCTTCGTCATTGATAGAAACCGCATATCGTAACCCTTCATTGCCATGAAAATTCAATGTAGGAGAAAGAAAGGTGTTTATATTGACCATACCTGTGTCGGTAACAAAAATATCATATTCCAGGCAAGGCGTATCACCGGGTTTGTTTACGGGCGCTGCGGTAACAGGAAACACAGTCATAGCAGAATGTGTACGACCTAAATCAGGAATTTCAGTCCAATAGTAAGGGCCGTAAGCAATAGACCGGCTAAAATTTGCTGCTTCGATAGATATATAACCATTGCTCATTATAAATCCTTCAATTTTACCCTTACGTGGAATTTCATTGTTTATGTTAGCATATATAGTTATTGAAAATTGATCAGGACCTTTAATCATTACAGGAATCTGATGATTTCCTGCTGGGATTTTCGCCCAGTCAACACTCACCCATATCTTGTTATTGGTTTTTACCCTTCCTCTCGAAGATGAAACTTTTAACCATGGTACACCAGTTTTAATTTTGTAAGAATATGGTAAAGTACCTTTATTGAACAATTCAAAATATCTTTTCCTGTGATTATAAAAATCAATCTCAGGTAACAATGCTGGTGATTTTTCTTCCGGCCACCATTTTTCCGAACCTTCCAACGCTACACCAGGCTCATAATTTTCAGGAACAAACACAGTTTTTACTTCTGGCATAACGTTTTTGTCCGGTTGTTGCCAATAAGTATAGCCAATTCTGGTCTGATCCATCATATGGCTCCATTTTCCATTCGCCATTTTATTATTATAATAATCTGTCAAAATGGAATCTGTATCAAATAGGCTTTTAGCTTTTTTAGCCAGATCATTGGTTGTATTTCTACCTTGATTGGCATATAATCTGTTTTTGGCCACTGTTACGTACAGTTCGTTGATTGTAGCACATGCTTCAATAGGATACATGACCAGTTGATAGTAAGCGTCTTTATATTCTTCCGGCATTTTGTCATATACCTCCCGGGCATCTTCTTTCAATTGATTATATTCATTGACTATTCTTTCGGCTTCCTGATAATGGATGAGGCTATAAGTTTCAGGGGAAAGTAGTTCAGGTTTTCTACGGCTATTGAACTTTGTATAACGATTCAAAAAATCACCAATCTGATTGGCATACTGAGGCCCAAATTGTTTTTCAGCCCATTGTTTATGATACTCTGGCAGATTCTCTGCGCTCATATTTTCGGGGTTCCAGGCAAAATCCAGGAAAAACTCGGTTGGAAATTCCATCGGTTTGATGTCGCCCACATTTACAATCCAGATCTCATTCGCCCCATATTGATAGGCAAGGTGCATTTGTTCCCATACCCGGGCAATATGATTGGTATTTATCCATTTATAATTTCTAGGACCACCCACATAATCATAATGATAATATATCCCAAATCCTCCTTTACGAGCTGCTTCATCTCTTTGCGGGAGCTTCCGGATATTACCCCAATTATCATCACATAATAGAAGCGTGACATCATTGGGAACCCGCATACCTTTATCGTAATAATCCTGCACCTCCTTGTATAGTGCCCAAACTTGTGGGATTTGGCTGGCTGGTTTGCCCGTTGCCTCTTCGATAATTTCGCGTTGATCACTGACTATCTTTTCCAATAATGAGATTGCTGTTCCTTCTGTCATAGGTTCATCACCATCCCCTCTCATACCAATAGTGACCAAACCTTCATGGTTATTAATTCTTTTAACACCTTCAGTCCAAAATTCCCTGAGTCCACTTTCATTTTTTTCATAGTTCCATGCACCGGAACCAAATCGTCGCCATTCATCATGAGCCCTCATCATAGGTTCATGGTGTGAAGTGCCAATTACAATGCCATATTCATCAGCCAATTTTGAATTCAGACTATCTTCTACATAAAAAGCCCTGCCCCACATGGCTGGCCATAAAAAATTGCCCTTCATTCGAAGTATAAGTTCATACACCTTTTCATAAAACTGATGATTAAAACCACCGAAAGTTTTGAATGCCCAGCCCGAAAGTGCCGGGGCTTCATCATTGATAAATATCCCCCGATATTTTACTTTTGGTTCACCTAATGTATGGGCTCCAGGTAAAATATAAATACTGGATTGTTTTTTTACAGGTACATCAGCCCACCAATACCATGGAGAAACACCAATGTTGGAAGACAAATCATAAATGCCAAATATGGTTCCACGCTTATCGCTTCCTACTATCACAAGTGCTTTATCAACATTTGGCAAAGGGTTTTCTATTATCTGAATGATAAAACTTTCCCATTTACCGGAAAGCTGGTCTACGCTTAATTTCTTTTCCTTTACCAATTGATCTATAACCGGGCTTTTGCCCAAAGTACCGATGATTACCATTTCTGGATTAGAAGATGCTGTATTTGCCCTTTCAGGTTGATAGCTGGTCACCTTCCCTATATCAACCATTAAGTCTTGGGCTGCACGAATTACCCCTTGGAAGTCTTGCTCACTGACATAGAGGGGGGTGCTGTTACCGGAAACTGATAATGCAAAACTTCCGGGCTCTTTTGTGTGGGTCACATATGAACTGCTATCGGCAATAGCCATGTGACTAAGAATGATTAGAAAAAAACAGATTTCGAGTTTCTTCAATTCCATTTTTTGTATTATTGATTAGAATAAATCGCTTCAAATGATTCTTTGGATAGAATTTACTTCCAATTTTGGTAATATTCATTACCATTTTAAGTAAAAGCCAGAAGCCTTAATTATTTATTTTATATAAGTAAAAATACCGTAAAAATGCCATTTGAACAATCTATTACATTTATTCCTTCTTATTAATATGAAGGAGAAAAAATTCATTGTTATGATTTAATCAATTGTCATTTTGGCTATTTTGCAACAAAGCCAACACTCCCGTTGTTGACAGAAATATGTGTCAAAATCGTTGTAACCTTAATTTTTTCCAAAAGGTATTATGACAAATGATGAAATAAAAGAAATTTATAAATATTTTTGTTCCTGAAATTTTTTGAGGCTTTAACCCGGTAATCGATGCTTTTTGCAATTCTGGCGGTTTTTTTAGCTGCAATTTTTACACCGATATTTTACAGTAGGGCAAAAATCCCCGTATCTATTTCTCTCATAGGTATCACCGCAGGCGTAGTAATATACTTTATTTTCCAGTTTAATGCCGTTACCAGTGGAGAAGTTATTACTGAATTTTATGAATGGAGCCCTTCCTTACAATTAAATTTATCATTTTACCTTGATGGCTTAAGCCTGTTTTTTGCGCTGTTGATCAGTTTGTTTGGGTTTCTGATCTTGTTGTATGCACTAAAATACATGAAGGGTTATCCTAAGGAAGGTTGGTTTTTTGGGTATTTAATGTTGTTCATGTGTGCCATGCTGGGTGTGGTGCTGTCAGCTAACCTGATCAGTCTGTTTGTATTTTGGGAACTAACCAGCTTGAGTTCATTTTTATTGATCGGCTTTAACAGTACAGAAGATGATTCCAAATGGGGGGCACGTCAAGCATTTTTGGTGACTTTTACCGGCGGTTTGGCTTTGTTTTCCGGGTTTATCCTTTTGAACATGATCACTGGAAGTAATTTTGACATTGTAGCGATACTGAACAATCCGGAGTTAATTCAATCAAGTCCTTTTCTTACAGCGACTATTATTTTGATATTGTTGGGAGCATTTACTAAATCAGCCCAATTCCCATTTCATTTCTGGCTGCCCAATGCCATGGCAGCTCCAACTCCAGTGAGTGCTTATCTTCATTCTGCCACTATGGTAAAGGCTGGTGTTTATTTGGTATTCCGTCTAAATCCTGCTTTTGCGGGGGTGGAATTATGGCATATTTTACTGACCAGTGTGGGAGCGATTACTATGATTTGGGGTTCCATCGTTGCTTTTCAGGCTGATGATCTGAAAAAAATATTAGCATATACAACTATTGGGGCATTGGGAATATTTATGCTGTTGATAGGTGTAGGCACTAAATCAGCTATAAATGCGGCGATGATTTATGTAATGGCACATGCGCTCTATAAAGGGGCTCTATTTCTGATTACCGGAATTATCGACCATGAGGCCGGTACCCGAAATATATCAGAACTTTCCGGTCTTGCCGGTAAAATGCCTTATACCACTGCGGCTGTAATTGCAGCAGGTTTATCTATGGCTGGTATGATTCCTTTTATTGGCTTTATAGGTAAAGAAGCATTTTATGACGCTATTTACATGTGGGATAGTGCTATTGCCATACCAATTTTAGTGATGGTTGTCCTTGCCAGTACCTTTTTTGTTGCTATTGTAACAGAGATCATTTACAATGTATTTTTTAAAAAAGAAAAACTACTTCAGTCAAATGTTCATGAAGCCCCCTTTCTGATGACCATACCACCTATAGTGCTTGGTGTGCTGGGGCTATTGGCAGGGATTACTTCTTCTTGGTTTAGTGAACCACTATTGAATATGGCAGCTTCAAATATCCATCGTCAAGGACTTTCTTTGCAATTAGTGCTTTGGCATGGATTTAATTTTGTAGTGATACTAAGTATATTGACCATTGGATTTGGTTTAATACTATACCTGATCAGACATAAGGTAAGAAATATCTGGTCAATCCTGGAAAATACTGGCTTCTTAAATGCCAATATAGTATACGACCGAATGATAGGTGGTCTTCAGGCGTTCGCAACAGTACTCACGAAAGCCGTACAAAATGGCTATCTACGGAATTACATCATGGCACTGATCTCGTTGTTCTGCATTTTTATTATTTATTTATTTTGGGAAAACGGACTCATAAATGCTGTGACAGAGGTAAATTATTTGGATAATCTCGAGATATATGAATTCGTAATCCTTGCATTAATTACCACAGCCCTCATCATGTTGTTCAGAACTGATTCCCGGTTAATTGTAGTAGCCACCATCGGGATTATTGGATATAGTATTGCTTTTGGATATACCGTATATAGTGCTCCGGATGTAGCCATTACTCAATTTTTAGCAGAAACACTTACTTTGATTTTGTTGGTACTGATTCTGCATCAATTGCCAAAATATGCTTTTAAGAAATATAAGGTGCCTAAAAAGTTCTTATTTATCTCTATTCTATTCGGTGGGTTAATGGCAATGATCTCTCTTATAATGCTTTCCAAGGAGATACATCCGGAAGTAAAAGATTACTTTTTGACCAACAGTGTGCCACTTGGAAAAGGGAAGAATGTAGTAAATGTAATATTAGTTGATTTTAGGGCATTGGATACTATGGGCGAGATATCAGTTTTGGCAATTACCATGATAGGAATAATTGCTTTATTGAAAATTAAACCAAAAAAACCTGAATTATGAGAACTCTGATTTTAGCTTCTGTCCTCAGGATTTTGGTACCACTATTTCTTGGATTTGCGGTATATATGTTTTTCAGAGGGCACAATATGCCTGGTGGCGGGTTTATTGCCGGGTTGATTGCATCGATACCATATATGGTGCATGCTATGGCATTTGGATTTGCCAAAACCCGTCAGATATATAAAATAAAACCAATGTTTATGGCAGGTATGGGGTTGCTCATTTCAGCTATAAGTGCAATGTTTGGCATATTGGAGGGATATTCTACCATGACTGCGCTTTGGACACACTCCAGTTTACCGATAATTGGCAAAATAGGTACTCCCCTCATGTTTGATTTGGGGGTGTTTTTTGTGGTTTCAGGTGTGGTATTAAAGATTACATTTTTATTAACGGAGGAATAGCTATGAATCTATTATTGTCTGTTTTAATTGGTTTTTTATTTGCCTCCAGTATTTATTTAATGCTGAACAGAAGCTATTTCAAATTAATCATAGGGGTGATCATCTTTGGATATGCAACCATATTGTTCCTTTTTATTATTAGTGGCCTGACTAAAGGAGTCCCGCCACTAATGCTGGATTCGGATCAGGATATGAGTAAAATAGCCGATCCTATACCCCAGGCATTAACATTAACAGCTATAGTGATCAGTATAGGGGTACAATTATTTGTAATTATTTTATTAAAAAAAGTATTCGAAAGTGCAGATTCAGAGGATTTGGATGCATTAAATTCCACTGATCGGATTGATTGATAATAATTGATATGATAGAACTTCCATTTCTTAGCATACCCCTGTGGTTACTGGTATTTTCAGCAATTTTTTGTATTTTGTTTTGGGCATCTCCTAAAACCCAGCAATTCATTGCCATCGCCGGAACCACATTGTATTTAATTTCATCCATTCTATTGACCATTACTGTTTATCAATCTGGAATCCAGGCCGTTCAGGTAGGGTCATGGCCAGCTCCATTTGGCATTACATTGGTAGCGGATCTTTTTAGTGCCATTATGATCAATATTTCGGCAATTACAGCATTTGCCTTAGTTTTTTATTCCATCCAGGACCTTTCTCAGGATAGAAAAGCCAATGGATTTTATCCCCTGTTTCTATTTCTATTATTCGGTGTTACAGGTTCCTTCTTAGCAGGTGATGTTTTTAATCTGTACGTGTGGTTTGAAGTCATGCTGGTGTCTTCTTTTGTATTGATATCCTTAGGAAATACTAAATCTCAATTAGAAGGATCGGTAAAATATGTAATTCTGAATTTTATTTCATCCGGATTTTTTCTGACAGGGGTTGGTATTTTATACAAAGCCACAGGTTCATTAAATATGGCCGATCTCGCTTTGATTGTTAGAGGACATGAAGAATCTTACCTGATTACCCTTGCAGCGATTTTCTTTTTCATGAGTTTTGGTATTAAAGCTGCTGTATTTCCTATGTTCTCTTGGTTGCCTGCATCTTACCACACACCACCCATTTCCATTTCAGGACTCATGGCTGGCTTATTAACAAAAGTGGGAGTATACGCATTAATCAGGTTTTTCAGCTTGATATTCGTACATGACATCGATACTACTCATACAGTCTTATTATATGTGGCCGGATTTACTATGCTCACCGGAGTGTTGGGTGCCATGGCTCAAAATGATTTTCGCAAAATTTTATCCTTTCATATCATCAGCCAGATTGGTTATATGGTAATGGGACTAGCTTTATTTACGCCTTTAGCTATTGCAGGAGCCATCTTTTTTATAATCAACAACATGATGGTGAAAACCAACCTGTTTTTAATAAGTGGTGTGGTGAAAGCAGCAAAAGGACAATATTTGTTAAAAAAGCTGGGAGGGGTATATGGCAAATTCCCATTGATCACGGTTTTATTTGTGATCTCTGCATTTTCTTTAGCAGGGGTACCTCCACTTTCGGGGTTCTGGGGCAAATTTATGCTGGCGAAAGCAGGTTTGGAAATAGGAGAATATGTAATAGTTGGGGTATCATTATTGGCAGGTTTATTTACTTTGTTTTCTATGACCAAGATCTGGGATGGTGTGTTTTGGGGCAAGGACCCTGATGAAAACTATCGACCTGATTATGCGGAACAGGGTAAAAATGGCAATGAAATGCAGCAGTTGTTCAAAGCAAAATACCTGATGATCCTACCTATCATCTTTATTGCTGCCATTGTGTTGGTTTTTAGTTTTCATGCAGAATTTATAGTTAATCTTTGTATGATGGCGGGAGAACAACTGTTGAACCCAGAAGGTTATATTCAAGCTGTTTTAAAGAGATAAAAGATGATAATATTTATTATAAATGTATTGATATCAATATTCATGACATTTTTCGTCTTTGATATATATCAAATAGGAGAGAGCTCATTTTGGTGGTTTTTAATTTTCTCTGCATGGTTTATTATTAGTTGGCTTTTTTCATTCTTTTATAGTAAAAGTTATTTTAAAAAATTCCCGTTAAGCATTGGACTCGTTCTTTATTTTATCAAAGAATTGGTTTTGGCATCTCTACGTGTGACTTATGATGTGGTTACCCCTACTCATTATATGCGACCAGGCGTGATTGCGTTACCTTTGGACGTAACTACCGACATGGAGATCACTTTACTGGCCAATATGATTACACTTACTCCCGGATCACTTACCTTAGATGTGTCTGAGGACAAAAAGACATTATACGTTCATGAGGTCTATATAAAAAACGGTGATATAGAAGCAAAAAAACGGGAAATCAAAAATGGTTTTGAAAAAAGAATTTTAAAAGTAACCCGATGAGCATTATTTCAATCACATTATCCATATCAGTGGCCATATTAGGTTTATGTTTGGTATTAACCATGGTAAGATTTATAAAAGGTCCTTCACTTCCTGATCGAGTGGTAGCTTTAGATGTATTTTCAGCAAATATTTTGGCATTATTAGCTGTATATTCTATGATTTCAGGTGTGGAAGTGTATTTAAATGTAGCTTTAGCATTATCTCTGATCACATTTGTGGGAACCATGAGCTTTGCCTATTACCTTGTAAGACAAAAAGAAGATTAATATGCAGCTATTTATAGAAATTTTATGTTCTGTAATGATATTGACTGGAGTTCTTTTCATGCTGATTTCTTCAATTGGCATCATCCGGTTACCCGATTTTTACATTAGAAATTCAGCGAGTACGAAAGCAGTGGTCTTGGGATTGGCATTAATACTATTCGGTGTAGGTA
>JAEWLI010000171.1 GCA_023393375.1 Bacteroidota bacterium
GCGGATTGGTGTACGAAGGCACCACCGATAAATTCCTCCATACCGAGGAAGGCCGCGTGGTGCTGAAGGAGAATGGCCAAGAGAAAGAAGAATACCAGTACCATTTGAAAGACCATTTGGGAAATGTTCGGGTAACTTTTACCACTGCCAACCGGGAAGAACTTACCAATACTTACCTTGCCACCATGGAAAATGCTTATGCAGATCTTGAAGCATCGAATTTTGACGGCCTCGAAACCCGACAATCCGATACCGAATTTAACCATACGCCCGGTGGCAGTGCAAGTGCGCGTCTGAACGTTTATGAACAAAGGATTATGGGGCCATCAATGAGCCTAGAAGTAATGGCGGGGGATAAAATTGATATAAAGGTTTATGCAAGGTATGATAAACAGGCTACAACAGAGCCACCGTTATCAGAAATGGCTTTCATCGTAGCCTCAGCGATAACAGGTGAACCTGTTACTTCAGAAGGTACACAAATGATTGCACAATCTTTGAATACCCCATTGCAAGGAGGTGGATTAGTAGTTTTTAAAAATGAACATACCGTCCCCAAAGCCTATCTCAACTTTTTGTTTTTCGACAAAAACATGAACTACGAAGCAGGAGGTTTTAAACAAGTATCGGAAAATGCCATGTACGGTTTTGAAGAAATCACCCTGGATTTTACCCCACAGGAGGAAGGTTACCTGTTGGTGTACGTAGCCAACCAGAGCGAGGAAGACTTGAATGTTTATTTTGATGACTTGGAGATTACCCATGTTTCCGGTCCTATAGTTCGTGTGGATGATTACTACCCTTTCGGCATGGCTTTCAACACCGGCACACTGGCAGGGGCATTGACGAACAAGTACCTCTACAACGGCAAGGAACTTCAACAGGAACTAGGTTTAGATTGGTATGATTATGGGGCAAGGATGTACGATGCGCAGCTGGGAAGGTGGCATGCGATTGATCCTGCTGCAGAATTATATTATGAATGGAGTACATACCAATATGTAAGAAATAATCCAATTAGGAAAATTGATCCAAATGGAATGTGGGATGATGACTACTATAATAGAAAAGGAGAATATTTATATACTGATAATCAAAAGACAGATAATATAAAAATAGTAAGCGAAAATGGAGAAGCTTTGGCTAGTTTGGTTAAAGGAAATGGCTCTGATGATTATGAAAATGTTTTACAAAATAACAGTGTTGGAATTAATGATGCTAAATTAAGCGATGAAGCAGCTTCAAAAATTTTTACAGACATTTTAGATAAAATGCCTGATGTGGATATAAGTAACCTACATAATGGGCAAGTTTCAATTTATAATGGCAAATCCGATAAAGATGGGAATCCTGCAGGTTATAATAATCCTAATAGAGGAGGTTCAGGTCTTGCAAATGCAGGAATAAATTCCGAGGGTAAGATTGAATTGACTGTAAATTTTACTTATCAAAAGAATTCAGAATTGGGAACAGTGTCAAATGTTCAAAATGCACTTGGGGTGCATGAATATCAAGGTCATGGAATCTATAAGTTTGGCCTTGGAGGAGGACCTCATTCAGAAGCATATAATCTTCAAGAACAGCATCCAAGTTGGGAAAAAACCACACCTACATTTCAGCGAGATATGATAATCAGAAAGAATGAACTTTTAAAAATAGGTGATTAAAATGAAAAGGTTAATATTTCTTGTTTTTATTGGAATGATTTATTGTAATGAAAAGTCCTCAAATAAATCAGAGGGGAGGGGCGAACCCTTGGATATATGCGTAACAAGGGTTGATATCAATTATTATGAAGATGATACTTTGAATAGAACAAGGCCTTATGTTATCCCGATGATCTATTTTCATTTTAGGGCAATTAATTATTCGGATAGTACACAATCATTGGTAATTAATTCTCATAGCGATAATTGGGAACCAGAAAAATTAGTATTACGATTCAAATATGCTGACAAGTTAGACAGTACAAGGGTCACTGATTTTGGAAGTCCACAAGTCTTTAAAATACTACCTAATGATACTACTTTTTTTATCATTAATACTTTTGTTAATGATTTGCTTAATTCGCAATATGAGAATCCTTATCAATTAATGAAGGAAATTGCTTTATCGGCTGATTTTTACTATTCCCCGAATTTATGGGATACCCTTCTCATTATTAAAGGAGAGGTAATACATACTCCATTAAATATCAAATATTGTAAGGAACATCTTGTTAATTTCAGGGACCCTAATGATACAACAATCGAATAAAATTTTTCCGATAGATATTAGTTTGGATAAGGATTCCTAAAAAGTACGCCGTGTGAGAAAGGCGATTGAATCGCCAAGGTAGAAGAAACAAATGGAAGCCCGGTCAGAGATGGCCGGGCTTTTTACTGCATAATACTTTGGATTTTAGTTCTGTCCAGAAAAGCGTCCAGCAGCGCAAATACATGCTTTTTATCTTCCTCATTTAAAAGCTGGATATCCTTCAGGCGGTTCACCGTTTTTTTGTCGAAGGTGGGCAAGGCATTTTCATCCACCAGGTAATTTGGTCAGTTCCTCCCCCCAGTTCGTGTCCTTCATGAAACAGCCCCGGAGATTGTCTGAACCATGATTTTATTGATTAAATGATTGCCATGATTAAGTATAGCCTGAGTGATACAGGATATTAAAAACAAGGATTTCCAGTATTACCTACAATCATTTAAATTTACCAAAGCTAATTACCAAAAGAGACAGTACCATCCAATATGTATATGATGCTTCCGGTAATAAACTTCAGAAGAAAGTGGCACAAACGCACAATGGGTAAAAACGACAGATTACGTAGGCGCATTGGTGTACGAATACCGAGGAAGGCCGCGTGGTGCTGAAGGAGAATGGCCAAGAAAAGGAAGAGTACACCATTTGTAGGGGTTATGGCGTTTTTAATAAATAATAATCAGAAAATATAATGCTAATTATTTTAATAGTTGAGTTTCAGTTCCTGAGAACAATATTTGTTTGGATCTTTTCTGGATTTAAAAAAGATGTGAAAAGTATTCATGATCATAGGATTAATGTTAGACAGGCTTATATTGGACTAATTATTTTTTTATTATACTCATATTTTTAATAATTGCGTTAATTAAACTGATATTGTGATGTCCTCACGAAACAGCAACAGTTATATCCACAATATCCCCCTGCCCCGTTTGCATCGCAACGAGAAAAAGGCTTACGGAAGTTCGAATACTTTGTGGGATGTAAAAAATCAGTTCCCACGGAAAAGTACAGTCAGACAGGTTAGGAAGAGCTGAAGCAGCCATTATGAATTATCATCTGTTATAATGAAACCTAAAAATCATAAAAAAACGTTAACTTTATGAAACAGATCGCAATTATGGATTTACGCACCAAGAAATATACCATGATCGAGAAGATCATGCAGCTTGACGAGAAAGCGGTTGAAAAGCTGGAAGCCACCCTAAATGAAATTTTAGGTGAAGTAAGTATTGAACAATACAACAGGGAATTAGATGAGGCGAATACCGCCATTGATCGGGGGGAATATGTTGAACACGCAGACGCCATAAAAAGGATCTGTTCATGGCGAGAAAAATAATCTGGGAGAACCAGGCCCTTGAAAATATCGCCGATGCCTTAGAATGGATTAGCAAAGAATCGGTACAGCAAGCCGAATATGTTGAAAAAGCCATCCTCGATAAGATATACGAGTTGCCGGATCGTCCGGAAAAGTACCCACCCGATAAGTTCAGGATCAATAACGAAGGGAGTTACCGGGCTTTTGAAACCCACAGTTACAGGATATCCAACAAGTTTTCCGATCAGGAAATAAGGATCTTACGGAAAAGGCACGTACGCCAAAGCCCCATTATTGATTTACCCCGACGGCGGTGATCTGCTCCCCCTATAGTCCTCGTTGCAATGCAAACGAGGATTATTGAGAAGGGCGATTCAATCGCCATAGATAATGTCTGAACCATGATACAACTGATTAAATGATTGCCTTGATTGCGGAAAGACTGAGTGATACAGCATATTAAAAACAAGGATTTCCAGTATTGCCTACAATCATTTAAATTTACCAAAGCTAATTGTTCTTCGATAAGGAGATGAAGTGGATTGATACCATTTTCCCTTAGGTCTGTGCCCACAACCAAGGGAAGGTTTATAAAAACAAATTCATGTTAATAAATTGATTTTACTATTGGTTCGTACGGACATGTAATCCCCAATAGTGTCTTTTTTGCTCTAGCAGTTCATATATGTCTGTTGCAGTCTTTTCTATAAGGTTTGATAGGACACATTCCCATTGTGGCGATACGCACGATGAGTTTTCGGAAACAATATAAGTCTTGTCGAGCCAAATGTGATCGGATACTATGTTATAAACTTGCAGCTTTGCTTCTATTTTCGCTGTTCCGTTTTCTATTCGCAATTTCATATCCGTGTAATTGACAATCCAAGACACATCGTGTTTATTGCACAATTCCGCGTAAGCCGATTTATCGGCTCGACTTTTGTCTTTTAACGGAAAGCATAACAAAACGTCATGGGAATTATTCAGATGATAAGAGAGTTGATTGGAAGTAGAGCCGGTTGCAAGACTGAAGAAGTCCTGCTCTTCCATAAAATCGAGTAGTTTGGCTCGATTTATTTTCCAATGCTCCGGCAAATCAGGTGTGATAAAATTATTTCTCATCTCATCGGTTATTGTAATCCCGTTTCTGTAAACCTCCAATGCTGTTGAAATTTCAGAAGATACTTCCACTCGGTTGGGATATAAGATGGCCACACTTGGTGCAGTTTGGGCAAAAGCCGACATCTGAAAGACGAATTGCAGGATGATGAAGAAATATAAATATTTCATATTTTTGTTGGTTAGATCCTAAATATGAGTAAAGTTATATTAAAAATAAATATTAATCAAACAATTACATGGGTTTTTAATCCTGCAATCCCCAAAATTGCCGATCGACAGGTGAAAAATTGGCAAAGTATTTCTTTATCGCTGATATTGATTAAATACAGGGTTGAAAGAATAAAAGTGGCGATTTGAAACAACATCTTTTACAATAAACAACTTAACATTAAACTGAAATTGTGGAAAAGACGTTAAATTTGTTGGAACATAAACCGAAAGCAAACATGAGCCTAGAAGCTGCAAAACTGAATGTTGTACAAAAAATATTGGGGATTACAAAAGAATCCCTTTTAGAAAAGATCACCGATCTTTTGGACCGGGAAATGGTGGTCGGTTATACCGTTGAAGGAGAGCCATTGACTAAAGAATTGTATAACAAACGTTTGGAAACGGCTGAAAAGCAAATCCGTTCAGGAGAATACGTTACTCAGGAAGATCTGGAAAAAGAATCGGAAAACTGGTGATGGGAAAGCCAAAGATCATCTGGACCGTCCAAGCCAGGTCTGCGTTAAAAAGCATTTATGATTATTATAAAGAAAAATCCCTGCAAGGAGCCAATCGTATAAAAACTGATTTGCTTCAAAGCCCCAAGGCTATCTATTTTGCCAAACAACACCAAGTGGACGACATAAATCCTAAATACCACAGGATTATCGTAAGAGACTTCAAGGTGCTGTACAAAGAAGAAAAAGACACCATCTATGTGATGGACATAATCAGCACGAGACAATCCCCAGAGATACTCAGGAACAAATAGAATTGTATAGTTGATATCAGCAGGACTGAAGACCGCCAATAAATGTGAAGCAAAAACCTTTTACCAACCGCTCAGTTCATTAAATAAAAAAGCAGACCATGAAAAAAAAGACAACATATACTTTAGTGGGGATAGGTATTGCCGGCGTAGCAATAGCCTATGACATGTGGCGCAAGAGCAATCAACTACCGCTTCCTTTAGCAGAAAACCTGGATTTGGACAAATATATGGGCAAATGGTATGAAATTGCCCGTCTTCCTGCTCCATTTGAAAGACATTGTTTCAACACCCAGGCTGAATATTCTAGAAATGAAGACGGTACAGTGAACGTGGTTAATTCCTGCACCCGCGGTTCTTTAGAAGGAAAAGCATCTGTCTCCCAGGGGATTGCTTTTCTGGACAATCCATCAAATCACGCCATGTTGAAAGTACAATTTCAATGGCCTTTCACGGGCGATTATCAGGTAATTGATGTTGGAAAAAATTATGAATATGCATTGGTAGGTACACCTTCCAGAAAATATTTGTGGATCCTTAGCCGTACGCAGGAATTGGAAAATAACATTTTAGAACATCTGATTTCTTTTGCCAATGAATTGGGTTTCAATACCGATAAATTGATATTTACCGAACATAAGGCACATAAAGTCCCACAATTGGCTGTCAATGCTGAGGAATAATATCATAATTCAGAAGAAGAATTTTTATTATAGATGAGAATTTACCGGTATTTTCACCAATAAAAATTATTATCATTGTCTCCGCTCGTTTACAACTGAGGTTAACGAGAAAGGACCATGGATCATCCAAGAGACTGAATTATAATTCTTTGATTAAATGTTACAGTGAATTCATTAAGATCTGCAAACAAATATTTGGAAACAGATTTTAAAAAAACTCAATAAGCAGCTAACTGTTGGAAAACTATAAGTAAATTACTAAAGTTCCATGGTTATTTTTTTAAACAAAGATGAAATGGAAATTGCCGGTTGGATAGGACGGGGGAGGAAATGAAAAACCCGTCAATAAGGAGTATGACGGGTTTAAAAATTAAACAATATCAAATTCAGAGTGAAGTTGCTGGCTGAAATTGTTTAATATTCGATGTGTCGACCCTCTGCTTAGCCTGCCACAACTCATAATTCTTTTGCAAATTGATCCAGAATTCCGCCGAATTGCCAAAAGCAACTGACAATTTTATAGCCATCTCGGGGCTGATGCCAGCTTTCTCATTCAATATCTGAGAAAGGACCTTGCGGCTTATATTTAAACCTTCCGCTACCTCCGTTATGGTCTTTCCCGTAGCCCTTACATAATCTGATAATATCTCACCTGGATGAGAAGGGTTAAACATTTCAAACATAATAAATTAAAGTGTTAGATAAGTTAAGTTTTGATAACTAGGTTGTTGCCTTTTAGTGGTAGTCAATATAATAGACGTCCAAAACTTCAACCTTAGATTCATTGAAAGAAAATAGGATCCGGTAATTGCCGCTTACAGTTACCGCCCATAACCCTTCCATTTCGCCGCTGTATGTAAAACGGTTAAAATCTTCTTTATCCGTTTAACATGAGCCTGCTGTAATTTTGAGCTGTTGCCCTTTAAAAAGAACAGCTCTAGTCCTTTGTGTTTGAAACCAATATACAGCGTTACCTGTACGTAACAAGTTATCAGACAAATAAGTTACGTGGGGTAAAAAGGTTCGAATGGTAAAATATTTTGATGGTTTTTCTCGGAGACACAATATTTTGTCTCTACGGCACGAATTGTGAATCTTTAACTTTGGTATAATCCAATCCATCGAAACTGATCTTTGCACCAACTGGCAAATCTTCCAGGCTGCCTATTTCATGTTTGCGGTATCAATCAACAGTCCATATGGATCTATCGTAAAATCGATTTAATTTTTATCCTCCAATCTTAATTAAAAATATCATCAAAAATTGATCACCACACCTAAAGTAGGCAATATTTGATTATCATCCACATCCTGTACCAACACAAGTGTCCGTGGCTCCATCAATTCTCCTGATTCATTGCGCAACAGGCCATAACGCGGTTCTGAGGGTTGATCGGCATTCAAAAAGTTTTGCACCTCCACATAAGCTTCTATCGTAATGCCTTTTAAATTCCACTTTTTATCAATCCGGATATCTGCCTGATGTAAAGCATCCAGTCTTTGATTTCCAAGTGACTCATAATCCTTTATAATTTCCGGATATACCGCCAAAGTAGCTTCCTCATTCAAAGGTGCATAGGGGCCTTTTCCCACAAAGCGGTACCTCAATCCGATCTCCCAGTTTTTGGGTAAATGGTATCCCCCCGTAAAGGATAATAAATGTCGGTTGTCCCAAATCGATGGCAGATAATCCTTTTCATTTACACCTGAAAATTCACTTTTGTATAAAGTATAAGCGAGTATGCCGTAAAAATTTTTGGAAAATTTCTGTTGGAAAAGGAATTCTGCGCCATAAGTTCGGCCAATACCTTCACTTACAACAGGTTCATTGCCTAATACTTCAAAATCGGCACCCAGATTTGCAAGGGACACACCTTTATCCATGGAAACCGGATAATTATTGTATTTCTTGAAAAATCCTTCCACGGTTACCCTGGCACTTTTCGAAAGCAGGTGCTCAATGCCCAGCGTTAAGTGATCACTTCTAATGTACTTTACATTTTTATTGACTCGAGTACCTTCACTGTCCTTAAAACCGAGGATAGTATAGGGAGGGATTTTATAATATCGTCCTACTGACCCGTTCAGAAACCATGACGCCGCATCATCCAACTGTAAAGATGCAGATACACGTGGACTGAGGGTTTCCAAAATCTGGTTTCCATCTGACGTATAATTATTTCCATCCCAACGTATGCCCGCTGAAAGATTCAGATGGTTACCAAGCAGTACAGAAGCCTGACCGAAAAATCCATAACGCCAAAAGTTTAAACGGTCATTATAATCAAATCCCCTGTTCAAATCAGCAGTATTGTTGGTATAATCTGCATTGATCAACAATAATCCCCCACTTAAAGTCCATTGGTTGATAAATTTGGTCACCTGCCATTTCATCCGTAGTTCCTGTTCCTGAGATAGGTTTCTGAAAAACAAATCCGTCTGATTCGCATTGTCCTTATATCTTCGAAAGCTGTTGTTCAGTATATTGGTACTGATC
>JAEWLI010000197.1 GCA_023393375.1 Bacteroidota bacterium
TCACAGAGGACGCTGGGTTGCCAAACCAGAAGTAATGGTCTTTGATAATCGTTATCCGCTGTTAGCAGGTTATTCATAAAAATGTGTCCGTACCTTTCTTCAACACCTGGGCCGGTACTGGGGTGCCAACCAAAATGGTCGCCTTCCGCACTACGGGTATCACGTGCAATACATACCGTACTGTTGATGAAGGTATTTTGGTAGATCTGAACATCGGAACTGTTCAACACCAAAATACTATGGTCGCAATTTACAAACACATTTCCCGCACAGATTGCCCCTTTTGAAATTTCAAAAAAGAAACCATTGTTGCTGGGCCATACCCGATTTGAACTCCCCGGGCCTTCAACAGATCCCACTCCTTCTACCCAATTGTTGGTAAAAACACCGTCTTTATTTCCAACGTCGTACCAGATGCCATTGGAATTGGGTAAGTCTATTACCAAATTATCGTTGCAGGTAACCCGGTGAGATTGGTTAAAGATCTTTACCGCGGCAGGATAATACCCTGTGATATCCTCAATGTTGTTGCGGGTGAAAATATTTTTTTCCAATAAACAATCGGATGAAGCTAATATATAAATCCCCTCCATGCTGGTATCGTGAACTTTGGAGTGTCTGATCACCATTCTATCACCTCTAAAATAACCGGCAACCCTGGAACAGAAAGAGAAAGTGCAATGTTCAAATACCGATCCTACTACATCCTTACCGTAATCTGCTTCATCGGCCAAAGCTTCAGGTTCTGTACCATCAATTTCAATAGCACGATAGGCATACTGGGTAAAAGTAATACCCTTAACTACTGGACCTTTTCGATCTGATACTTTCCCATTAACCTCATTTATTACCCGGTGCAAAGCGATATCAAAAGCTGTAATTTCCACTAAGCGATCAGTGGGATCTGTTCCAATATATACAAAACCCCTCTCGTAATCGATAAAATATGAGTCTTCGTCCACTTCTCCCATCCAACCTTTGGATTGCAGGAATTTGCCATCTACAAAAACCATATCATTGTTGAACCGATGGAATGGGGTTTCGATGCCATGTCTTTCAATCCGCCACCAGTCCGCAGGTGCTGCAGGGAAAAAGTGCGACCATGTAGTGCGCCACAGGCCATTGTTCAAATCAGTCCATTCTTTTGCTTCATAAGTTCCTTTTAAAATGGGTTGTTCATCTGCATAAGGTTGGATGGTGATGCCCTGATTAAAGATCAAATTGCCTGTTCGATAGGTGCCACCACGTAAAACAATTGCATCCCCGGAAGAAACTTTGGTTATTGCTGTTTCGATAGTAGTGGGCTGAGCAAGCTTGTCTCCGGTAGCTTCAGCAGTTCCATCGGGAGCTACGTAGTAGATCCGGCCAGATACTTTTGGAAGCTCATATCTTTGTTGAACAGGGCCATAAGGTCCGCCGGAAGGTTGTGCAGATACAATATTTATGCTTGAAATAAGACATACAGCGAATACTATTGCTAAGTTAACCCTACAAGATTTCAGGGTATATATTTTAATATTAATTCCGCTAAATAAAACGAATAATGGTATTGAGGATAGCTTTCTTTTCATAATCATCTTTATTTAAAACATGTATTGTAAAGTTAATTAAAAAAAAGAAAGTAAAATTTTGGAGATTTGGATAATATTATTATTTTTATATCCATTTTAAAGTTCTGTACAAAAAAGTTAAAAGTGCATAACACCTACTCAAATGAAAAGTAAAATATTCTTTCTGGTCTTATTAATTGGCTTTGCCACATCATGCAATAAAAATGATGAAGTCGATCATAATTTTCTTTTCGGCACATGGATTACAGATTCAGAATACGGAAATGTGTCAGTAACATTTAAATCGGATATGACCTACACCAGGACAGCCTATTTGGAATCATTTCTTCCTGGTGGGATCCCTTCAACGCCTCCTATTCTGGCCTCTATTACAGGTACCTGGGAATTTAAGGATAACCAAATTACTTTTTTAACAGCCAATGTTGAACTACCGGATTTACCAGAATATCCTGATATAGAAACCACTCCGGGCGTACCAATCGGAAGTTTTTATGGAGAACTGATAACCATTGGAGATGAGCGGACATTTGATATGGAATATATTCCGGAGGTATGGACATTGATTACAATTTCAAAAGATGAAATTATTGTTGATAATCCAATTAAAAAAGTAAAGTATATTAAGTCACAAGAATAATTTGGAAAATGGTTTGAGTTAGGTTACATTCGTAATCAATATCAAACGTTCTCTTTCATGCCCGTAACTTTATTAATTATAGTTGGTGCCGTAATAGTCGGTCTTTGGCTTTTTTTATACATTTTTCCTGTAAACCTTTGGATTACCGCAGTTTTTTCAGGCGTTCATGTAAATCTATTTGACCTTGTGTTTATGCGGTTCCGAAAGGTACCGCCTGGCCTGATTGTTAAGTCATTGATTTTAGCAACCAAGGCAGGAATTAAAGATGTAGACTCACAGCAGTTGGAAACACATTATCTTGCACAGGGAAATCTCGAAAAGGTGATCAAAGCCCTGATCGTTGCCGATAAAGCCAATCTGAATATGAATTTCAAGCAGGCTACTGCAATTGATCTTGCGGGCAGGGATGTGCTTCAGGCAGTGCAGGTGTCTGTAAAACCTTATATTATTATTGTCCCTTCTATTACCGCCGTATCGGTAGATGGTATCCAGTTAATTGCCGAAGCCCGTGTAACAGTTCGTACCAATATTCAACGTTTGGTAGGTGGAGCCGGGGAAGAAACCATAAAAGCCCGTGTAGGTCAGGGCATTATTTCAAGAATTGGAGCGGCTCACCGGTATCTGGAAGTATTGGAAAAACCTGAAGAGATTTCGAAAACCGTTTTAGCAAATGGCCTTGATGCAGGAACAGCATTTGAAATCCTTTCTATTGACATTGCAGACATTCATGTAGGTCAGAATATTGGTGCTATACTTCAAATTGACCAGGCAATGGCTGATTTGAAAGTTGCCAATGCCAAAGCAGAAAAAAGGCGTGCCATGGCTGTAGCCCTTGAACAGGAAATGCTTGCACAGGTTCAGGAGATGAATGCAAAACTTATAGCCGAAGAAGCAAATATCCCTGCAGCACTTTCAGCAGCTTTCAGGAAAAAGGGAAGTTTTTATAACGATTAATGACGGTTTGAAATGCTCACAGATAGCACTGATTTACACCGATAGGTTATTTTATCTGTGATAATGTGAGCTATCCGTGAGACATAATTGCCTCTCATAAAATTATTATAGGTGTGATAAGGGGAAATTTCACGACATTGTTTAACACAGCAGATTGGATATTTATCTGTGATCATCTGTGAAATCTGTGAGAAAAAATCAAAGAAGCCAGTATTCCTGCAAGCACCACTTGTTTACAACTCACCAACTCCCCCATCTTCACAAACATCAATCTGGCCTTACTTTCCAGCCTTGACCATTCCATCATATACCACACCAGCGGCTATTGCATATACCGCATGGTGTACAATATCAATGGCAATTTGTTGCGGAGTCCATTTGGTAACAGGCTCTGATGCTCCGGCAGCAGGCAACATCACCAATGCAGTACCCCAGATAGCTCCAAAATGAAGGATCGATGCGGGCAAGTCCCGAACACCAGCCAGATCCAATGCGCCTCTGGCTACACCCCAACCAGATCCATATCCATAATGCATCAATTGGCTGAATCTTTGTTCATTGGTTTCCACTTGTTCTTTGGTAACCTCTGATGATTTTCCGGATTCTGACTGGTGTTTTTCTTTTTCCTGTTCTGCCAAGCCTTTGGGCTCCACTCCCAATACATCCCCTCCTACTTTCACCGGAGCATTGCTCAAACCCCTTTTGGTGATCTGCATTTCAATCATTTGTGAAACAGTTATGGCAATAGTCCCTGCTAAACCCGCCACCAGCCCTCTTCCAACAGCATGAGCGACATGTTTTAACGGTGTGAATAATGTAGCTGTCATAATTTTCTTTTTATAAATGAACAGAAAAATTTACAGAAAGTTATCTGCTCTTGATCATGAGAATTTTACAAGACAGAAATAGTGAATAATCGGGTAGAAAACCATTGCGTCCGGTTTTTTACCAACCCATTACTTCCTTATAAAAAGGTAATAATTCTTCAGCCATAGCCGCATGATCATCGATATCCGGATGATACCCACAACCATGGGGAACCACGGTTTGGAAATGATAAACAGCGATAGGTTTCATTTCCGGATCATTTGCTGCCAAATATTCTTTTATGGAATTAAGACAGGACGCTAATAAATCGGCCTTTTCACCGGAGAGCATCGGGCTTGAAAGCAAACAAACCTGTGCCTTTGGATATTTCTGATGTATATCCTTAAGAAACGAAATATACCTGGAAACATAATTGGCCGAATCAAAAGGTAAACGTTCGTTGATGCCGTCACCATCAGAAAAATCATTGGTACCCAAACAAATACTTACCAAGTCAGGCATAAATTTGTCAAAGTCCCATTTAATGGATGAATTGGTATCCAAATAGGTGTTTTCGTAAACATCCGGCATCACAGGGCCGTTGCTGTTCCAGTTTCTATAAATACCGATGCCAGATACCGAACTTAGAATAAATTGTGCATCAAGTGTTCTGGCTACACGCGGGCCATAAGCCAAATATGCATTGTGCTGATCGTACCAAACACCGGCATCACAAGGGATTGTCTCCAGGTCTGCACCCATTCCGCAGGTAATGGAATTTCCAATGAATTCTATTTTCTTCCCGGGAAGGGAAGGCAGTTCATTCAATGAGTTACATTTCACACCACCAAAAATGACTTGGCCATTCTGAGCTTCTGTTTCTTTAAATATTTTGAGATGATGGTGGGAATCAGGCTTTGTCGCAGTGATTGTGTATTCCTGCATATCATCGCCTTCTATTTTCATCCTTCCAAGATATTCCCCATCCAATTCCATTGAAATATAATTGTGAAGGCCATCGGGGTTTTGATTCTGCATCTTAATGATGCAGGAATCTCCGGAAAAGGATAATTCTACAAATGAAGCCGAACTTATTAAAACCGGTTTTTCATTTTCCCAAACCAAACGACCTGAATATCGGATATTAGGATGATCAGGTCGGAAAATAGTTAACTCATTGTTCTGACAGGCTGAGATGATCAAGAAAATAGCAAAGAAATATACAATAGTTTTCATAGATGAAAATTAGACTGAAGTTTATTCATGATAACTTGTGGCAATATTAAAGAATTCTTCTATGAGACAAATGAAATCTGGTAAATCTTTCAATTTGTGTCAGGATTGGCAGATAAAATAAACTGATTTTACATCCTCACACCCAATTTAACCCCTAAATACTCAGCTGAAATTTTATGTGCTTTCAAAGTGATGCCCAAACTGATATTTCTGATCGGTATAAATCCGAATCCAATCTTCTGATAGACCGGAAAAGTCTCAGAAGTAGGTTTTGTGCAATACACACCAAAGCTTTGGTCGAGGTAAAACCGCCCTAAAAGCAATTCATGCGTAAGGATGGCCGATACGAAAGTAGGCCGGTATTGAATATCTTCTGAATAAAATACCGGGGTGATTAATGAGCGGTCATGGCTAATATCCACACCAATATTTAATGCACTCACCCTACTCACTATTCGTCCGACCATTATTTCCAAACCATGGACCTGAAACTCATTCCCATGATAATCGGATTTGAAAGAAGTAGAAATACCGGTATAAACCCGCCAGAGTTTCCCATGGATTTCCTCCTTGCTCAATTGTCGGTTCCGTTTTACAAACTCGGTCTTATTTAATTTATAGTTTAATCCCATTGCCAAAGTAGGAAAATTAATGCCCCTGTTGGGTTTTTTTATACTTCCATTGGAAATATGTGAAAAATTGGCTGATAAAGAAAGGTCTATATATTCGCTAACGCTGTAGTTAATGGCAGTATTTAATTGGATGAATAAGCTAATGGGTGAACTAAAGAACATGTTTTCAGGATTGGAAACCGAATGATAAGGTTTGTCCAGAT
>JAEWLI010000032.1 GCA_023393375.1 Bacteroidota bacterium
CTCTTTATGTGGTTGATGGAGTCCCATTTACTGGAAGTATCAGTTCGATAAATACTGCTGACATTGCTTCTACGACCGTGTTAAAAGATGCTGCAGCAACAGCAATTTATGGTTCAAGAGGTGCTAATGGCGTTATTCTAATCACAACTTATAGTGGTAAAGGCCAGAAATCATATATTGACATAGATGTAAATATGGGAACTAATATGGCTTTAATTCCTAGATACAACACCATTAAGTCTCCGGAACAATATATTGGACTGAGTTGGGAAGCTATTTATAATGAAGGAATTGGACTAGGAAGTGCTGATCCTGTTGAACGCGCTAATACTAGGTTGTTTTCAAGTGCTGGTATAGCACCAGGTTTTAATTTGTGGAACGTGGCAACTGCTGCTGAATTAATCGATCCGGCAACAAAAATGGTAAGATCTGATGTTACACGTAAGTATGACCCAGAAGATTGGGAAGATTATGGTTTTCAAAGCTCTGAACGCAGAGAAGCTAATATAAAATTTGGCGGTTCTTCAGAAAGAACCAGTTATTATACATCATTTGGATATTTGAATGATAAGGGATATATAATCAATTCTGATTACGAACGTTTGTCTGCCAGATTGAGCGTGAATCAAGAAATTACTAAATGGTTGAATGGAGGTGTGAGTCTGAACTATGCCAGAAGTGAAAAAAATACGAATGGACAAAGTGAAGATTCCGGTAGCATATTCTGGTTTGTTGATAATATACCACCGATTTATCCTTTATTCATGAGAGATGCAGAAGGTGAATTTATTATTGATCCTATTTTTGGGGGTTATCAATTTGATTATGGTGACAGACCTGGTTTTTCTAGAGGATTTGGTGGTTTGACCAATTCAATTTCCGATGCTACTTATGATATAAGGAGGGACAATCGTAACGAACTAAATGGAAATGCCAGCCTGAATGTTACTTTATTCGAAGGATTAACCTTTGAGAATCTTTTAGGTGCACAATATTATCAGAATAAATACGTAGACCGTGGAAATAAATTTTACGGAGGTTCTGCATCTCAGAACGGTGCTATTTATATTGAGAGTAGCGAATTGTTTAATTATAATTTTCTTAATCTGTTAAGATTTAGCCGGACCATAGGTGACCATGGTTTTGAAGCTATTGCAGCACATGAAGCAAGCAGGTGGGAAAGAAGTATGCTTATCGCCTCAGGATATAATTTAGTCGATCCCAATTTATTGGATTTAAACAATGCTGTAGTAAGTAATCCTAATTCTGCGTACACTGATGCTTATGCATTGGAAAGTTATTTTGGCCAAGTCAACTATGATTTTAATAAAACATATTTTTTGTCTGGTACTATTAGAAGGGATGGATCTTCCAGGTTTCGTGATCATAAATGGGGCACATTTGGTTCTGTTGGAGCTGCCTGGTTAATATCAAATGAAAGTTTTATGGATAATATGACCATTTTTGAATCATTGAAAATCAAAGCGAGCTATGGATTGATTGGTGATCAGGCTGGTGTTGGTTATTATCCTGGTTATGACCTTTATAATATCAATAATCTAAATAAAAATCCTGCATTTTCATTTTATTCCAGAGGCAACCCCGATTTAACTTGGGAAACTTCAAAAATGTTCCAAACTGGTATTGAATTCCAACTTGGAAGATTCCTGGAAGGTGCTATAGATTATTATTCTAAAAATACTGATGACTTAATTTTTGATGTTAGACAAGCACCTTCTAAGGGATATGCGATACTTACTCAAAACGCTGGTAGTCTGCGCAATAGTGGGTTGGAATTTGATCTGACAGGAAATATCATTTCAGGTGATGATTATCGATTGAGCCTGAACATTAATGGTGAGATGTTTAGCAACAAGATCAGCAAAATGCCTATTGATCCAATGACTAATCAACCCAAAGCAATAGATGTCCAATCTCCGTTTGGCTGGTCAGAAGGTCATTCTATATTCGATTTTTATTTAAGGGAATGGGCAGGAGTAGATCCTGTGGATGGTCGTGCTATGTGGAATGTTTATTATTATGATGAAAATAATAATGATATTGTTGATGAAGATGAAAGAATTGGCAGCTTAACTGACTATTTAGCTAATAATCCAGGAATAAGTGAATCAGCTATTAAATCAACTACAACTAAAACCTATGCTGATGCAACTCAAAAATTTGTAGGAAAATCAGCTATACCTGATGTAAGGGGTGCATTTAATTTAAGGGCAGGTTTCAAAGGATTTGACTTAAGTGTTCAGATGTTATATAGTTTTGGGGGATATGCTTACGATTACAGTTATGCTTCTTTAATGAGCAATACAAGAATTGGAGGTAATAACTGGCATCAGGATATCTTAAACAGATGGGAAAATGAAGGAGATGTTACAGATGTGCCAAGACTATCCAACAATTTGGATCTGGGAGTTAATTCTTCCTCAACCCGATTCTTAACAAAGGCCAATTACCTGATACTGAATAACGTAAGCCTAAGTTACAGTATTCCTAATTCCTTAATTAATAGAATGGGTTTGACTGGTGCTAGTGTATGGATAAAAGGTGACAATCTTTGGGTTAATACTTTTAGGCGTGGATTTAATCCAGCCACTGCAGAAGCTGGATCATCAAATGAAGATGATAGCCAAACCAGGTATCAATATTCCCCTTTATCTTCTTTATCAGCAGGTTTAAGAATCAGAATTTAAATTTATTGACATGAAAAATAAATTATATATATTTAGTGTAATTGCTCTTTTATTTATAATGAGTAACTGCGGGGAGGGGTTCCTTGATGAAGAACCTACCAGACGTTTATCCCCAGAACAAATTGCAGAAGCTGCAGAATCTGACCCTTCTGTATGGAATGGTTTCACAGCTGGTTTATATTCTACCATGTATATTACCGGGACCGGAGGTACTACTGGTCATGATGACTTCGGGCAGAAAGGATATGATATTTTTAGTGATATGATTGTGTCTGACATGGTACTAGCCGGAACCAATTATGGTTGGTATACTAATATAGCCAGATTCCAAGCTACTGTAAACAATACATTAAATTCCGCATATCAACCGTGGAGGTATTATTACAGAATTATTTTCAGTGCCAATTCTTTAATTGAAGTTTTAGGTGGTAATGATGCAGAACAGACCGATATTGACCGGCAATACATTATGGGTCAGGCTAAAGCGATGAGGGCATATGCATATTTTTATTTATCACAATTTTATTCAACCGGGTATAATTCAGGTACTGAAACCATATTGCCGTTATATACTGATACGCAGGTTCCAGCACAACCATTAAGTACTTCTGAAGTAGTATATAATCAAATTATTAAAGATTTATATGAGGCAGTATCTTTACTGGAAGGATTTAACAGGTCTGCTAAAAATGAAGTTAATCAAGATGTGGCAAAAGGATTATTGTGTTATGCTTTAGCTGCCAGGGGCACTAACGAAGATCTTGAAGAAGTGGTTAGGTTAACGGATGAAATTATTCTTGCCGGTAGATTTAGACTATTAGTTGAAAATGAAGTAGTTGCATTATTTGATGAAGAGGGTAGTATCATTAATAGGGATATTGCTGGTTTTAACAATGTAGCTTCTCCAAGTTGGATGTGGGGTGTTGATTTAACCTTGGATAATGAACTTGACCTAATTTCCTGGTGGGGACAAGTTGATTTATTTACTTATAGTTATGCATGGGCAGGAGATCCAAAAACAATTGATGAAGGACTATACAATAGTATAAGGGAGGATGATGTCAGAAAAGGTCAATTCGATCCTGAAGAAGATCTGATGCCTATCAATAAATTTTATGCTCCTGATCGGGCGATAGGTGGACAACGGTATATTGTAACTGATTATGTTTACATGCGTTTGGAGGAGATGTATTTGCTAAATGCTGAGGCTAACGCTAGATTAGGTGCTGATGAATTGGCAATTGATAAACTTAAGGAATTATTAGAGTTAAGAATTGATGACTATAGCTACATAGATGACCTTAGTGGTGAAGCTCTCCTAGATGAAATTTATTTTCAAACCAGAGTGGAGCTTTGGGGAGAAGGTAAATCGTATTTGGCTATGAAGAGGTTAAAGAAGACAATTACCAGAGGGCCAAACCATCTATTTAATGCCGGAGATTCTTTTGCTTGGGATGCTAATGAACTGACTTTCCCTATTCCACAAGCTGAATTACTGAATAATCCGGCTCTCCAATAAAAACACTACACGATTTAATGACATCGTAGAAAAGATACAAGAAGGATTATTTCATTATGGGGTAATCCTTCTTTTCTAATTTGATTTTCTAAAATTAACTACCACCCCAACATCAATTGAAACTATCCCTTCCCAAACAAATCCTCATATCTTTGCTTATCTTAAAACCTACAATAATTTTGTAATATGAACAAAAAAAAAGAGATCAGCCAATTGGCTGATGTGAAGTTGTTGGTAGATGAATTTTATGCTAAAGTAAGACAGGACAATTTATTAAAAGATATATTTGAAGAAAGAATAGGTGATCACTGGGAGCCTCATCTTCAGACCATGTACCGATTCTGGCAAACGCTTCTGTTAGACGAAAACACCTATAGCGGTAGCCCATCGATGAAACATATGAACCTTCCCATACATCAACTACATTTCGACAGATGGTTAGCGTTATTTCACGCTACTATTGATCAATATTTTATAGGAGAAAAAGCAGCAGAAGCCAAAGTAAGAGCCGAAAGAATGGCCATGATGTTTCAGTCAAAATTGGCTAGTTATAGGAGTACCGGCAATCAGGGGTTGATATAATCAATTAGTATCTGTTTTTTTAAAATGAATTCCATATAATCTGAAATGCCATCATTATTACCTAAAAATGAAAAAGCGACAGCACCCTATCGCTTTTTTCATTTGGTATATTTTATATGTTTACCTTTTTATAAACCGTTTAACGATTCTCTCACCTTTTGTCGTCTCAATTGATATGATATATACGCCATATTTTAAATCGCCCACATAAAAGCCATTTCCATTTTCATAGATTCCCCCTTTCAATGTTTTTCCACTCAGATCACGAATTTGAATGAAGGATGAATTTGAATAATCCGGATCGTTTATGAACAAATAGTTATCGGTTGGATTGGGATATAATAAAGCTGCGTTTTGATAAACAGGTTTAGTACTTGTAACTTTTGGTGCATAGGGCATGGACCATAATTGATATCCAAGTTCATCTTGTGCCGTGAAATAAATTTGATCTTCGATCAGCATAAATGACCTTGGGTTGGAACTGTAGTGCCCGGGATTAATATCAGCTGCCATTTCTATTTCACCTTCTGCGTTCATTCTATATACCTCTCGTCCATATTCCGGAGTAGTAGCCGTAAAATAAAGATATTCATTGATAGAGGTCAACACTGCAGGATTAGAGGAACCCGTACCCTCATATAGATCTTTTACAAGTGTAGTTCCAGCTGCAGTGCCATCTGTTTTCCAAAGCTCCCTTCCATATTTATTATCAAAAAAGGAGAAATAGAGGAGATCATTATGATTCGTAAAGGTAATGCCTGTTTCAATTTTATCGAGCGTTTTAAGAATAGAGGTGCCATTTTTAGTGCCATCTGTTCGCACAACTTGAGTTGAGTTTGTTTGATGATTATCGACGAGGAAGATATAAGAATTTCCATACTTTACTACAAAAATTGAATTATTTAAACTAATCTGATCCATTAATTCTGTTACCCCATTTGCTGTAGTCATGGAATAAATTGCATTCTCATAGTTTTGGTTGTATGCAGTAAAAAACAAGACATCTTCTCCTGCATAAAGACGATAATAATCTGATAAATCACCTGTTTCTAATGCTACTGGTTCATTTTCAGAACCATCATAGCTATATATTCCTTGAGTGGTACTAATAAATAGCTTATCGTCAGATGATGAAATATCTCTGATAAAAGTTGAAGTACTAAATACGGTATCAATTTCCACGCCATTCGATTTTAAAAGATTATTGTTACTTATGAAATAGAAATGCTCTTTAAATGACATGGAGTAAAAATTTGCAATACTTACATCGGAAAATATCTTTGTACCTTCATTTGTGCCATCGGTTTCCCATATTTGGTTTTTGTTGTTTTTATCCACCACCTTAAAATATACTTTCTTATCATCGATGGCTATTGTACTTTCATTTCTAAACCCCATATACATATTTACTGAGTCTACGAGTAGAGATAGCTCGCCTTTGGAAATATCGTAACGATTTAATGTTCTGGTTGTGTTGTCAGATATCATTAACGTATTATTGTTATAGATGAGCATCTCGCCTGAAAAACCATTTTTGGTTTTATTGATGTTGATCATGGATGTCTCTATTCCGTTTGTCACATACAATTCTTGTCCATGTTTATCTGAGTAGCCACTAAAAAACACTTCCCCGTCTTTGATTTTAAAATAGCTGCCTTGAATAAAATAGGAATTGAGATTTCCTAGTGGAAGATGTTCTCCTGTTGAAACATCCACAATTGAAATAGCATAATTATCCATATTGACCTTATTATATATTAAATAATAATTGGCGGTGATTTTTTCAATATAATCACTACACATCTGACTGATATACCAACCAAAATATTGAGAACTAGTATTCTCAATACTTGAGATCTTTGTTATTTCATTTGTTTCAATATTCAATTTCAGTAAAGCATGGCCATTAATTTCATCTACGTCTGTAAATAGAAGAAAATTTTCATATGAAGCTAAATTTGAGATCTTTTTTCTGTTTTCGTTCGTATTATCATATATTTTTATCCAATTCTTTTCAGTCTCATCAAATTTATAAATAAGATATTGATGGTTTTGGGTACTTAATATAGTAGCCACTAAAGTTTCTTGAACAATACCAAATTGCGAATGATAACCTTGTGCTATCGTCTCACCATATTCGTTTTTTAGATACTCTTCTTCAAAAACCACAGGTATTACTTCGTCTCCACTTATCTTATATAAGTGTAATCTAGGGTCGTCATAACTTCTTTCCAAAGCTTCCGAGGCTATATAAAGTTCGTCTTTAAACTGTGTAAACACAAGTTCAGAAGCACTATAGGAGTTGAAATTAAAATGTCCGATCAAATGCATGCCTAAAGTATTATTACACTTGTATACATTAGTGCCACTCACAAATATCAGGTCATCATTCAATAAAGCCGCTCTGGAGGTGGTGCCACTAACCCTACCTAAACTTTTTACATTTTTATCATGAACATCTATGGACCAAACATGTGTCCTATTTAGGTCATCAAAGTTAAAAAAGTATAGGTTTGATCCACCAGCAAATAGACCTTCCGGTGATATACCAGGAATACTCACGAGCAATGATGTTTTTTCAGGTGTCCCATCTGTTTTCCAAATACCCATTTCTTTATCACTCTCAGCAAAGAAGTATAACCAACCATTGAGTTCAACAATGAAATTATAGTTCGTAGAAATACTATATGTATTTATACTTCCTGTTGGGCCTGGATAAATATCTTTTAACAATTTTGTGCCTGCATCTGTGCCGTCGGAGGACCATAATTCATTACCAAAGTGCTGATTGTTGGATACAAATATTGTTCGACCCCCTATTGTGGCAAAAATTCTCGGGGAAGAACTTTGATCACTGTTCAACCCAAATTCAGTTAACCGCGTTTGGCTGTTACTATGGGTTGTGAGGGTGAAAATGACTGCGAATGTAATAAGTAATGTGTAAATGTATCTCATAGAATTTATATTTTTTTCATCTTAAAATTAAACCGAACCATATCCACTTCCAAATTGGAAGTTAAATCTGAAAAGTAGTACAGAAATTTATCCTTCTTTTTTATTAAAAAGTAAAGTAACAATTTTATTTTGACTCCAAAATATTACATTGAATAAATTGGGGTAAAAAGACTTTGGCGTTAAAGGAATGGATCATTGTGTAGACAATATATTGTACATTATCATCCATAACCTACCCGGGTGTACAATGGATTAAAATTGTTATAAAATGGTGGCGATCTTTAGCCTGATGACTATTAGTCAATAGAAATTTTATTCACATATTTTCCCTGACATATTTCTCCAATAACCTTCTTTGCGGTTCATTAAGGGAATGAACGGTC
>JAEWLI010000047.1 GCA_023393375.1 Bacteroidota bacterium
GAATACACCCGAATTAAAAAACCATCTGGTATTGATTGGCAAAGATTCCAGGTCAAGGAATCTGGCAATTATGTCCAGGTATATGGATTTGCCGTATATTTCCATTGTATTTGATCCCGCCACAGCACGGAAAAGACAACAAAAAGGAGAACCTGTGATTTATGGAGATGCTTTAAATGTTCCGATATTATTAAAAGCTCATGTAGATAGTGCTGAAATTGTGGTAGTTTCCATTGGTGATCTGATTACTTCAATGGGAGTGGTAGAAAAAATCCGTAATTTGAACAAACATGCTTTTATAGTGGTGCGTACCCAACATGTTGATGATATTGAAGAACTCTACCACCTGGGTGCTGATCAGGTAATACCAGAGGAATTTGAAACCGCAATTGAGCTGTTTGAGAGGATTTTGAAGAAATATTTGGTTACGCGAAGGCAAATAGAAACAGCCATTGCACGGATTAGGGAAGATAATTATGGCATATTCAGAGAAGAGGATGAGAATCTGAGATACTCAATTTTGAAAGATATTCCGAATCTTGAAATAGTGGCTTTAAAAGTAAATGAACATTCTTATTTGGTAGGTAAAACACCTGGAACTTTACTTCTGAGAAGTACATTCGGAATAACATTATTAGCAATTAAGCGCCAAGACCTGATTATAGATACACCGGATGCGGATACCGTTTTTCATAAAAGTGATATTGCTTATGTATTGGGTAAACCCGATAAGATTGCTGCTGCAATTGATTTGTTTTCAAAAGAAGGTGTAAAAACAAATGAACAAGAAAAAACCTAAGAAATATAATTTAATCTAGTTTTACAGGCTCCACCGTAAATCCTTGTTGTCTTAAAAGCTTCACCAAACCATTGTCAGATCCTAAATGTCCTGCCCCAACTGCGAAAAATGAGGATTTTTCATTCAACATTTCTACAATTATTGGCACCCATTCCTTATTCCTTTTATTTAACAACTGATCCATAAAGGCTGTCATGCTACTGCTTTCTTCAATCAGTTCTCCCATTTTTTCTAAATCCTGATTTTTATAAGCTTCAATCAATTTTTGAAACTCAGCCTGCATTTTATCAAATTCCTTAATGGTATTTGTAATTCCGTCAAGTATTGTATCCTGTGGCATATTATCAAAAAGGTTTAATTGGTAATCAACTGTTTCCAGCGCACCTGTAGTCATATTATTTTGCTTAGCCATTTCCCCTAACCTGATCTCGTAAGAAGCAGGCTGAGGACAAGGTACAAGTTTTGCAATAACAAGTGAAAGTATACCAAAAGGTTTTAATACACCAAATTGGGATAATCCTGCACCGTATTCTTTGATCAGAAATTGATCAACCAATTCTTTGTCTTCTTCGGAAAATTGATTTTGGATATTAGACATACCCGGATTGAGTAATTTTTGTTGCAATTCCATCAATACTTTTGGGTCGCTCAAGTCAATTTCCATTATTAATTGGTCTGTTTGACCAAAAGCAAGTTTAAGGGCATCACTGATCACCAGATCTTCAGGACAAATTAAATGGATGGTTCCAAACAGATAGGATGGTTTATCAATGCTTTTTCCACTAATCTTCCATAAAAGCGCATTTTCAGTATTTTGTGCCTTTATATTACAATGAACGAATAACGTGATGACGCAATATATTAGAAAAGAAAGGGCAGTTTGATTCAGACGCTTCATAAAATATATTTTAGGATTTCGAAGCCAATTTAAGGACGATTTTTAATATATACAACACCTAGATGAATCAAATGCCTGATAAATCTAATATCAATGGACTTTAATTCATGATATACCTTCCGTATTTTAAATAATCACCCAGAAATCTTGAGAAAGCCAATGTCTGGTTGACTAATGATCTTGCCACGCCATAATTTTCTTTTACAACCTGGTATCTTTCCAATAAAAAATCTTTGAGATCGATTTTATTCCACTCTTCATCGGCAAAAACATCTAAAATTAAACCGGTATACGTAATGATACTGGCTTTTTTCAATACTTTTATCTGCCAATCAATCTCTGCAGAATAGATATAATTAGAATCAAATAAAGGGACCAGTTCTCGTTTGGCGATTAATGCTCCGGGACTAATAGAGCGATTGTAGGGAAAAGTCTTCCAGCTTAAATTGGTCGGTGATTTTATTCTATTCAGAACAGTTGAACCATTTGTACCATTTTTTAAAATAGAATTACCATAATATACATCACTATGACATTCTTCCTTAAAGATTCGGGTAAGCACATTTTTACTATAAATTTTCTCCCCATTTTTTACGAACCAAACATACTGCCCAGTAGACATTTGTAATCCTTTGTTCATATCGTCATAAATGTTGCCAGATCCTTTTGCCCATTTACTGATGATATCCTGGTTCTTTTTCATCAAATCCAGGGTCTCTAAATCAGGCGAACTGTTTATGACCACCAACTCCGTATTATCATATTCATTTTCCCTTATACTGTCTAACGTTTTGCTTAGCTCTGACTTGGTTTTTGCTACCGTTATAATTGAGACCTTGGGCTTATCAATTGAAACTGTGATATTATCAAAATATTTGATATCCCATAAAAGTCTGTTCCAAAAAGCTTTGTCATGGCTTTCCCAATCATGCGCCCCAAATGGAAGTTCTTGATCTAATCTCTGTAAAGCCTTCTGGGGTTTGGTTTCAATTGAAAATCGTAAAGCCTCCTGAACAGAAGGTTTTGAAAAAGGTTGACCGTTTACTGTGGCATAGTATGACCAAAAATAATCTTCATTGCCTTTCCATTTCGATAACACTTTCTTATTTTCATCTATAGCAATCAGGGCTGAACTGACCTTTCTCAGTGACAAGCCACCATTTCCTACCGGATTTTTAATCTTTCTGTGTGTTAATAATTTGAAAGCCTGACGAATGGATACGTGTGCCGCCACGCTAAAAAAAGCTATCATGGGAAATTCCAGCCAGGGTGCCCCTATGTAATCATAATTTTTTTCTGTCCACTCATGAAGGGTATTCTTAAAAATCAGGGCATCAAGCTGATAGATTAAAATATATTCGTATTGTGTAAATCGTGAATAAAATTCCTTTGCTATTAATAACTGATTGTAACCGGAAACGCCATTAAAAAACCTGTCGTCGAACCATTCAACACTAAAATCAATTTGCTGATCATAGTAGATGCTCAAATCGAGACCTTTAGGGGCTACAAATATTAGTGAATACTCCTTAAGAATCCCGGCACATTTGGCCAGCGATAATAACTCAATCTTTGATGGTTGTTGCTTATAAACCGGTATTACTACAACGGTTTTTTTATATGATATAGACATTGTCTTCTTATTTAAAACTATTTGTAAACTCCAAAAAATATGCAATTAAGCATGATATGTGGTAAGTAGTTATTACGTCATAGTTCCTCTCTGCATTGTTGCCACGAAACTAAAAGGCAACAGTGATCTGATGATATAAGTGCAATTTTGATGAAATGTTATCAATTTTCAATCAAAATTGTAAATTAATTTCGATGTTTCAATTATTTGAGGATAATTGATGGAAATTAATAATTTTAAATAAAATTATAATTAGCTTTTGCATTTTTTTTATATCACAATTGAAATAGTTTTTAGGTAAACATTCTTAGAAACGTTCAATTATTGGGGAATTTATCTACAGAAAAATGGGGAATTTATGCACAATGAAAAAAAAGCAAATGCACAGAAAAATAAAGAGATGGTAATATGTCTAAATCTTAAATTATTATTCGGGTAATATAAGAAATTCCTGTGAAGTATTCACCTCTTTCTCAATCATGGGGAA
>JAEWLI010000125.1 GCA_023393375.1 Bacteroidota bacterium
CGTACCAATGGCTCATAATACTTATCGAACAATACCCTAAGTGCGTTTCTGTCGTCTTCTTTAAGTTGTTGCAGGATTTCTTGATCCATAATGTAAAATAAAGCCCAAAAATAGGATTATTTTTTTAAAAAACTTTTAATACCATATTTATTGTGATAACTTCTTATGAAGTTAATCCGATGATATTTAAATATCTTAAGTGTGGTTTTACGGTTTTTCAAGTCTGATGTCCCTCAATAAGTCTGGGATGTCTTTTCAAAAATATAATTTATTAATCACCCTCCCCTCCTATCCTTAACAAAAACCAACAAACCACTATCTTTGGGTTCTACTACCATATTTGAAAAAAGAAGCATGGGGAATTCGATAGAAGAACTAAAGCATGTAAAAGCTTTACTTTCATTGGAGAAAAAATACGATTTTGAACAATATCAAAAGAAAATCCTATCGGCACCTTTAAAGGAAAAGGTAAGTGAAGGGGTCACCTGGTATCCTGTCGTGTTGGATAAAACATATATTGGCACAGGAGAGCGGATGATCATTGAGGTCGCCAGGACAAAAAACCTACAACAACCTCATTCTTTTCAATCTGGCAATGTCATCCGGCTTTTTTCAAATACAGGAATGGAAGACAACGCAGGAGCAGGTGGTGTAATCAATTACATCAAAGGTGAAACAATGGTCATCACCATGAATCAGGATGAACTACCGGAATGGATTGATGACGGCAAGCTGGGTGTTGATCTGATGTTTGACGAAGCTTCTTACAAGGAAATGGAATATGCCTTAAATGCCGTGATCAAAGCTGATAAGGGCCGCATTACTGAACTAAGGGAAATTGTGTTGGGATATCAGTCACCATCCTTTATAGAACTTCCCAAACAACCAAATTCATTTTTAAATGAAAGTCAAAATCGTGCTTTACATCAGGTGCTTCAGGCAAAAGATGTGGCCATCATTCATGGTCCTCCTGGCACAGGTAAGACCACAACACTTATCCAGGCTATTCTTGCAACGATTGATACCGAGAATCAGGTACTGGCATGTTCCGCGAGTAACGCAGCAGTTGACTTACTGGTAGAAAAACTAACTGATGCAGGGGTGGAAACACTCCGAATTGGCCATCCAGCAAGGGTAACAGAGAAAAATCTAAGCCGAACGGTTGATGCACGGATTGCGGCTCATGATCATTTCAAGGATATCAGGAAACTGCGTAAACAAGCTGAGGAATTCCGAAGACTGGCATTTCAATATAAACGCAAGTTCGGTCAAGCTGAAAGAGAACAGAGAAAAGCATTGTTTGCAGAAGCTGGCCGCTGTCTGAAAGATGCCGACATGTTGGAGCATTATATTCTGACAGATTTATTCTCCAGAACTAAAGTGGTTGCTTGCACCCTTACCGGCGCAGCGAACAAGCTATTGTCAGGAAAACGGTTTTCGACACTGTTTATGGATGAGGCTACACAAGCTCTGGAACCGGCAGCCTGGATTCCAATTCTGAAAGCTGACAGGGTAATATTTGCCGGTGATCATAAACAATTGCCACCTACTATTAAGTCACCGGAAGCTGCAAAAGGAGGCCTGGAACAAACCTTGATGGAAAAATGTGTAATTCGGAATGGCATAGCCGTAATGCTGCAAAAACAGTACAGGATGCACAAAGACATTATGGGGTTTTCAAGTAACTATTTTTATGAGAATGAATTGATTGCTGATGATAGTGTAAGCCAAAGATTGTTATTTCCCGAAGACCAACCAATACTTTTTATTGATACAGCCGGGTGTGGATTTAATGAATATGTAAATCCTGAAACCAAAAGTACTTTCAATAAAGAAGAGGCCCATTTATTGATCCGGCATTTGATACAATTGATATCCACTATTGGGACGGAAAGGATTATTGAAGAAAATTTGCAAATAGGCATTATCTCACCTTATAAAGCGCAGGTAGTTATTTTGAAAGAATTTGTTGAGCAAAATCCTTTGTTGCAACCAGTTATTTCTCAACTGGTAATAGATACCGTGGATTCATTTCAGGGAAGGGAAAGGGATATCATATACATCAGCATGGTCCGATCCAACAGCCGGGGGGAAATCGGGTTTTTAAATGATCATCGCCGCATGAATGTAGCCATGACACGTGCTAAAATGAAACTGGTCATGATCGGTGATTCAGCAACCCTGGGAAATTCAAAATTTTATAACCAACTTCTGGATTATGTGGGCACAGTGAATGGCTATATGAGTGCTTATGAGGTGGAATAGAAAAGATCCCTTCGGAAAATCAGACAAAACACAATGTTAAAACTTGAAGAGCCCTTTTTTTTGTAGAAATTTTCATGCACATTTTATAAAACCCAATAAATTTTCTTCCGTATTCCAACCTATATCCATAAACTGTGTCCTTAATGGTAATCAAATAAAATTTGATTCCAGGCCGATCAATGTGAAGTTTTCAAATCTGCTGACATAAGGTTGTCACATCAAGTTAATATTTTTGAGCTTAAAAAACGGCTTTGAATGTTTCAGAAGTCTGCAAAATTATTAAAGAAAAGCCCTAACCCTATGAATACATTAACCGAACTAAAAACAGAGATATTAGTATTTAGCACCTCGATTAGCAATAAAGATGATTTAAAACTCCTTGAAAAAATATTGAATCCATTATCTGAAGTGCTTGCATGGAATGTTGACCTTGAAGATTGGGAAAAAATATTGCGAATAGAAGTACAAGGCATTTCGTCTTTAAAAATCAGTGAATTGTTGCTCAACAAGGGAGTGATCGTACGAGAACTGAGTTAACGGATTCGCCATTCCAAAAACGTGGTTATGGTTTCTAAAAAAGAAGCTTCCTTTTTAAAAAAAGAAGCCTGCGTTTCTAAAAAAGAAGCTTCTTTTTTCCTGAATTGAAGCTTCTTTTTTGTTAATGTGAAACTACACCTTCAAGGTTTTGAAAACCTTGAAGGTGTGGCTTCTATAATGTGCTGTCATTGAAACAACTGTTGCTGCTCATTTCCTATAAAACAATCAGATATTTTTTGCTAAATTTTCGCTTGATAAGTGTACAACTGATACCTGCCCTCTTGCGAAATCAATTCCTCATACCTTCCTCATTCGGCTATCCTGCCATTCTCAATTACCAGAACTACACCTTCAAGAACTACACCTTCAAGGTTATGAAAACCTTGAAGGTGTGGCTGCTATAATGTGCTGTCGTTGAAAGAAATAACTGTTGTTGCTCATTTCCTATAAAACAATTAATTTAGATCATATTCATTTCACATTATGAATGATCCATTTGAGCCAGAAATGTTCTATCATATTTATAACCATGCCAATGGCAACGAAAATTTATTTCGATGTAAGGACAATTACGAGTATTTTCTTAAAAAATATAGTGAGCATATTGAGCCCGTTGCAGATACTTTATGCTATTGTTTAATGCCCAATCATTTTCATTTGATGGTTAAAATAAGACCGGAAGAAAAGATAAAACAACGAATTTTTAAAAACCCAATTATTCATAAGATCCAACTACAATATTTCCAAGGGTTTCGAAGCTTAGATAGTCTTATTAGTAAAACATTTAGCAATTTTTTCAATGGATACACTAAAGCATATAACGAAATGTATCATCGTAAAGGCTCACTTTTTATCCCTCGTTTTAAGAGAAAACAAATTAGTTCTAATGAGTATTGGACAAAAATCATTCATTACATCCACTATAATCCTGTACATCATAACTTTTGCAACTCAATTGAGGATTGGCCATACAGTTCTTACAAAACAATAATATCGGATAAACCTACAAAAATAAACAGATGCATGGTTCTTCAATGGTTTGGAAGCAAAGAGGATTTTGTAGCATTTCATCAATGTACTCCAGAATTAAATTTAGGAGAAAAGGAAAAATGTGATGTTAGGAAATTGATACTAATTCGACGAGACGACTTCTTCAAGGTTTTCAAAACCTTGAAGGTGTGGCTGCTATAATGTGCTGTCATTGAAACAACTGTTGCTGCTCATTTCCTATAAAACAATCAGATATTTTTCTGCTAAATTTTCGCCTGATAAGTATACAACTGATAATACCTGCCCTCTTGCGAAATCAATTCCTCATGTTTACCTCGTTCAGCAATCCTGCCATTCTCTATTACCAGGATCTGATCTGCCTGCCGGATGGTGCTCAACCGGTGTGCAATCACGATAGTCGTCCTACCTTGCATCAGCGTTTTCAAACTCTTTTGGATCAGACTTTCGCTTTCTGTATCCAGGTTGGATGTAGCCTCATCAAGAATCAATATCGCCGGATCAGCTAATATTGCCCGGGCT
>JAEWLI010000170.1 GCA_023393375.1 Bacteroidota bacterium
GTTATTATCAGGAAACAGGGCGTGCTGGAAGGGATGGTTTGGAAGGTAATTGTATCCTATTCTATAGTTATAGCGATATATTAAAGTTAGAAAAGTTTAATAAGGATAAATCAGTTTCTGAAAGAGACAATGCAAAAGTACTCTTATATGAAATGTCAGCATACGCTGAATCCTCCGTCTGTAGAAGACGTCAGTTGTTGCATTATTTTGGAGAACATTATGAAAAAGATTGCGGATTTTGTGATAATTGTATGAAACCTAAAGAAAAATTTGAAGGTAAAAACAGCCTATTGACTGCTTTACAAGCCGTGCTTCAAACAGAAGAACAATTTGGGATTAATTATCTTGTTGATGTAATCAGGGGTTCCCAGAACCAATTTATCAAGGAATACAGCCATGATAAACTGGAAGTATATGGAAAAGGAAAGACTGAAAATGACGATTTTTGGGGCTCTGTTATTCGCCAGGCATTATTGTATGAGTATCTTGAGAAGGATATTGAATCGATCGGCGTATTAAAAATCACGGAAAAAGGAGATCGTTTCTTAGAAGAACCTCATTCTATCCAGTTATCATTGAATCATGAATTCGATGCTGTAAGTTCAGAGGAAAACGCTGAAAAAGAAGCTGTACCTGCCAATGCTTACGATGCTGCTTTGTTTGATATGCTGAAATCATTGCGTAAGAAAGTGGCCAAAGAAAAGAACCTGCCGCCTTATGTGATATTTCAGGATCCCTCATTAGAGGAAATGGCCACTATCTATCCCACTACCCGGGAAGAGCTTGCCCAAATAAATGGAGTAGGAATGGGCAAGGTTACTAAATTCGGTAAACCTTTCCTGGACATGATCAATAAATATGTTGAAGAAAATGATATAGTGACCGCTTCCGATGTAGTAGTTAAATCTTCTGTCAATCGTTCAAAAGTTAAAATTTATATCATTCAACAAATTGATAGAAAAGTGGATCTGGAAGGAATTGCGGAAGCTAAGGATATTTCTTTCAGTGAACTAATTGAGGAGATAGAACATATTTGCTATTCAGGCACCAAATTAAACCTTGATTATTATATTAATCAATTACTGGACAAGGAAAGGCAAGATGAGATTTATGAATATTTTATGAGTGCTAAAACCGATAGTATCCAGGTTGCTATACAAGAATTGGGTGGCGATGAATACTCTGAAGAAGAGTTAAGGTTGATGAGAATTAAATTCTTGTCAGAATTTGCCAATTAATTTATTTGTGATCTTTTTGAAATTATATAACGGGAAGAAATTCTCGTTTTTTATTTGTGATGATTGTTTCTTCATCATTTATCTTAAAATTATAAACAATGAATATTCTGGTTATAGGTTCCGGTGGGCGTGAACATGCAATGGTATGGAAGCTGAAAAAAAGTAAAGGTGAACATACCATATTTGTAGCTCCCGGAAATGCAGGAACTCAAGAAATAGCCAATAATGTACCCATTAATGTTTCTGACTTTCGAAAAGTTGGATCATTTGTGCTAGAAAAACACATAGAATTATTAATAATAGGCCCTGAAGCCCCATTGGTAGAAGGATTAGTTGACTATTTTAGGGCACACCCTGATTTAAAATCTACTCCTATAGTAGGCCCATCCAAACAAGGTGCCATGTTGGAAGGTAGCAAAGATTTCGCCAAGCGTTTTATGGTAGATCATCAAATACCCGCAGCGAGGTCTAAAACATTCTCAAAGGACACCTTATCAGAGGGTTTGGCTTACCTGAATGAATTCAAGGCACCATATGTACTCAAAGCTGATGGTCTGGCAGCAGGAAAAGGAGTAATTATTTGCTCCACGAAAGAAGAAGCTGAGCATAATCTTCAGGACATGCTTATCAACCAACGATTTGGTAATGCATCAACAAAGGTGGTGATCGAGGAATTTTTGGATGGTATCGAATTATCCGTGTTTGTATTGACTGATGGCACAAATTATAAAATTCTTCCGGAAGCAAAAGATTACAAACGCATTGGTGAAAAGGACACAGGTCCTAATACAGGTGGAATGGGTGCAGTAAGTCCGGTGCCATTTGCTGATGAAGCTTTTATGAAGAAGGTGGAATCACAAGTAGTAATTCCAACTATAAAAGGGCTGAATATAGATAAGATAGACTACAAGGGCTTTATATTTATAGGTTTAATGAATGTGAATGGAAATCCATTTGTTATAGAATATAATGTAAGAATGGGTGATCCTGAAACACAAGTGGTTATTCCCAGGATAAAAAATGATTTTGCTGAGTTGATGTGGGCTTCTGCCACCGGAAAGCTCAACACCATTGATTTGGAAATAGACCCTTGTACAGCAACAACAGTAGTAATGGTTTCCGGTGGTTATCCTGATGCTTACGAAAAAGGCAAAATAATAACTGGAGTAGAACCAGATAGTGAAAGCATCGTATTTCATGCTGGTACTAAAAATCAGGATGAAAAGACAGTAACTGATGGTGGAAGGGTGTTAGCCATTACCAGTATGGCACAGAATATTCAGGACGCATTGAATTCAAGCTATAAAACAGCTGGTAAAATTCAATGGGAAGGGGTTTATTATCGAAAAGATATTGGTCAGGATTTGATAAAGCTGATGAAATAATTTTACCTAAAATGAGGGTAATACCGAAATTAGTTTTTCATCATAATTGTCAATAACTTTACGTATCAGGTAGTTCTTCATCTTTTTTTATTGGATGGAGAATGATTTTATATAGATTAAATATTTTAGAATGGCAGGATGTACATCGTGCAGTACCTCTGTAAGTGGTGGTGGTGCTGTACCTGGATGCAAAAGCAATGGCTCTTGCGGAACCGGGGATTGCAATAAAATGAATGTATTCGACTGGTTGTCCGGAATGGACTTATCAGTTTCAGATAGATATAATATAGTAGAGATAAAATTTAAGGGGGGTAGAAAGGAATATTTTCGCAATGAAGATAACCTCACCTTATTGACCGGAGACCCCGTAGTGGTAGATGTTCCCAATGGGCATCACATTGGCTACGTTTCTTTGCAGGGGGAATTGGTTAGGCTGCAAATGAAAAAGAAAGGGGTAACAGAAGATGAAAATATCAGAAAAATTTATCGCGTAGCCAATACAAAAGACCTGGAAAAACTTGAAGAAGTAAAAAAAAGGGAACTGCCAACGTTATACAGGACACGCACAATTATCAACGATCAAAAGCTCGACATGAAACTCTCAGATGTCGAGTATCAGGCTGATAATACCAAGGCTACTTTTTACTATTCGGCTGACGATCGGGTCGATTTTCGGGAACTCATCAAGATGCTTGCCGGTGAATTTAAGATCAGGGTAGAAATGCGTCAGATTAGCTTGCGACAGGAAGCAGGCCGGTTAGGAGGGATTGGTTCTTGTGGTCGGGAATTGTGTTGTTCTACCTGGCTCACTGATTTCAAGAGCGTATCAACAGCAGCAGCCAGATATCAAAATCTTTCATTAAATCCAGCAAAGTTATCCGGTCAATGCGGAAGGTTGAAATGCTGTCTCAATTATGAGTTGGAAACCTACATGGAAGCTCTGGAGGAGATTCCGATTCTGGAAGCATCATTGCAAACTGAGAAAGGGAATGCCTCATTGCAAAAAACAGATATTTTCAGGAAGATTATGTGGTTTGCTTACGGTACTGAAAATACATGGCACCAGTTAACGGTTGATCGGGTAAAAGAAATACTGGCTATGAATTTGAAAGGGGAAAAACCAGTGGACCTCCTGAATGACCAGATAGAAGTATCAACATTAGCAATCAATAGTGATCTCGAGCAACTGGATAAAAAGTTTTCGAATAAGGCAAAAAAAAGGAAAAAGAAACGAAATAAAAAGAGAAAAGGGCCGAATAATAATCCACCAAATAAGGTTTAGCTTTTGATTGCTGATCTTTGGTAAAATGGTTCGATTTTTTGAATATAAAAATTATTGTGATACATTATGAAACAACTGGCATTGATTGTATTGGTAAGTGCTTTTTTCGGTTGCGATACCTCATCAGTCTATGAAAAAAGTATGGACATTGCCAATAGAACATGGATTGCCGATTCTGTGGTCAATTTTAATGTTCAGCTGATTCAACCGGAAAATACCTATGATCTTAATCTTGCAGTGAGGAATACTGCTGATTATCCGTTTCATAATCTTTACATCACCTACTTCATCAAAGACTCTTTGGGCAATATTTTAAAAACCGATATGGTAAATAATATTCTCTTTGATCCCAAGACAGGCAAACCTTATGGCAGTAGCCTTGGTGGCATATACACTAATAAATTCCTGTTATTGAAGGATTTTTTACTTACAGAAGGGAGTTATCAGATTCAGATTGAACAAAACATGCGACTCGATTCCCTGGAAGGTATTGTATCTATCGGGGTGGGAATAGATTTGTCAGAAAAGTAATAAACATGATCAATACAGCCCTTCTTTCTTATGGAATGTCAGGAGAGGTTTTTCATGCACCCTTGCTACACGTACATTCCGAATTCAGGTTAAAAAGTATTCTGGAAAGGAATTCAGGAAGGTCTGTCATTAAATATCCATATGTGCAGATAGAAAAGGATGTCCATTCTATTGCCTATGATCCTGATATTGAGTTAGTCATTATAAACACACCCAATGTTACCCATTTCCCTTTTGCTAAAATGATGATTGAAGCCGGGAAACATGTGGTATTGGAAAAACCAATGACCACTACTTTTGCAGAAGCACAAGAGTTAATAAAACTAGCCAAACAACATCGCAGAATTTTGACAGTTTTTCAAAACAGACGGTGGGATGGGGATTTTTTGACAGTAAAGAAAATTGTAGAGTCGAATGTCCTAGGTGATTTGGTAGAATTTGAAGCCCGTTATGATAGGTACCGACCATATATAGAGGAAAACACCTGGAAGGAAAATAATGACCCGGGCTCAGGGTTGTTGTATAACCTGGGATCTCATATGATAGATCAGGCATTGGTATTGTTTGGCGAACCTCAAGCTGTTCACACGGATTGCCGGATTCAACGAAAAGGAGGGAAAGTGATCGATTTTTATAATATATTTTTAGATTATAAGAAATTGCGTGTTTCACTAAAATCAAGTTACCTGGTGCGACAACATGGCCCACGATACGTATTACATGGTCATAAAGGCTCCTTCATTAAATATGGCATTGATCCACAGGAGCAGGATCTGAAAGATAATCTTCAACCCGATGGACTGAATTGGGGAGTGGAAGACCCGAAAAACTGGGGTGAACTGAATACAGAAATCAATGGATTACACTACCAAGGAAAAGTGGAAACCGTTCCTGGAAATTATCTTGCCTTTTATGATAATTTATATCAGGCCGTGAAAAATGGAAAAGAACTTGCCGTAAAACCGGAAGAAGCGGCCCGGGTAGTGCAATTAATCGAAAATGCTTCTTAATATAGAAAGCTTGATCAAGGCAAAATGTAACATCAAGTACAGCCGTGGGATTTTTACAATTGTCAAAAAAAGGTTGTTTAAGGTATCTTGGATTTATAAAAAAGCAGAAGCGGCATGGTTGGTATAATGACGCTTCTGGTAGGAGCGGGGACACACTGCGCTATATCCCCGCATTGCAAATATCAACAATCATAATATAAACGAAAAATCGTCCCAACTTGCAGGCTCTTTCTTGTATACCGGGCATTTGTTGTTGTAAAAGGCCATGAATTGGTATAATTCCCATTGCCCCTCATTATTATTGGCAAAATATAGAAGGTTCACGGGATTGACCCCGTACTTTCTACAAAAATGAGCCGAAACTCTCGAATGGTCTATTTTTTCCCCCTTACAGTCTATTACCAATGTTTTTGAAGACTTGTCAAAACAAAACAGAAATTCCGTTTCGTTTCCGGCATTTGATATTTTCATGGGTTCCATAAACATGGTCATGTATTTATTATTTCAAAAAGTGGTTCCAATTTATCAAGGTGAATTAGGATTTATTTTTTCTAAGAAATCAGGTGCATAAATCATTTATGATCCCGTATGCTCCGGTTCTCACATGTCAATTCATAATCTTTTGAACCATTTGTAAGTCGTATTTCACTAATTAAATAAACAATCCCTCTACCGATAGATATCTTTCCCCTGTATCATAACTAAAGGTAAGAATCCTGGCATCTTTATTTAATTCTGGAAGCTTTTGGGCTACAGCCGACAAAACAGCACCAGATGAAATCCCAACAAACATGCCTTCTTCTCTGGCTGCCCTTCGTGCATAATCAAAAGCATCACTTCCATCTACCTGAATAGTGCCATCGATTAGGTTCATGTCCAGAATTTTGGGTATAAAACCTGCACCAATTCCCTGCAGAGGATGTGGTCCGGGGTCTCCGCCACTTATAACCGGGGAATTAGCCGGTTCTACAGCAAATACTTTGATATTTGGAAATTTAGCCTTTAATAACTTTGCTACTCCGGTAATATGACCACCTGTTCCTACACCTGTAATGAGATAATCAAATCCTTCCGGAAAGTCTTCTAAAATTTCATGCGCTGTTTTCTCATAGTGAACTCTAGTGTTGGCTTCATTGTCAAACTGCATGGGCATCCAGGCATTCGGCATACTATTTACCAATTCATTAGCCTTGGCTATTGCCCCGGGCATACCCTTATCACGAGGTGTAAGTTCCAGTTGCGCACCATACAGCGACATCAGTCTTCTCCTTTCGATCGACATTGATTCCGGCATTACCAGTACTAATTTGTAACCTTTTACGGCTGCTACCATAGCAAGACCAACACCTGTATTGCCTGAAGTAGGTTCAATGATAATACTCTCTGAATTAAGAATCCCTTTGGCCTCAGCATCTTCTATCATTGACAGTGCTATGCGGTCCTTAATACTTCCTCCTGGATTCGCTTTCTCCATTTTTATCCAGACCTCGCCACTGTCGAATAAGCGGTTGATTTTAATTGTTGGTGTATTACCAATAGTGTATAGTATATTTTCAGCTTTCATTTTAGTTTATATTAATTGTGATATAAAAAATGTATTTATATTAAATAGAAAAATTAATAAGATCTGGTGGCTCGTCCTCTATGCGTACCTTGATTTGAGGTTTATGATATACTCTGGAATAAGCGGGTACACTTTCGGTTAGCCAAACATTTCCACCAATTATACTGTGACTGCCAATCACTGTATTGCCTCCCAATATAGTGGCACCAGCATATATCACCACATGATCTTCTATGGTGGGGTGTCTTTTCAGCTTAGCCATTTCTTTAGCCACACTTAATGCTCCCAAAGTTACCCCCTGGTAAATTTTTACATTATTTCCTACAATGGTCGTTTCACCAATAACAATTCCAGTACCATGATCAATGCAGAAGTTTGCTCCTATGGATGCTCCGGGATGAATGTCAATGCCTGTTCGGGTATGGGCGTATTCTGAGAGAATACGTGGGAGAAGTGGTACATTTAATCTAGTAAAGGCATGAGCAATGCGATAATGCGCGATAGCAAAAAAACCAGGATAAGTTCGAATTACCTGATTAACACTTACTGCAGCGGGGTCCCCACTTGCAATGGCTGTGGCATCGTTTTGTAAAGTAGTATGAATGGTTGGCAATTCACTCATAAATCTTTCGGCAATCACGGTAGGAGAATCCTCAAGACGGTTATTCATACGTGCCAAGATTCCCACCAGCTTGTCATATAACTCCTTATAATATATTTCCAGTTCTAATTGAGAACCAAAAGTCTGTTCGGCAAGCTGTGGGAATAACAATTGGAGCAGTGCATCAGTGAAATTACAAATTGCTGTCCTGTTTGGTAGCCTTTCAGCATTATTATGTACATCAAAAAGTTTTTTTAGAAAGTCTTCCGGCATAAAAATATAGCATTTGTATGTACGAACGTGATTTACCCGATTTCGTTACGAGATAAAAATTTAGTAATAAACAATTTCAATATATATCTTCAGATAATAAAGCATACAAATATATCAAAAAAAAAGCCGGGAAAACCCGGCTTTCAGCAACTGTACTTAATCTTTTAAGCATGTAACCAGTCTGCTTTTGCCTGAAGTTCCCCTTCGGATTCCTGATGATCAGGATCAGGGACACAACAATCTTCGGGACAAACTGATGCACACTGTGGTTCTTCATGGAATCCCACACATTCGGAGCATTTAGCAGGGACAATAAAGAAGAAGTCATCTGATAAAGGTTGTAATTCATCAGAAGCATCTACCATTGTGCCTCCTACTGAGATTTCACCTGTCAAATTTGTACCATCTTCATATGTCCATGGCGTTCCGCCTTCATATATTGCTGTATTGGGACATTCACTTTCGCATGCTCCACAATTGATGCAATCATCCGTGATTTTTAAAGCCATAATATACCTCCTTATAATTAATATTAAAATATTTTTTTCCGGAAATCCATACTTCCGGGCAACTGACCAAAATTATATTTTTTAAGAATGATGAACAATGATAATTATTAGAAATATCGGCATTATAGGTAATTTAGAAGTATTCTAAATGTTGCATCATTTTTTGATCAAATCAAAATAATGGAAGATTGATATTGATTAAATAAATTGATAAAATAGCTATTTAATAGAAATTAAATATTGAAAATATAAATTAAAGTGATGGTAAAATGATAAATGGAATATATTAAAAGTCCGATACTAATCCTAGTATCCAGCCATAAGTAATAATCCATGTCAAAACTGACCAATATCATATTATTTACCTTGCAGGATAAGTATTTTTACCACATCTTGGAAAATTATTCGTTGATATTCGAAATAATATTTCAGGAACTTAAAAAGAACAGCACAAATGTTTACAGGAATTGTTGAAGCCACCGGTTTAGTTAAGGATTTAAAAAAGGAAGGAACCAACTTCATCTTTTGGATGGAAGCCCCATTTGTAAATGAATTATTTGTTAATCAAAGTGTATCGCATAACGGTGTTTGTTTAACAGTCACCGAAATAAAAAATAACAGTTATTCCGTAACTGCTGTGGAGGAAACACTTAAAAAAACAAACCTGGGAGATCAAAAACCTGGCAGCTTGATCAATCTTGAAAGATGCATGTCAGTAAATTCCCGTTTTGATGGCCATATCGTGCAGGGCCATGTCGATCAGGTTGGGATTTGTGAAGAAGTAAAAGAACTGGAAGGTAGTTGGTTGTATGATTTCTCATATGATCCTACTGTTGGCAATTTCTTGGTTGAAAAGGGATCGATCACCATCAATGGGGTAAGTCTTACTGTTTTTAATGTGAAGCCCGGAAGATTTCGGGTTACAATAATTCCTCACACCATCGAAGTGACCAACTTCAAGAATTTAAAAGCTGGGGATCGGGTCAACCTGGAATTTGATGTGATTGGAAAGTATATTCAAAGGTTGTTCGAAATGGGGTACGACGATTATCTTAAAAAAAGAATTCAATAATATTATAGATTTTATTCATTATTTATTTAAAAGTTTCAGATGAAAGAGAAAATATATGCAACAATTGATGGCAACGAGGCTGCGGCGTATGTTGCTTACCGGGTGAATGAAGTGTGTGCAATATATCCTATTACTCCTTCCTCTAATATGGGCGAATGGGCCGATGAATGGTCGGCAAAAGGTATAAAGAATATATGGGGCAACATTCCTTCCGTGTGCGAGATGCAGAGTGAAGGGGGGGCTGCTGGTGCTGTTCACGGTGCTTTGCAAGCTGGTTCATTAACCACCACATTTACTGCTTCACAAGGTTTGCTTTTGAAAATTCCAAATATGTTTAAGATTGCAGGTGAATTAACTCCTACTGTCTTTAACATTTCGGCAAGAGCACTAGCCACTCATGCGTTGTCTATCTTTGGCGATCATAGTGATGTGATGTCAGCCCGTACAACCGGCTTTGCCTTTTTGGCATCGGCCAACGTGCAAGAAGTAATGGACTTTGTATTAATCGCTCAGGCAGCTACGCTTGAATCAAGGATACCTTTTCTTCATTTCTTCGATGGTTTCCGTACATCTCATGAAGTATCAAAAATTGAGTTGATCCCTAATGAGATCATGCACCAAATGATAGATGCTGATCTCATAAAAGCTCACAGGGAAAGAGCTCTTTCACCTGACCGTCCTGTTATCAGAGGTACGGCACAAAACCCCGATGTTTTCTTTCAAAACAGGGAAGCAGCTAACCTGTACTACCAAAGGTGCCCTGGTATCGTTCAGAAGCAAATGGATAAGTTCGCTCAACTGACTGGCAGACAATATCATATTTATGAATATTACGGAGACCCCCAAGCAGAAAAAGTGATTATTGCAATGGCTTCATCCTGTGAAACCATTCAACAAACCATCGATTATATGATGGAACAAGGGGAAAAAGTTGGTCTCTTGAATTTAAGGCTTTTCAGACCTTTTGATATCAAAATGTTCATGGAATCCCTACCTGCCACTACCCAAAAAATAGCAGTGCTGGATAGGACCAAAGAATCTGGTGCTACTGGAGAACCCATGTACCTTGATGTGATCAATGCGATTCAGGAAGGTATGAACGAGGGTTATGGATCCATGACAAAAGCTCCAAAAATAATTGGTGGCCGTTATGGACTTTCTTCCAAAGAGTTCACTCCGGCAATGGTAAAAGCGGTGTATGACAATTTGGGTCTTGAAAAACCAAAAAATCATTTTACTGTCGGTATCAATGATGATATCAGCTTCACCAGTATTCCTTTCGATCCGGAATTTGATATCGAATCACCAAAGGTTGTGAGGGCATTGTTTTATGGATTGGGTTCAGATGGTACAGTTGGTGCCAATAAAAATTCAATCAAGATCATTGGTGAAAACACTGAGAATTACGCACAAGGTTATTTCGTTTACGACTCTAAGAAAGCCGGAGCACTTACAGTTTCTCACTTAAGGTTCGGTCCTGAAAAAATCCGGTCACCTTATCTCATTAGTAAAGCCAACTTTGTAGCTTGTCACCAGACTTTCTTTTTGGAAAAGACAGATATGGTAAGCAATTTGGTGAATGGTGGTGTGTTCTTGGTGAACGCGCCATGGGGCAAAGATGAGCTGTGGGATCACCTGCCTCGTTCGGTACAAAAACAGATTATCAGAAAAAATATAAGAGTTTACGGTATTGATGCCCAACAAGTAGCGGAAGATAGCGGCATGGGCCGGAGAATTAACACGGTAATGCAGGTTTGTTTCTTTGCAATATCGGGGGTACTTCCAAAAGATGAAGCAATTGACGCCATTAAAGATTCTATCAAGAAAGCTTATGGTAGAAAAGGTGAAGAAATTGTAAAAATGAACCTGAAAGCAGTTGATAATACACTGGAACACCTTTATGAAGTGGTAATTCCTATTCAGGAAACAAGTGGATTTGAGTTGTTGGCTCCTGTGCCGGAAAATGCCCCTGAATTTGTGAAGAATGTTTTAGGTGAAATTATAGCTGGTCGTGGCGATGGTTTGCCAGTTAGTGCATTCCCAATAGATGGAACATTCCCGGTGTCTACGGCTCAATATGAAAAGAGGAACATTGCGCTAAAAATTCCAGTTTGGGATGCCGATATTTGTATCCAATGTGGAAAATGTGCTATGGTTTGTCCTCATGCATCTATCAGGCAAAAAGTTTATACGGAAGAGGAATTGGCAAATGCCCCTGCAACATTCAAAGCAGTAGATGCCAGAGACAAGAACTTCAAAGGCATGAAATACTCCTTGCAAGTGGCTCCTGAAGATTGTACCGGTTGCTCTGTTTGTTTCGAGGTATGTCCGGTGAAGAATAAATCCAACGTGAGTCTGAGGGCTTTAAATATGGAACCTCAAATGCCTTTGAGGGAACAAGAAAAAGAAAACTGGGACTTCTTCCTGAATTTACCGGAAGTGGATAGAAAATTGATCAGCCCAACCAACATTCGTCAACAACAGTTTCAAAGACCATTGTTCGAATTCTCTGGAGCTTGTTCCGGTTGTGGTGAAACCCCATACGTGAAATTAATTTCACAATTGTTTGGTGACAGGGCTTTGATTGCCAATGCCACAGGATGTTCGTCGATTTATGGTGGTAACCTGCCAACTACACCATGGTGTACTGATAAATCTGGAAGAGGACCAGCATGGGCCAACTCACTCTTTGAAGACAATGCAGAATTTGGCTTAGGTTTCCGTTTGTCTGTTGATCAGCAAAATGAGATTGCAAAAGATCTCCTGATTAGAATGAACGGCAGCATTCCTGAAGACCTGAAAAACGGTATTTTAAATGCTCAACAAACTGATGAGCCTGGTATATTCGAACAACGCGAGAGAGTTGATCAATTAAAAGAAGTTTTGAAAGGCCTGGATACACCAGAAGCCAAACGTTTATTAACTGTCGCTGATTATCTGGTGAAGAAGAGTGTATGGATAGTTGGTGGCGACGGTTGGGCTTATGATATTGGCTTCGGTGGACTTGACCATGTGATTGCTTCAGGTAAAAACGTGAATATTCTGGTAATGGATACTGAAGTGTATTCAAATACTGGTGGTCAAATGTCGAAAGCAACACCGCTTAGTGCCATAGCTAAATTCTCTGCAAATGGAAAAGCTACAAAGAAAAAAGATCTGGGCATGATTGCCATGTCTTACGGATCGGTTTATGTAGCTTCCGTTGCATTCGGTGCCAAGGACGACCATACTTTGAAAGCATTCCTGGAAGCTGAAGCTTATGATGGACCTTCTATCATTATCGCGTACAGTCATTGTATCGCGCATGGTATCAACATGGAGGAACCATTAAAGCACCAAAAAGCGGTAGTCGATTCCGGACAATGGTTGTTGTACAGGTATCATCCTGACAAAGCACAGGCTGGAGAAAATCCATTTACTTTGGATTCTAAAGAGCCGAAAATACCTGTTGCCGAATTTATGAATATGGAAAACAGGTTCAAGATGCTTGTTAAGAGCAAACCTGAGCTTGCAAAAACATATTATAAACAGGCACAGTCTAATTTGGAAGAAAGATTTGCCCAATACAAATACCTTGCAGGTCGTAAAATGAACGATGCTGAAGGGGAAAACGGACAATCATAACTATAAATAGTCCCGGTGTAAAAGCCGGGACTTAATTCTTTTTCGCTGATTTAAATTATTGATTGAAAATGGATCTTACTACAAAATATTTAGGTAAAACCTTAAAAAACCCATTGGTGGTTTCGGCTTCACCATTGTCGGACAATATTAGCAATATCCGTAAAATGGAGGATTGCGGAGCTTCAGCAGTTGTACTTTATTCATTATTTGAAGAACAGTTGGCACTGGAGCAGCGCGAGTTACATTATCACACTTCTGTTCCATCGGAAAGCCACTATGAAGCGTTGTCTTATTTTCCAGAACCAGACGAATATCGTTTAGGGCCGGAAGAATACCTTAATCATATCAGAAAATCAAAAGAAGCAGTTAGCATACCAATTATTGCAAGTTTAAATGGCTCAACCATTGGTGGTTGGACGGCTTTTGCCAGAAAAATGCAGGAAGCAGGTGCCGATGCCATAGAACTCAATATTTACAGCATCCCTACTGATATTGACATGACCGGCGAACAGGTAGAAAACAATTATATAGAGGTGGTAAAGGCTGTAAAAGCAGCTGTGTCGATTCCTGTTGCGGTTAAACTGAGCCCATACTTTAGCAACATGGCCAACATGGCTAAAAAACTTGCTATGGCTGGCGCAGATGGTCTGGTGATGTTCAACAGGTTTTACCAACCAGATATTGACCTTGACACTCTGGAAGTTCAACCAAATGTAATTCTTAGTGGACCAGCAGCATTACGTTTACCAATGCGATGGATTGCTATTTTAAAAGATAAAGTCAATGTTGATTTTGCTGCTACCAGTGGTATTCATTCAGCATTCGATGTTATTAAAATGATGATGGTGGGTGCCAATGTAGCCATGTTAAATTCTGTTTTATTAAAAAATGGGATTGACCACCTTAAGACTATTGAAAGCCAACTTGCAGTGTGGCTTGTTGAAAAAGAATATGATTCCATTCAACAGATGCAAGGTAGCATGTGTCAGAAAAACGTAAATGATACCAGTTTGTATGAGAGGGCCCAATATATGAAAGCCCTTACCTACTATCAATTATAATGATGTGTCATCTGCTTTTTACAAATAAGCAGATGACTTTTACCCCTTTTCCAATTTAAACGCAAGCTTCAGTAACCTGGAGTATCCCTATGTTGTGAATATGATGAACAAAAAACAAGAACACCTGGAAGAAGTGACCATACGATTTGCTGGAGATTCCGGCGATGGAATGCAGCTCACTGGAAATCAATTCGCTGATTGTGTAGCTAGTTTGGGGAATAGCATCAATACTTTTCCCGATTATCCTTCCGAAATCAGGGCACCAGAAGGCACACTCTATGGAGTGAGTGGGTTCCAGGTACAAATGGGCTCTAAAATTGTAAGAACGCCAGGAGATCAGATTGATGTATTGGTTGCCATGAACGCTTCATCGCTAAAAGTGAACTTGGCAAAGATGAAAGAAAATGCCATTATCATTTTAAATACGGCAGGGTTTAATGATAAAAACCTTAAATTGGCAAAATATGATATCAATCCCCTTGATAATGGGATATTAACAAAGTTCAGAGTATTTGCCTGGGATATTTCAAAAATAATCAAGGATGAACTAAAAGATTTTGGCCTGTCTATGAAACAGATAGAGCAGACAAAAAACATTTTTACACTCGGAATTGTCTATTGGTTATTTGATAAGCCGCTCCAGCCTACCCTGAATTGGCTTAAATCAAAGTTTGCAAAAAGCCCGGAAATGTTAGCCGCTAACCTTCATGTTTTGGAAGCCGGATATCGATTTGCCGCAAATGAGCCTTCTATGGACACTCAGCTTGTGGTAAAACCTGCAGATTTACAACCAGGGAATTATCGCAATATTACAGGTAATCATGCTGTTGCACTAGGGCTGGTTGCTGCTTCGAAAAGGGCCAATTTACCGTTATTCCTGGGCTCATATCCCATTACACCTGCCACTGAAATACTTCAGTACATTTCAGGTTATAAACAATATGGCGTACGACATTTGCAGGCGGAAGACGAAATAGGTGGTATTTGTAGTGCTATCGGTGCCGCTTTTGGAGGAAACCTGGCAGTAACCACTACAAGTGGACCTGGGCTATCATTAAAAGTAGAAGCATTGGGTCTTGCCATAATGACCGAACTTCCTTTAATTGTAGTGAATGTACAACGGGCAGGTCCAAGTACAGGATTACCAACCAAACCCGAACAATCAGATTTGTTTTTAGCAATTTATGGGAGGCATGGTGAAGCACCATTACCTGTATTGGCGGCTACATCAGTTAGTGATTGTTTTTACATGACCATGGAAGCTGCTCGTATTGCATTAAAATATATGGTTCCTGTGATACTTCTGACTGATGGTTATATTGCTCAGGGTTCAGAAGCCTGGAGAATACCAGTACCTGATGAACTACCGGAGATCAAGGCTAAATTTGCTACCAGTCCCGAAGGGTTTGCCCCTTATAAAAGAAATCCTGATACATTGGCCAGGGATTGGTCTGTTCCCGGATTAAAAGGTATGGAACACCGCATCGGGGGCTTGGAGAAAGAGGATGGTAGCGGTTTGGTAAGTCACGACCCGATGAATCATCAGCGCATGGTAGAAACCAGACAGAAGAAAGTAGAAAATATAGCAAATGATATTCCACTGGCTGAAGTGGAAGGTGAACAGGAAGGTGATATATTGGTTATCGGATGGGGAAGCAGTTATGGCGCAATCAAAACGGCATTTGACAGATTAAGGTCAGAAGGTAAAAAGATTTCTTATCTTCATCTGCGTTACCTCAACCCGTTCCCCAAAAATCTGGGTGAGATTATGAATAAGTTTGACAGGATATTAGTACCGGAACTTAACATGGGACAATTAAAAACCGTATTGCAGGCTAAATATCTTAAACCTGTATTGGGATATAACAAAGTTCAGGGAAATCCATTCTCAGCTTTTGAAATAGAAAATAAAATCAACGAATTGCTAAACGAAAGGTAAGAAAATGAAAACACTATTGGACAATATATTAACCGCTAATCAGCACGAGACTATCCAATATACTGCAAAAGATTTCAAACCTTCCGTTGATGTAAGGTGGTGTTCTGGTTGTGGGGGTTATTCCATCCTTTCTCAATCACAACGTTTGATGCCTGAATTGGATATCCCGAAAGAAAAAATTGTTTATGTCTCAGGAATCGGTTGTTCTGGAAGGTTTCCTTATTATATGGAAACCTATGGTTTTCATGGTATTCATGGAAGACCATTGGTAATAGCAACAGGACTAAAGATTGCCCGTCCGGATCTGTCCGTTTGGGTAGCTACTGGTGATGGGGATTGTATGAGTATTGGAGGAAATCATTTGATCCATTCTTGCCGACGAAACATTGACATCAATGTTATCATGTTCAACAATGAAGTATACAGTCTTACTAAAGGTCAGTTTTCGCCCACTTCCAGAGTAGGACAAGTCACCAAATCTTCCCCTCTAGGTGTATTAGACGATCCTTTTAACCCGGCCACACTTGTATTAGGTTCAGGGGCATCATTTTACGCACGAGGATACGATAGAGATAGCAAACAAATGAAGCACCTGTTCGAGCGTGCTGCTAAACATAAAGGGATTTCATTTGTCGAAATTTATACCAACTGTCTCATCTTTAACGAAGGTGCATTCGATGGATTTACAGAAAAAGAACTTAGAAAAGAGAAAACCGTTGTATTGGAACATGGTCAGCCATTGGTATTTGGTCAAAATGAAGACAAAGGTGTTAAATTGGATGGTTTTAAACCTGTAGTGGTGTCATTAAATGATGGAAATTATTCCAAAGATGATCTGTTGATCCACAATGAGAAGGATTCCACGCTTGCTTTTATTCTAGCCAACATGACTTTTGATGATACGTTACCGCGACCAGTAGGTGTATTCCAGGCTATTGAGCGGCCAAGTTATGATGAAAAGGTAGAATGGCAGATACAGGAAGAAATCAATAAAAAGGGGGAAGGTGATCTTGACCTATTATTAAAAGGAAATAATAGCTGGAATATTTCTTAATTATGTACAGGTAGGAAAATAAGTGATTAGTTGTTGATCAGGCTTTATAGCTTGTTAACAAATTGTTTTCGAGCTTTTCTACCCTTTTACTTAATTCGATTACGGATTTTTCCAGATCAGATATTTTTGTTTCAATGGTATTAATCTTGTCGAGCTGTTCACTATAAATTCCTTTTACCTCCCATATTTCTGTAATCTCTTCAATGCTGATCCTGGTTTCCGGAAAATCAGGATTGTCAGCTATAAATACCAATACTTTTTGAATGGCATTAAGTCTTCTGATAAAGAACCTTTGACCAGAAACGACCACATAAATATGACCAGATTTAGGTTTTATCGAATCTTTACCCAAAAAAATGGTATTGACAATATCCCCTGTTTTCAAACCACTCTGTAAGTGCCACATTTCATTGGAGTTAATTTCAAAAGCCCTATTTATCTTATTGGGCTCAATAGGCAGTTGTATCAATGGTAATGTAGCCAGGAAATCTTTATTTTCACGTGAACTCAGGTAATCAAATAACCTGTCCGCACTTACCAGGGGCATGCCTTCATGTTTGACTGGAGGTAATAATGATTCTTTGCCCCGCTCTTCGTCCTTTCTGAGTTTTTCAGTTGCATATTTATCCAAGTGATAAAGTTCATTAATGGTTATTTCCTTGGTGAGAAGCAGATCAATCGAGATGCCAAAATGATGAGCTATTTGGATTATGGTTTCAATCTTAGGTTCAGCCCGACCTTCTTCATAGGCCCCAATGCTCGGGCGCGCTAAATTAAATATAGCTGCAAAATCCGCCTGACTCAATTTTTTGACAGCTCTTATTTTTCGAATATTTTTTCCTATCAAAGACATAAAATATTTAATAAAAATGCTAACTTTATGAGCCGTTCTATCGTTATTAGAAATGTAGACGGTTTAAAAGATCTTCAAAAATTAAATTTAGAAAAATTATGAGCATGTTTTTTATGAAAATCAAATTTAATCTTTTATTATAGGGTAAATTTAATTTTTAGAAATACAAATTTAACTTTTAGCCCTAAATTTTAAACTTATGGAATCCAATTTTCAAAAAGTAAAAAATTACCTGATCGAATTAGACTTTGCAATAGTTCAGGAAAACCACGCAGATGATGTATTCATCGTTGAAAAAAATAATTCTGGTATAAAAAACCTGGTTTTAGCATGTGCAGATACAATTTTAATAATGGAACAGTATCTGGTAGAATTAAAACATGATTCAAAAGAGATCTTTATGAACCTATTAAAAAAGAATCGTGATATCATCCATGGGGCTTTTGTCCTTGACGAATCGGGTAAAAAAGTAATCTTCAGGGATACCCTTCAATTGGAAAACCTGGATTTAAATGAACTTGAAGCATCGCTTAACTCATTAGAGTTGTTATTGAGCGAGTATTCAGAAGAGTTAATTAAATTATCAAAAAATTAAAATTTCAAAATAATGGGAATATTTAGCAGATTATTCAAAATAGGCCAGGCCGAAGCTCATAGTGCTGTCGATAAACTGGAAAACCCTATCAAATTAACAGAACAGGGTATAAGAGACTTGAAAGAAGATTTAAATAAAAGCTTACAATCTCTGGCAGAGGTAAAAGCGATGGCGATACGGGCCAAAAACGATGCCGCTAATTATATGAGCCAATCAACAGATTATGAAAGTAAAGCGGTAAAGTTACTGGAAAGAGCGGAGCAAGGCACTTTGGATGCAACTGAGGCAGATCGTTTGGCACGTGAAGCATTGGTGAAAAAAGAAGAAGCTTTACAACAAGCTTCCAGATCACGGGAAGATCAAACAAAGTTTGATAATTCAGTGGCTCAATTGGAAGCAAATGTAAAAAAATTGAAACAAAGCATCAGTAAATGGGAAAACGAGTTGAAGACATTGAAAGCAAGGGCAAAAGTGGCAGATGCTACCAAAAACCTTAATAAACAACTGGCCCAAATTGATTCCAATGGTACTGTTACAATGTTGGAAAGAATGAAGGATAAGGTAGTTCAGGATGAAGCACTTGCTGAATCATATGGGCAAATAGCCAATGAAAGTAAAAGTTTGGATGAGGAAATCGATAAAGCACTGGATGATACTGCATCGAGAGGATCGGATGCGCTAGCTGCCTTAAAAGCTAAAATGGGCAAAAAGAATCAGGAAGGAAGTGTAAATTAAGAACAGTATATCGGCAAATGGGAGCATAAAATATCCCATTTGCTTCCCTTAACCAATACGCTGCAAAACCAGCTGCTTCTTTCCAAGCTTTTTCCTGTCAGAAATCAACACCGATTTTAATTTGATTTTATTTACTTATTGTAATTGCCCCCACAAGGGGTACATAGCATTACTTTGTCTTCATTTTAAGTAAAAATAAAACGAGAATGAAATTTTCACTTGTATTTTTAATTTTTCCTTTATTATTTTCCTGCAAAAGTGGAATTAAAACATATACAGATTATTATCCTGATGGAACTAAAAGAATGGAGGTCACCTTTATGGATGGCAAACTTCATGGATTATATATCATGTGGTTTGATAATGGCCAAAAGCAACTTGAAGCCCATTTTTTAAATGATTCAATTGTTGAAAAGTGTATATTGTGGTTGCCGGATGGTAGTAAGGTCAACGAAATAGTATTTTTCAGTCATTTATTATCTGGTGAAACAGTGCAGGATAAATCCAGGTCAATTTTATCAGCATTTGAAAGAAAGGTGATACATGGATGGCTAAAATACGAAGCAGAAAAGCTTAAAGCTAAAATCAATGAACAGAGCCTTGGTTACCATCGTATTAAATGCCTGTTCTTCAATACTTTTGTTTAGACTTTGATCCTAAATGGAATTTTGCTGGGAACAACTTTAATATTGAAAGGGGGATAGCCCAGAAATTCACCATCGATATGAGCTGTCAATATATCAGAACTTTCAATTCGTATAGCGGATGTTTGCATAAATTCTACTTCCTTCATATTTCCATGGCGACCTTTTTTTAATGATAATAACTTTAATAGCCGTCGTATAGGATGAATTTGTTTAACCAAACAAACATCCAGCAATCCATCATCAATTTTTGCGTTTGGGGTTATTTTAAACGCCCCACCAAAGGTAGTGCCATTGGCAATTGTCATCAGAAAAGTCTTTTCTGAAAATGCTTTTTGATTAATGATGTATGTGAGCAGTGATTCATGAAAGGTGACGAGGGTCTTCAGTACGGTGGTTAAATATGCCAAATGACCCTTCCAAAAGCTGGAATGATTAGTCATATATTCCACTACTTTACCATCAAATCCAATTCCTACTCCATTTACAAAATACCAGTCGTTACAAATGCCAATGTCAACCATGATCGACCTGCCATGCAATGCAATATCAAATGCCTGCTTAAAATCTTTGGGGATGCCGAGTGATTTTACAAAGTCATTTCCCGTGCCTGTAGGAATAATGCTGATTGGTAATGGCTTGTTTACAATGGCATTTACCACCGCATTGATTGTACCGTCGCCTCCTAATACAATAATATCCGTATAGTCATGTAGAATGGTTGAAATAGTCCCTAGTCCGCAAAATTTATTTTTAGAGGTAAATACAGTCTTAAAAGCTATTTGATGAATGGTAAAATAACGAATAATGTAATCGAGAATATTTCTAGCATTTGAAGATCCGGCTAAAGGGTTGGCAATAATGATAAAATTCCGTACCATCATTTGGCAAAATCATCCATTGCTGCTATAATAATCTAAGGAGTGTTTTAAAAAAGTATTGCCACTATTCTGAGATTGAAGTAGAACAGTGGCAATAATTTACATGTTATTTACGATTTCGTTGGCAAATTCTGAACATTTTAGAAGGGATGCCCCATCCATTAACCGTTCAAAATCATAAGTTACCTTTTTGCTAGCAATAGTTTTTTCCAACCCATTGTAGATCAAAGCTGATGCTTCTTCCCAACCCAAATATTCCAGCATCATTGCACCTGATAAAATCAACGAACCCGGATTGACCTGATCAAGTCCGGCGTATTTTGGTGCAGTGCCATGTGTAGCTTCAAAAATAGCATGTCCGGTATCATAATTAATATTGGCACCAGGGGCAATTCCGATCCCTCCAACAATAGCAGCCAAAGCGTCTGAAATATAATCACCATTTAGGTTCAGTGTAGCGATTACGGAGTAATCAGAAGGACGCATCAGTATTTGTTGCAAAAATGCATCTGCAATCACATCTTTGATGATAATTTTCCCTTGTTTTATTGCCTCCTTTTGAACTTCATCAGCTTTTTCTTTTCCTGAAGCATCCTTTATTTTGTCATATTGAGCCCAGGTAAATACTTTGTCTACATAATTCTTTTCAGCGATATTGTATCCCCAATTTTTAAAGGCCCCTTCAGTAAATTTCATGATGTTGCCCTTATGTACCAATGTGACTGATGGAAGCTGATGTTTAATTGCGTATTCAATTGCAGCTTTGATCAACCTTTCAGAACCTTCTTGCGAAACAGGTTTAATGCCAATGGATGAGGTTTTTGGAAACCGGATTTTTTTCACACCCATTTCTTGTTGAAGAAAATTGATTACTTTGTTTACATCAGGAGTACCACTCATGTATTCAATGCCCGCATAAATATCTTCCGTATTTTCTCTGAATACTACCATGTCTGTCGCTCCTGGGTCTTTTACTGGGGACGGTACTCCTTTAAACCATCTGACAGGTCTAACGCACGCATAAAGATCAAGCTCCTGCCGCAATGCCACATTAAGCGAACGAATACCACCACCTACGGGTGTGGTCAAAGGGCCTTTTATTCCAACCAGGTATTCCCTGAAAGCAGCAAGGGTTTCTTCTGGCAACCAATTGTCTTGAAGTTTATAGGATTTTTCACCGGCCAGAACTTCCTTCCAGATAATCTTTTTTGTTCCATTATACGATTTTTGAACGGCAGAATCAAGTACATGCTTGGTTGCCGGCCATATATCAATACCTGTTCCATCTCCTTCAATGAAAGGTATGACTGGCTGGTCAGGGACTTTTAATTCGCCATTGATTATGGAAATTTTTTGTTCGCTCATGCTTTTTAGTTTATGATGAAAAAATATTTATTCTATTATCTGAGTAATTTTCAAAAAGTATTTGATAGGGCAAAATTATGATTTCAGGAGGGTGTTCACAATAATTGAAGCTCAAAAAAATAAAAATCATTTCAAAAAGCCTGAAATCAATGGCCCTTTTTCATATTTGTATTGATTCTATCAAACATGATTTAAAAAGACAGCAATATAATATACCTTGAGATGAAATTATAACATTCAACTGCAAGGCAAAACCCCGACAATAATGAGGTTTTTTTTTACAAAAACTCACATTAACCAACGGTCAAGGTAGATGAACCAGTACTACACAGCGGTTTGCTTTAGTTTCTCCAGGTGTTTCAATAATAAAAAATAAATTGCGAACCCAATTGGAATGCACATGATTATCCACCCTGTGATGCCTGATAGCGTGATAAAACCTGCACCGGAAAATAAAGATGTAAAATCAGTCATAGTGATCTGTGAAATATGTTGTACATCCATTTTTGACCGCAAAATTACACTTCCTATTTTCACAAAGGGCACCATTAATACTAACTGGAATACCGAACAAGCCACATTAGCAGCCTGAATTAATAAAACATTCAGGCGAAAGATCCATGCGATAATAAAGGAAATGATGATAGTGGTACCCAATATAGGGAAAACACCAATAATCAAACCTAAGGATATGGAAAGCGCAACTTTCCTGGGGGCCATGCCCTGCTTTAATACCCTTTCAGACATCACTGAAAAGAGCTGGTTATTAAACTTAAACATGTAGGAATAGGGGTTAATTTCTCAAGGTTTAGATGCCTTTTTCAAAGCACCAGTTCCCATTGGCTGAATATATAAAATAAATTAATAACTTTCGCTGATGTCGGGAAATTTTTTTTCTTTAATATCTTTAATGTATTCTGATACTGCATTCGTGATGATATCGTTCAAGTTGGCATATTGACGAAGAAAACGGGGTTTAAAATCCTGATTGATTCCCAGCATGTCGTGTACTACTAAAACCTGACCATCCACATATGGCCCAGCACCGATGCCAATAATAGGAATATTGGCATTTTCAGCTACCTGCTTGCTTAATGTAGCAGGTATTTTCTCTACTACAATACCAAAACAACCACATTCTTCCAGTATTTTCGCATCATCCAGAAGTTTTTTGGCTTCTTCTTCCTCTTTTGCCCTTACAGTATATGTTCCAAATTTGTAGATTGATTGGGGGATGAGCCCCAGATGACCCATTACAGGAATACCAGCACTAATAATCCGCTGTACCGATTCTTTGATTTCAATTCCACCTTCCATTTTAATGCAATGGGCACCCGATTCCTTCATAATGCGTATGGCAGATTTCAATGCTTCAGTAGAATTTGACTGATAGTAACCAAATGGGATATCCACTACCACCAATGCCCTTTCTACAGCTTTGACAACAGATGTAGCATGATAAATCATTTGATCAAGTGTAATCGGTAGAGTGGTTTCATTACCAGCCATCACATTTGAAGCAGAATCACCAACTAATATCACATCAATTTTGGCCTCATCAATAATCTTGGCCATCGAATAGTCGTATGCAGTCAACATGGAGATTTTTTCACCCCTGTTTTTCATTTCCTGCAGCTGGTGGGTGGTGACTTTCCTGATTTCGTTTTTTGCCTTGCTCATCATTCCTACAATTTAGTCACCAAAAATAACTCAATACCATTGAAATACGCCATGATTTAACAAATTGATTTGCGAAAAAGACCATTTTTGAGGAAGCTCTCAAAATAATATTATAGTTCCAATGCTGCTTCGTCTAAATGATTGGGGATTTCTACGGTAAATGTTGTTCCTTCACCTTCTTCCGATTGTATGGAGATGCTCCCATTTATTTTATCCAACACATTTTTCACAATGTACAAACCTAATCCTGAGCCTTCACTATTTTCTGAAGCCCTGTAAAACATATCGAAAACCTTGGTTAGTTTTACTTGCGCTATACCAATGCCATTATCTTCTACCACGATTTTAGCCTTTTCTTTTGTTACCTGAATTTCGATCTTTACAAAAGATCTTTCTTTCTGATAACTTCGGTATTTAAAGGCATTGGATATCAGATTATTAAGTATAATTCTGATTCTGGAAAGGTCTGTGATAAAAGGCACTGGTTGGAAAACCAATGGAATTATTTCCAGTTTTCTGGTATCAGCGGTATGATAAAAGTTGGTGATGGTGTTATTCAGTTCTACCATCAGATTGACCGGCATATGATTGTCGTTGATCCTGTTATTCCTAGATAAACTAAGAAGATCATTCACCAGTTTATCCAGGCGAATTATACTACCTTCAATCATATCAATGCATTCTTGTTGCGCAATATGATTTTTTTCCAATTTAAGAATGTTGATCAGTCCCAAAATGGATTTCAATGGCGATTTTAAATCATGCGAGGAGTGGTAAACGAAATTATCAAGTTCAAAATTGATCTTTTGAAGCTCAATGATGCTGTTTTTAGTATCAGTAAGGTCATGAATAAATAGCTCTACGATCTCTTCATTTACTCCTTCTACTGTAACTTGCAGCCATTTTACCTGATTATCATTCAATGTCAATTTAATTTCCCGGGTAGGAAGGCTACCATTATCCGACAATTCGCTCAATAGGTCATCTTTATCATCCTGAAATAGTAGTCCGGCCAATTGTTGGAATGATATACCAGGATGTAATTCTATTAGTTCAGATGCTTTTTTGTTATATTGAAGAATGGTATCTGCATTGACATTGGCGCGAATGATACCAAAAAGATTTTTCTCAAATAAATTGTAATATTGAATTTCCGCCTCTCGTAAAGCTTCTTTTTCCAATTTTAAAGCATCAATGTTGATAACGGATAGAATTATTTTGTTGCATTTACCTAATTCACAAAGGTTGATAAAACTGGTAGAAACCCAAAAATATGATTTGTCTGCTCTTTGAAACCTGAATTGGCGGGAGAGCATTTTTTCTTTACCCGAGAGACTTTCTTTCCAAGCCTTTTTTACTGTTTTTTTATCATCCGGATGAACAAGATGTTCTAATAATGTGTGAATGTCGGCTATGCTGTCCAATGAATATCCTAACATATCCAATAAGGATTTAGAAAAAAATGTTTGCCGATTATCCATGTCGAATTCACAAAAAGCCACGACCATCCCAGTGGAAAAGTCGGGGTTTAGTGCGCCCTTCTCCTGATCGGTGTGAGAAATTTGTTTTTCCAAATCGGTTGTTTTTCTATGTTTGAATGATCCATCGACTAAAGCCTTTTCGTCTAGAGCTGAATTTTCCATGAGGCCATAATCGTTCAATTTATCAAAAATACACTAAAAAAATTTTATATGATTATTTTATGTGAAATTTATAATTAATAAAGATAAAAAATTTTTTGTTGAGGTGAAAATGATTTCAGAAAATTAAACAATCAAGAATAAAAGAAATGCGATTATCAGTTAAAATAGGTTGGGTAAATATTTTTTTCGGTAAATTCTTGTAAATTAAATTGGCTTCTTTAAATTTGCAATCCCATTTAAGGACAAAAGCGAAAGTAGCTCAGTTGGTAGAGCACGACCTTGCCAAGGTCGGGGTCGCGGGTTCGAGTCCCGTCTTTCGCTCATTTTTTTTGCATTGGCAGAAAAAAATATCAGTTAAATTCCAATTGCCGGGATGGTGGAACTGGTAGACACGCAAGACTTAAAATCTTGTGGCCGTTTAGGCCGTGCGGGTTCAAGTCCCGCTCCTGGTACTGAAACCCTCTGTAAGTCGCTGATTTACAGAGGGTTTTTTATTTTTGGGGGGCAAAAAAGGGGGCAAATTTTAGATTATTTTTAGCGTTTATATATACATGTAACTTTTTAGCTTTTGAAGATAATTTTTTTATTTAAAATATTGTGTTCATTGTGTTTTAAACCAAAATACAATGAAAAGCTTAACATTCCCATTTGGAAAATATAAAGGGCAACCTCTTGAAGCAGCTTTAGAAGATAAGGAATATATAGAATGGCTAATAAATCAGTCATGGTTCCTTGAGAAACATAAGAGTATACACACACTAATCATAAATAATTTTCAAGAGCCTTCGGATACTCCTGAACATAATATACTTCAAGCATTATTTCTTGATAAGCACTTCATTGAAAAATTTTTATATCTCTACTTCTCAGTTTTCGCAAGGCTTCGAAATATGAAAGATTTTAATTCTGCATACAAACCATTAATAGATAATCTTGTAATTGGAAAGTGTGATTTTGAAGTAGCTGGTTATGATGTAATAGTCTATTGCAAGATAGAATATGATGGGGAAAAACATGGATTTGTACTTGAGGAGCTAAAGCCTGACCGTAATAGTATACCTATTGAAATTAAATCATCAGTGGGTGATGATTATCCTTCAATTTTAAGAAAAATTCATGCGATGAAAGTAAAAGCCCTTTTTCTAGAACATTATAAAGGTAAAGGAGTGCCAAAAGACACTTTCGTAAAGATTTTTGAAAGCCAGAGAATACCAGTAATTTTTAAAGATCAAATCGTTTCGTCAGATGATGCAACCGGTTCGATTTAACCGGTCTCTTTATAGATACTGTTTCATCTTTGCTACATTTCCCATTAACGATCTGGATATCCTTTTAGGGACCGGCAACAATAAAAACCCCTCATTTTTAAAGAGCCTAAATAATTTTGATCCATAATGAACATACAGAGTGGCACCAAAAAAAACATATCTGTTATCTACTAAAATCAATCTTTCACCACTATTTATTTCTACCTTTTTGCATGTTTTCAGTAAATGGTTTCCATAAAAATTCTTTGGAATACATAATTGATTAAACGTAACAGAACCATGTTCCTCAATTACATATTTTTCCAGGTCGATTATTGACCTAAAAACTAGTTGGTAAAGCACGTCTTCACCATTTCTTTGAGCATCTATTATTTTGATTAAGTTCATTTTTTGTCTGTGCAATTGAAATTGGTTAAATAATATTCTATTCCATTGATTGTGAGGTATTTACCTTTTTTTTGCGTAGTCAATGTCTTTTTTTTTCTGAAACTGAGCCACATAGCATTCCCGCGCGCATTGACGTTGGGGCGATCGCCTTTTCTGGAAAATATTTGAAATATGAATGGGCTATCATGCTAAAATTCTGATTCTCGCTTGACTTGTATTCTCTCGTTAAGCTTATCTTCTATATCACCTGCACTTACTCCTACCTTAAAGGATCTTTGCCAGCTTGATATTTCTTTTTGATAACCTGCAACTTGATTTCTTAAAAGCTCCGACTCCTTTCTGAGCAATTTAGTCTCATCCAGTAATGCGCTAAAAGATGTGTCAACCTGGTTTGGAACATTAGATATATTGGTTGTTGATTGACTTGTTGGTGCAAGTGGATTGACAGGGCCACCAAGTGCAAACTTTCGCCCACCAAACATGCTATTGAGCTGCGATGCAATGAATCTTCCCTGTGGTGATCTGGAGACAGCCCCGGTGAGTATGATCTCATCACCTTCCATCTCGCCATAGTGCCGTCCTTGTTTGTCAATAAGGTCTATTCCTCCCTGGCTGTGCTTGGGGCCTTTGATGATAGTTCCCAGTGCAAACTTTTTAGCCTGTACTTGTCGAGCTGCCATATATGCCCTTGCCAACGCTATTCCAGTTTGTGTGCCCCCTATAATAACATTAGCAGGAAATGGATATTCTGCCACTCCTTTCCAAATTGCCTGAACTTCTTGAACTACATCCAGCATGATTTTAGCCACTGCAAAAGCCTTGATTTTTTCACCATGCTTTTTCCTTTGCGCTTCATCCATACTCATTAGTTCAATACCAAGCGATAAGAATTCTTTTGCTGTATCGTACGATGCTCCTTCTATTTCTAATTTCAGGGCAGCTGTCCTTTTTGCGTTTTCAATTTCCTTATCCCTGCGCTCTTTATCCATTTTTAGGATTTCATTATTTTTTCTGAGGTATTCAAGGCTTTCTTCACCGTGAATCTGCTTGATCATCTCAAGTTGCTCCATCATTTTTTCACGCTTCACTTCAAACATGGCATCTTGAAACTCGGCTTCGGTAATCATTGCCGATTCAAATTTTTGAATAAGTAGCTCCTTTTGGATCTCTTCATCTTCAAGCCTTAATTCTTCCTCCTTTTCCCTCCGGATCTCCGCCAGTTTTTCGGCCTGTTCCCCTTCGAGTAAAGCCTTCATCTCTGTTATCTGCGCCTCATTGCCCTCAATAGCTGCTATTTTCTGCTCATATTCATAATTGATTTTGGCTATCTCCTTCTCGATACCTTCATCCATCAGTTCGAGCTTCAGCTCAAACAGGGCTTTGTCGGCGGCGGCTTCTTTTTTACGTACTTCTTCCTGCTGTGCGGCCATCTGCTTTTGCATGCCGGTTTGCTGGGAAAATATTTCTTTCATCTGGTCGGCACCTTGCTTGCGTAGCCTGATCAGGTCAGCTTGCAGTTGTGCCTCCTTTTCCATATCAGCCTCGGAAGTGTCAGAAAGGGCGTTTCGCTCTTTTTGTATAAGAAATTCTTCAGTAGCCATTCTGGTTCTTTCACCAACGAGCTGCTTTTGCAACTCAATAGCTTTAGCAAATTCTTTTTCTCGTTCTGTTGCACTCAATGTCTGATCGGCACCACGTAATTTGGCTTCGGCGATTTCAGCTTCCAGCTTAGCTTCCTGTGCAAGAAAATTCCTTTTGTCCACTTTCAGCTTATTTTCCCGCTCCTGTAAAACAATAGCCGCTTGTACATCCGATTTGATTTCGTTATAAGCCGCCTTTGCTGCTTTACCCAGCTCCTTTACGCCATTTACTGTCCCCTCGATAGCCCACGCTACAGGGTTGATCGCCCGTTGTATTTCAACGAATGAATTGCCCGCCTCTTTCGCCGCCGCTTTGAATTCGCCCTTCATCAATAGAGAAAATGCTGTGCCGATACCTTTTATAC
>JAEWLI010000160.1 GCA_023393375.1 Bacteroidota bacterium
CTGCTATACATTGATCACATTCCCCGCAGCTTACTGCAGGATCAATAGCAATCCTGTCACCGGGCTTTAACCTTTTAACCCCCGCTCCCACCTCTACTACAACGCCGCCAGTTTCATGGCCCACGGAAAACGGGTATTGAACGACCTGGCTACCAATCCTACCTGTAGTATAGTAATGGATATCGGAACCACATACTCCCACCTTTGATACTTTGATCAATATATCATTAGCATTTCGAATAACCGGATTAGGAATTTCCCTCATTTCCATCTTCTCGATGCCAGTTAAAACCATTGCTTTCATAATCCCCGGAATTTATTTTTAAATTGTAAATTGATGCCAATTAAGGACAAATTTGTAAAATTCATTTATATTTGAAACAACAAATCATCATTTTTAGCTTATGAAAACAATTTTTATTTTATCTGTTTTACTTATTACGTCTATTATCAATGACTCTAATCAAAATAAAATGTCTGTCAAACCTGAAATAGAGGAAATTGCAAGCTTAGGTGAAGGGGCTTTATGGGATTACAAAAATAATCGCCTGCTATGGGTGGATATTGAAAAAGGTATATTAAATATTTATAAACCTGACTCCAGGGAGAACACAAAGTATGATATGGGAAAACGAATTGGCACAGTAGTCCCTATAGATACTGGAGGAGTAGTAGTGGCACTTGAGGATGGAATATATACCTATAATTTTGAACTTAAAGAACTGTTAAAAAGAACAGATCCTGAAAACAAACCTGAAAATAGGTTTAATGATGGCAAATGCGATCCATCAGGAAGATTTTGGGCTGGAACAATGCCGATGCGGGGCGGTGGAAAAGGTGCTTTGTATCAAGTGGATGAAAATTTCAATTCCAAAAAAATGATAGATGAGGTTTCAATCTCCAATGGCATTGTATGGACTCCCGATAAAAAGAAAATGTATTTTATTGATACACCTACCCGAACAGTAGTAGCATACGACTACAATGACCAAACCGGTGAAATATCATCACCCAAAACCATCATCACTGTGCCAGAAAATCTGGGACAGCCCGACGGAAGCACATTGGATGCTGAAGGAAAACTATGGATTGGCATGTGGGGAGGAGGCTGTGTCACCCGATGGGATCCCGAAACTGGCAAATTGCTTCAAAAAATTGAGGTTCCTGCCATTAATGTAACTTCTTGTGCGTTTGGTGGACCAGATCTGGACATATTATATATTACTACTGCCAGTGCATGGATGAATGATGAGGCTAAGAAAAAATACCCGCAAGCAGGAATGGTATTCTCAGTAAAACCTGGCGTGAAAGGCCTTAAAGCAAATTATTTCAAAAGTAAATAAAATCATTTACTTTGACCTGACAGTGTCAGGTCAAAGTATCACCTCAGGATTTTTATAAATAGCTTAAGTGCTAATTCAAACTTCACAATTTATCATCCAGTTTATTCCGAATTTATCCTTCAGGTTGCCGTGCCATGATCCCCAAAACTGCTTTTCAAAAGGCACGTTCACCTGGCCATCATTTGATAACAGGTCAAATATAATTTTAGCATTTTCAGAATCTGCGACACTCAACGATAATGCCGTATCACCACTCCCACGTGACAATTCATAACCTGGGAAGCTATCGGAGGCAAAAATAGTATTACCGTTAAATTGCAGTGTAGCATGCAAAACCTTATTGTGGTATTCTTCAGGTGCGTTCATGGCCGGATTATCATAACGTTGTATAATTTCAGCGGTACCACCTAATATTTCGGCATACCTATTCAAGGCTTCTTCGCATTGGCCGTTAAAATGTAAATAAGGTGTGAGTTTTAAATTAAAGTTGTTCATAATGGTAATAGTTTTAAAAGTACATTGAACAAACTTAATCAATAGCTTCTAGGCTAAATTGTATGATTTCGACATTCTGGTTGCTAAGGCTGGTTGTATTACTTTGACTATTGTGAATTGTTCTTTTAAAAAATCCCGAGGTGTGAAATTAGTCAAATCTTTAAACTCCCGGATGAAATGAGACTGGTCATAATAACCAGTTTCATAGGCAATTTGAGTAAGAGAATTATACCTACACGCATACATGGCCAAAACCGCCTGGTTAAATCTTTTTATTTTGATAAATTCTGAAGGTGATAAACCCATTACTTGTTAAATTTACGCTCAATGGTTTTGTAGTTAGACCATCCTTTTAACCAGGAGCTTCACTGAAAGCTCATTTAAATTCAGCAACTCTTTTATTCCATTGGCAACAAATTGATATTCCTTACTGGTGTTAAAACGTTTAAACAACCAGTTTTCAATGATGCTGATTTGTTCTGTGACTGAAGTAGCTTCCTGTAATTGCATTTCAGTTTGCTTGTATGTATTACCTAATATTTCCTCAAGGGGATTAAACGCATTAGCATATTCATGAACAGGTTCTTTAAAAAATGGATAAATGCCACCAGGTTTAAATCGGATGGAAAAGAAATTTTGCATACTCGTTTGTGAGATTTGAAGTGATGTCTTCCTGATACCAATGATGTGGGAACCTTTCACCAATTCTTTTTGACCTTGCCTGATTTGGGAATAATCATCACCAAAGTTGAACATCAATTCAATAGTACCATCCGATATTAATGATTCAATCTCCTGAAATGGGGGTTTATCGGAATAAGCGGTCCAATAACATTCAATAAAAGCTGATAAAGAAGGGTGG
>JAEWLI010000004.1 GCA_023393375.1 Bacteroidota bacterium
ACGGTTTACATGGACAAGATTGTAGCACCTGGCCGTACTGTAATTGGAACCTCCGGAAACCCTGTTATCAATAAAACAACTTTGGCCAAAAATATGAAGTATGATGTTGATGGCATTATTTATCAGACAGATGATTTGGGTCGGGTTATAAAGACAAATGCAGATCTGGATGATAATGTAAGGGTACGGTTAGGTAAACAACAAATCAAAGCGGTAGATGTAAAAGATGGAATAAGAGGAACTGACCAAGGAGGTCATATTGTAGGCTCCAGATTTTTTGGGCCTGGAGAACAAATTAACCTTTATCCTCAATCAGCCAACCTTAATCAAGGAGCTTGGAAGCAAATGGAGAATACTTGGGCAGATGCTATGGTGCAAGGCAAGGATGTTAAAATTCAAGTTGAAGCAGTTTTTAATGGTACTTCAATGAGACCTGAAGCTTTTGAAGTAAGCTACTGGATTGATGGAGCAAAAACCCAAAGAAATTTTATAAATTAGTAAAGTAATGAATCAAAAAGAAATATTTAATCTATTAGCTAATGGAATAATTGATGCGATTCCGCAAGGGATGAAGTTTCAAGAAGCCATATTGAATATTATGCATCAGAAAGGGGTAGTTGAATTTAACAGCTTTCTATTGAATGAGACAGGGCATAAAGTTAATCTGGAAATCAATATGGGCTACAAATATTCTAAAGCAGTTTTAGAGCTTTATCACATTACCCAAAATGAGCTGCCTGTTCACAAAAACTGGAACAGAGCTAAATACACCTTATGCCCTGAGGGAAAAATGGAAATAGAATATATCTGGGATCAGGAATTGCAAGACCAGGTTGATAAATATAACAATGAAAGTCAGGCCTAACAGCATGACTTTTTAATGTTTTAATAGCCAAAATAGCTGGCAAAATTATTGCAATTGGCTGATTATCAATATGTAATTCAAGGTACATTGAAAATCGATTCATTGTGCCTTTATTTGTATGAACGTCTTAAAAGAAAAACTATCTTATAGGGCAGAGGCCAATAAAAACATAACTGGGGGTAAGGTGTAAGGACGAGGAGATGCAGAAAAAAAGATCAATGAACAATTGTATATGAAGGTCGTTTATACCGAGAAAGCTATTATCGGTCTTGAAGAATCAATGTCCTTTCTTATTGAAGAACAAAACCTACCTATTGAAAAAGTTGTCCTAATAAAAAAACCAGCTGATGGATTTGGCTGATAGTCTTGTGCTAAACCCAATGAAGAATACTTATAGCATCTTCATCAAGATCACCGAAGGTTGGTTAGTGGCTACATTTAAGATTATTTACAAAGTAGAGGGCAATATTGTTTTCATTACCGATTTTTTTGATTCCCGACAAGATCCGACCAAGATGAAAGGATAATCCTGACAATATTCAACAAGAGGTAGTATGTGCCGCATATGGTCTTCAACATTCCAACACTTTTACTTTCGAATTGCCCGAAACACTCCTTTCCACTTTCTAGTATGTTCTGGTAGATGAGGACACTTCCATCACCAACAAAGCCCCTAAATTGGATCTGTGGCCGGATGAAGTGATTTATAACGGACAATTTCCTGTAAGGCTGAGGTACGCAGCGGTAACGGCACCTTCTCTGGTGTAGGAAAACTAACTGATCTATACAGAATTGACACTTCTGAAATTTACCGATACCCAACTTGGTAATAAAAAACAAAGTGCCGATTTTCCTGACACTTTGTTTTTTACCATTACTTGCTAACAGCTTCGTATTCCTCCCTGATAGTATAATTCACCTCATTATCAATATATAAAGATTCCAAAACCAATTGTTTACCATTTATAGCTTTTATGGTAATTGGCACTATCCATTCACTTCGGATGAGGGTTTTACCGTCTTCCGATAATGTATAGGTTTCAGAACAAACTTTCTCATTCTCATCTTCTTCACACTTAATTGCACCGCTTCCCATACACAAATTCCCGTTAGTTTCGAAGATGGTTAAATCATCCTTTATACAATCATCCCAATCAGTCATTAAATCAGTAATCGCAGTTCCGGTATGATACCAGTCATAAGCCGGATTAATAGTGATGGACTTTGCTTTCCAATTGTTACTTGTAATGTATTCTTTGGTCGATAGCGTTGGTTCATCATCCTCCTTGCAACTATTAAATGATAATGCTATTGCCAATACTAAAACGTTTAATACTACTGTTTTTCTCATGATGTTTTAATTATGGTTTTATCCCCCTAATATAGAAAGAGGGTGCAGAATATTTTAGACAATTTGACAAATAATATTACATAAAATACATACTGATACTCGATTTTGTAACATAAGGTTGTTCTGATACCAGTGACTGCTAAAGTACACTTCTTTCATTCAATAAATTAAACTTCTTTGATCGAAAAATCGTATTTTTAGGCATGGATATACAAACAAAGAAACTTCAGGTTATTCAAGAGATACTTTCTGTCCGCGACGAAAAAATAATAGATAAGCTCGAATCTATTTTAAAGGAAGAACAACAAAATTTAGATGCCGTCTTGAAAGAAAAACTATCTTCTAGGGCAATTGAGGCCAATAAAAACATAACTGAAGGTAAGGTGTATGGACGAGAAGATGCAGAAAAAAAGATCAATGAACGATTAGGCATATGAAAGTCGTTTATACAGA
>JAEWLI010000162.1 GCA_023393375.1 Bacteroidota bacterium
GATTTGGGGTATATTGGTTCATGTTCAGGGATGCTCAGGAAGAAGTAATTGTTCAGGAGAACTCCTTTGAATTGCCCACTCCAGAACCTCAGGTTATTGAGGAACCAATAGTTGAATATGTAGAACCTGAACCAGAGGTAGTAAAAACTACTGGTGAATTTCAAGCTGTTGGCATGTCTACAGGCTCATATTATGTTGTAGTTGGCAGCTTTATTGATGACGACCTTGCAAGAGACCAAAGCAACAGGATCAACAAGGATGGTATGGATACCTATTTAATAGAACCGTACAATAACAATAAATTTTATCGTTTGGCTGTTGGTAATTTTAGTTCTTGGAACGATGCAGCAGACAAAATGGAAGACTTAAAATCCACTTTTGGACATGAAATTTGGGTTTTAAAATATTAATTTAAATACAAACAAGACTGGTTCGGTCTTTGGTGTAGTGCCTGAGACAACTTTTAGCCCTAAAAATTTTATATAAACATATGAATCTATTACAAATTACGGTTGACACGCTGAGTGTGGATGAAGTGAATGAGTCGGTGTCATTGATTGACTTATTATTTGAAGGGGGATTTATGATGATCCCCATTATTTTGTTATCGGGGATGGCTGTTTATATTTTTGTTGAAAGACTGCTCACCATCAAAAAAGCTTCCCAAACCTCCCCCCACTTTATGGAGAAGATAAAACGGCATGTAGCCAACGGTGATATCAATGGTGCCCGACTGCTGTGTACTGATGAAAATACACCGATAGCCAAAATGATTGAAAAAGGGATTTCCCGGATCGGTAGCCCATTAAAAAATATTGAAGTAGCAATAGAAAATGTGGGTAAAATAGAAGTGTACAATCTCGAAAAGAACCTATCCGTGTTGGCTACTATTGCAGGAGCAGCACCCATGATTGGTTTTTTGGGAACTGTAACAGGTATGATACAGGCTTTTATTGCCATTGCCCAGCAAGAAGGTACAGTTAGCCCCAAATTATTATCTTCAGGTATTTACGAAGCCATGATCACCACAGCTTCTGGATTGATGGTAGGTATTGTAGCGTACCTGGGATACAACTATCTGGTAACCAGGGTTCAAAAACTTGTCCACCATATGGAATATTCCTCAATCGATTTTATTGATCTTTTACAGGAACCCAGAACCAAATAAATACAACAGATATAATAAGTTGACCCTAAATATTTCAACCTAAAATGGATTTAAAATCAAAACATAAAATAGAAGCTGCCTTTAGTTTGTCTTCCATGACGGACATTATCTTTTTGTTGCTGATCTTTTTTATGTTAACCTCCACTTTCGTTACACCTTCCGGTTTACCGGTGAACTTACCATCTAGTAAATCTTCAACAATAGTTTTACAAAGAGTGAGTGTAACAATCACCACAGACCTTCGTTATTTTGTTAATGACAAGAGAAGCTCTTTTACACAATTGGAACAGGATTTGCGGGAAGCATTGGAAGGTCAGGAAGGAGTAGTGGTGCTTCATGTTGATAAAAGTGTGCCGGTTGAGCACCTGGTAAATGTGGCCGGAATAGCTACTTCGATGAATGCCAAAGTAACCATAGCTACAAAACAAAATTAGTAATGTCGGAACAGGAAAAAAAGAATAAAAAAATAGGGTTGATGTTTTCCATTGGATTACATGCGGCTTTGCTAATTCTTTTTTTCTTCATCATGGCATGGCGTCAACCAAATCCTCCACATCCGGAATATGGAATTGAACTAAACTTTGGCTTGGAACAAGCTGGCTCAGGGAATATTCAACCAGAAAACCGTCCTTCTCCACAACCTCAACCAGAACCAGAACAGCCCGCTGAAGCTCAGCCGGAGGTTCAGGAAACAGTGGAACCACAACCGGAAGTAATTGAAGAAATGAAAGTGGAAGAGTCGCCATCGGTTCAACCCGATCCTACTCCAATTACACAAAAACCAAAAGTTGAAAAGCCTGTAGAAAAACCGAAGGAAGAACCAAAACCTACTCCTAAACCTCAGCCTAAGGAAGAAGTAAAAGAACCACAGAAGCAGACAAGTACCGCCAATACCCAAAATACAGAAGCTAAAACAGGTTCTGCCCCCAGTCAGGGTGATCAACCTGGAAAAACAGGTGATCAAGGCGATCCGGAAGGAACTGTAGATGCACGTGCTTTATATGGAACTCCCGGAGGTGGTGATGGTGCTAGTTTTGATTTGGCAGGCTGGCGTTGGGATGATATTCCAAAACCCAGAGAGACATCTAATGAAACTGGCAGGGTAGTTTTCAGAATAAAAGTAGACGATAGAGGGGATGTGATTGAAATTGTGACCCTTGAAAGCACGGTAAGTCCCGGGGTAGAAAACATTTATAAAGAAGCTGCCCGTCGGACTACTTTCAGTCGTTCTACAGCAGGCCCAGTGCCACCACAAACCACCGGAACTATTACATTCATCATCAGGTCGAGGTAATCAATGAATTTTCAGCAAACGTTGGATTATCTGTACGGTAATCTTCCTATGTACCAACGGATTGGAACTGCGGCTTTTAAAAAGGATTTATCCAATACAATTGCCTTGTGTACACATTTGGGAAATCCACAAACCCGCTTTAAGTCTATACATGTTGGGGGTACCAATGGCAAAGGGAGTAGTTCCCACATGATTGCATCTGTTTTACAAAGTGCCGGATATAAAGTAGGATTGTACACTTCCCCGCATCTGAAGAGTTTTACGGAGCGGATCAGGATCAATGGAAAGGAAATGGAGGAAGATGCGGTTGTTCAGTTTGTGAAGCAGCATCGAGCGACCATTGATGCCATACAACCTTCTTTTTTCGAAATGACTGTTGCCATGGCTTTTGCTTATTTTGCTGATCAGCAAGTAGATTTTGCAGTAGTTGAGGTAGGTTTGGGTGGCCGTTTGGATTCTACCAATATCATTCTGCCAGAAATTTCATTGATTACCAATATCAGTTATGACCATCAGGCGATGTTGGGCAATACTTTGGCTGAAATAGCTTTTGAGAAAGCAGGAATTATCAAAAAAAATATTCCGGTAGTTATCAGTGAAAATCAAACTGAAACAGCATCTGTTTTCTTGGAAAAATCAAAAGAGATGGAGACTCCTTTGTATTTTGCCTCAAAAGAATATCAGGTGACATTGATTGAAAAACTCTCCGATAAGATGCGGATAAAGGTGGATACTGAGAATAAGTTCTCTGGAGAGCTGATTCTTGATCTTACAGGATCCTATCAGTTGCTTAACATCCCCGGTGTATTAAAAACCTTGGAACTATTATCATACAAATATCCGTCTATCACATTTGAAACCATTATCAAAGGGATTTCAACTGTAAAAGTTAATACAGGATTAAAGGGTCGTTGGCAGATTCTGCAAAGAAACCCGGTGGTCATTTGTGATACAGGTCACAATGAAGCAGGGATAAAGTTGGTGATAGAGCAATTAAAACTGTTGAATCCTAAAAAACTTTTGATGATTATGGGCATGGTGAATGACAAGCCAGCCGAAAAAATTTTAAAACTTTTACCAAAACAGGCTTATTACTATTTTTGTGAAGCTAATATTCCACGGGCCTTGGATGCCGTGCAACTTTATTCTGCTGCACAGCAACATGGGTTAGTTGGTGAGGTGGAAAAGGATGTCAATCGTGCTATTAAAAAAGCGGTCTCGTTGGCCGGAAAAGATGATGTGATTTTCGTGGGGGGGAGCAGTTTTGTAGTAGCTGAAATTAATGGATTGTAAGAAATGGCAAGAACCAAGTTGATCAAGTTCAGGGACAATGCAATTACCGAAAATGTTTTGGAGCCGGGAAAACCTTTATTTGAGAAAATAAGAGGATTGTGGCGGGTAGAAATGTTCGGCAATGATCATCCCATTGTATTGGAATTGGCTTGCGGCATGGGTGAATATTCAGTAGGCCTTGCGAAAAATTTCCCTGAAAAAAACTTTATTGGTGTAGATATAAAAGGCTCCCGATTGTGGTCAGGAAGTAATAATTCCCGGTTATTAGGTTTACGTAACACTGCTTTTTTGCGGACTAAAATCCAATCTATTGATAAATTTTTTAATGAAGATGAGGTGGATGAGATATGGATCATTTTTCCGGATCCACGGCCAAGAACCAAAGAAGCCAGAAAACGGCTCACCCATCCACGTTTCCTTAATATGTATAAGTATATTATGAAATCAGGGGGTTGGGTTCATTTCAAAACAGATAACGGTCCATTGTTTGATTTTTCATTAGAGGTTTTACAAAACAGGGACGATGTGGAAGACCTAACTTTTACCTATGACCTTTACAGCTCCCATTTCTTAAAGGATCATTTCGACATCACCACAAAATACGAACAAATACACTCTGCCGAAGGAAATACTATAAAATATTTGAAATTTAGATTGGTGAAGTAAGTTCATAGCTCAAAGCTGAAAGCTGAAAGCAACCACGGATAAGCATAATAGTTCGTTACTATTCAACCCTCAACCATTATTGCAAATCAGGTAAATCTTGACTGAATTGCATACTCACGACTTTGACGTCATCCCTGTGCAGACAGGGATCTCCCAGGTTTTGTACTCAGTATCGGTTAAACTAAAGAAAAATAGATCGCAAATCGTCATTCAGAATTCGTCATTCGCAAATCGAATTTTTGATTTTTCCCACTTTGTGGGTGTTATCACTAACAAACCACTAGTCATTGCTCAGGTTGCTTGTTTTGCAATTGATGCTAAGATAGATAAAAGTGCCTAATGTGAGATTGGCCGTTATTATTCAACCTTCAACCATTATTTGCAAAGCAGATAAATCTTGGTTGAAAAGCATACTATCGACTTAATATCATCCCTGTGCAGACAGTTTATAAACTCAAAATTGGCGTGGTTTGAGCCAAAGCAATTGTCCATTTATTATTTTCTTTTACGAGAACATAGGTTAATGATCCTTTTTGCGAAGGATATTCCTTCTCCTTGCTAGTACGCTCATCAAATACATGTTTTATACAGCTTACAATAGCTACTTCAGGTTTTATAAACCTGATATCTTCAACAGTATTTTTAGTGATGACTTTAGCAAGGGGACTGGCAAGAGCTTGTTGCATGGCACTCTCGAGTTTTTCACGACCTAACACCCGTTTACCTGTAAAATTTACAATCACTACTTCTTCAGAATGAAGTGCCAAAAAAGGAACAGGGTTATGCTGGTTTTCAACTGCTTCCTCTATTACTTTGCGAATAGCAGGTATGTCATCGCCTTGATATTTAATCTTATCTTTCTCCATTTCACTTTTTTAAATACTTTATTTACGTTCATAATAATCTTATAGTTTAAAGTTTTCAAAATTTCACGGCAGATTAATATTGATTCAATAGTATCTCACGACTGTGATGTCACAGTGCAGACAGGGATCCCCCAGGTTTTATACTCAGTATCGTTAAGTACTGTTGCAAGGTCACTTGTCATTCGCAATTATACCAGTCAATTTACCATCATCAGGAGTTTCCTGCCTGCGCAGGAATGACGCTAGTGGTGGTTTGTAATTTTGTGGTAAGGTTGGAGTTCAAGATTGAAAAAATTGAAAAGTTCAATGTTTAACGTTCAAGGTTCAAAAGTTTAACCAAAGCTTGGAT
>JAEWLI010000007.1 GCA_023393375.1 Bacteroidota bacterium
GTATTTCCTGAAAATCTATATGTATTACACCATCGCACTCCATTAGGGCGACTTCATTCTCTTTAATAATGTCATTTACCAGATCTACCAAATCAATTTCACTTGGCTTGATATCATCAGGGGACTGCACTTTTATTAGATCAACCAGACCTTCAAGGATATTCTCCTGTCGATTCAGCATTTCCCCCAATGAACTCATCATTTGTATCTTACTATTTTCATTATTCTCCTTATTGATAAGGTCGAGTACCAATCGCATATTGGCCATGGGGCCCCTTAGGTCATGAGCTATGATATAAAGCAGATTTTCATGAAGTTCTCCTGCTATTTTCAGCCTTTCATTTGTTTCCCTCAGGGCTTCTTCATCTTTAATCTTTTGTGTAATATCAGAATTTACTGCTACCGCTGAAATGATATCACCTTTTTCGTTTTTGACCGGAACGGCAGAATTTAGAATAGTTTTCAAGCTACCATCAAAACATTTAATATCTATTTCCTCATTTACAGAAGTTTCTCCTTTCAAGAAAGCCCGGGCAAATGCCCAATCCATAGCTTCTATTTTTTCGCCAGAATGCCTCCACCATCCTTTATATTCATGTAACTGATCTATGGTTACATGTTTTGCACCTCCCCATATTTTTTCAGCTACAGAGTTTGTTGTCGTTATATTTCCTTTTTCATCAGCTACGAATACCCCCACCGGAAGTGCTTCGAGAACATTTCGAAGTAAGTTTTCCTTTTTTCTTACTGCTTCTTCCACCTTTTTTTGCTCGGTTAAATCCAGCATGGAGCCAATCATGCGATATGCTTTTCCGTTAAGGTCTCGTGCAATAAAACCACGATCAAGATATGTTCGCCATGGGCCATTTTTAGGTCCAAATCGGTATTCAGCATTCCAGGTAATCTCTCCATTGTCAATAGCTTTCTGTATACTTTTAATAACCTGATCCCTATCTTCCGGGTGGATATGATGATGCCAACTTTGAACTGTATCGCCCATTTCTGACAGTTTAGCTCCCAGTGCCCTCTCAACAACCTGATTCCAATCCAATTGGTTGGTAAGCAGGTTCCAATCCCAAATAATATCGTGAGTAGCTATATTTACCAATTGGTATCGCTCATAGTTTTCTTGTGCTGCCCGTTGAGCTTCTTTTAACATCTGAATGTTAGTACAGGTACCAAACCATCTGGTAATTTCCCCTTGATCATTATGTACTGGCATAGCCCTACCCAGAAACCAGTGGTAAGTACCATCACTCCCCCTCTTAAAGCGGTATTCAATTGAATACGGTTCACCAGTCTTGAGACTTTTATTCCATACGTCCACCGATCTCTGGTAATCATCGGGATGGAGGAAAGAAGACCATAAATGTCCATATGTTTCACCAGGATGGGTGCCTGTAAATTCGTACCATCTCTCGTTAAAATATTCATGATATCCATCTGGTCGTGTGATCCACACCAGGTGGGGCATGGCATCGGCCAACTGACGGAATTGTCTTTCATTTTCCTGCTGGATATCTTCTGTATTTTCCCTTGATAGAAAAGTCCGTTCTATCTTATATTTTTCAAGTTCATTTTTGAGCCGCTGGTTTTCTTTCTCCAGTTCACTCACCCTTTTTTCATATGAAACATCTTGTGACATGAAAGATCAATTAATTCAAACTAAATACAGAGGTTTGTCTTTAAAAATTCAAATCCACAACCCATTTCTTATAAAATAGGTTCATTTTTTGTATTAAAATGAGGATTTTAGTGAGAACCTTAATATTATCCTTATTCCACAAGATACACCATTAATTTTTTACCTTACAACCAGCGCACACACCCTTAACAACCATATTGGTTTCTTCGGCGAAAAATTGATCAGGTAAAGTTATTTCCGGTATTTTATAGTTGGTGAGGCAAAAAGTATCATTGCAAATCCTGCAGTGGAAATGCATATGTAAATCCCGTTCTATAACACATTCACAACCGTCTTCACAAAGGGCATACTTTGGTGCACCGGTGCCATCATCAATGCTATGGATCAGTTTATTTTCCTGAAAGGTTTTTAAAGTTCTGTACAATGTGACCCGGTCAGATTTCTCAAAAATCCTTTCAAGGTCGGTAAGGCTTGAGGCTACTTTCTGACCTGCAAGTGCTTCGTACACCATAAGTCTCATAGCCGTTGGGCGTATACCTTTTTGTTCCAGTATCAACTCGTGTTCTTTAAACATCTTCAAATTTAAAAGTTATTTATAAACTGTTTACAAATAACAGTATTCCAACACGTCGGGTTTCACTTTCTATGAAGAAATGCAACAGCACATTTTTCATTTTAATATTCTCAATGCATTAAAAACAGCTATCAAAGCCACGCCCATATCACCAAAAACAGCTTCCCACATGCCCGCTATACCATATATTCCCAATAAAATAAATATTATCTTCACTCCCATAGCGAATATAATATTTTGCCAGACAATATTCCTCGTTTTACTGGCCATATCGAGGGCATCTATCACTTTTGTTGGCGATCCAGTCATCAATACTACATCTGCAGTTTCTATTGCCGCATCTGATCCCAAAGCACCCATCGCAATCCCCACATCAGCACGGGCAATCACTGGCGCATCATTGATACCATCGCCCACAAATGCCACTTTCCCATCTTTTGTTTGTTTCATGATGCGTTCAACATGGTTCACCTTATCTTCAGGCAATAGGTTGAAATAATATTGGTCTATTTTCAATTTTTCTGCAAAATATTTGGCTGCATACTCATTGTCACCTGTCAGCATTATTGTTTTAATGCCTTTTTTACTCAGCTTTTCAATGGTTTCAACAGCACCATCTTTAAGTATATCTGAAATAATAATATAGCCTCCATAAACCTGTTCAATGACAACATGAACTACTGTCCCTGCTACATCACATAGAGGATGGTCAATATTCTCCTTATGAAGCATTTTATCATTTCCCACCAAAACTTCTTTTCCATCAATTATTGATTTTACACCATACCCTGACATCTCTTCTACATATGAAATTTGGGAAGTATCAATTTGATTGTTATATGCTTCGATGATAGATTTGGCAATCGGATGATTGGAATTGGACTCAGCATAACCGGCATATTTCAACAAATTATCTTTTGTGAATCCATTGTGGGTGATGATTTCCGAAACCTTAAATTCTCCTTTGGTAAGGGTACCTGTTTTATCAAAAACTATCGTTCTGACGTGTGTCAATGCATCAAGGAAGTTGGACCCTTTTACCAAAACTCCTCTCTTGGAAGCACCACCCACACCACCAAAATATCCTAAAGGGATACTGATCACCAAAGCGCAGGGACAGGAAATTACCAACACTACTAAAGCCCTGTATATCCAATCACTAAAAGTGGCTGTTTCTAAAAGCAGGGGCGGAAGTACAGCGATCAATAATGCACCAATCACGACCATGGGGGTGTAATATCTTGCAAAGGTGGTAATGAATTTTTCAGTTTCAGCTTTTTGGGCTGTGGCATTTTCTACGAGTTCAAGTATTCTGGATATGGAAGATTCACCGAATATTTTAGTAACTTTTATGGCCAGTAATCCTGTTTGATTGATCATCCCTGCCAATACTTCATCATTTTCATGTATTTTCCGAGGCACACTTTCCCCGGTTAATGCAGCTGTATCTACAAAAGATCTTCCTGTAATTACACTTCCGTCAAGTGGAATTTTTTCACCTGGCTTCACCAAAATGGTATCACCTACCATCACCTCATCGGGTGAAACTTTAACTATGTCAGAACCTGATTTCACATTGGCATAATCAGGTTGAATTTCCAACAATGCCCTGATGGATTTTCTGGAACGATTTACAGAAATATCCTGAAAGAACTCCCCTACCACATAAAACAACATCACTGCCACTGCTTCAGGCATTTCATTAATGGCAAAAGCACCCAAAGTAGCTATGGTCATTAAAAATTGTTCATTGAATACCTGGCCTTTGATGATGTTTCTGATTGCCGAGGTGATCACATTCCATCCACTGATCAGATATGCGGCCACAAAAACCATATATTCCAATATGCCATAGGGAGTGTTTCTGAGTTGATCCTGAAAAATCAAGCCAACCATGAGTAAAATCACTGCACTGATGGCTTTAATTATGGTTATCCGGTTCTCTTTAATTTCTTCTGTTGTAACCAAATGTTTTTTCTCGTTCACTTCTACACCTGGTTCAATCCTGGTGATCGTACTTTTCACTTTTTCCAGATTATCGGTATCGATCAACATGATGGAACTGGCAAAATTTATATTCACAAATTTTACTTCTTCCAATTTGGCCAGGTTGCTTTCTATCTTTGCAGCACAATTGGCACAATCCATATTTTTGAGATGATACTTTTTCATATCCCTAATTTTATACAAAAATACAGGATAGCTTAATGCACAGGAATTGCAAAAGGGGAGTGTGAGAAGTAAATGTGTTGATAGAGAATCAGTCTTCTACTCTTTTATTGGTTATAAAGAAGGCATAAATACATTATGATTCAAAATCATTTGCATACAAGCTTAGGAAGCTAACTTTACAAGTTACTTGATTTATTCTTTTCTTCCCTCTTGGCAGATTTTGCGGCACGTTTCTCTTTTAGATTTTTAGCTGGAGCTTTTTTACTATTTGACTCTTTTTGATTTTTCTCTTTCGTCATGATGTCTATCATTTAAGCATTAAAAAATTGATTATTTTCATAAAAATTTACTTAAAGATACCCCTGATCGGATTCAGAAAGTTGTATATCTCCGGATAATCTTTACATCTTTCCCACATTTCTTCTACATTCCAATTGATCTGCTGAATTCATTTCCAAAAACTCCTGTTTGGTTAAAAAATGAATATGCTTCTTTCCACTTATCAAACTTTGGATAAAGCTTATGCACGATATCCGGAGTAAAATTAAACCTGAAGTTTAATCCCCAGTGAGGCCGGCCACCTTTGAGAAACAGCATTTGTTGAAAATGTTGAAAAATCTCCAGCTCCTTTTTATCAATTTCTGGATCGTTGGCGTTTACCCTGATAATTTCCACATAACACCATTCCTTAATTTCCTGTCCTTCATAAGTGCCATAGTTAGGTGCAAGATAAGCTTTGGAAGGACGCACAAAACGAAGGGCTAAAGGTGCATTCAAACAATAACCCCTGCCCATTTTACCCAATACTTCCAAAGTAGCAAATATCAGACCCATTACTTCCGGCACCTGCTCCACCGGAAAAGCTACCTCCATCGCAGTACCAAAACTAATGAGCTTGCCATTACCTCCATTCCATATCTTATAAGCCAGGTCGGCATAACCATTGCCTCTGTTCCTGTTGTCGTTTCTCGACTTAAGGGCACTTTCAATAAACCTTCGTTTAGGAAAATCTCCGGAATTGGCCAATGATCTGATGACTCGTGTGCTTAAACCACAATTGGCAAATACAGAAGGCCACAGGTTTCTCCGGTTTTCTCTTTTGGCAGCTCCGGGAATTTTGGTTGGCGTAGCCACTTTTATCAATACCGAATTATTTTTCTTTCGGTTAAGCTTATACGGATTTACCTGTATATAATAAAAAAATTCATCATCAGGGTCTTCTGGAAGAATAGGTTTTTTAAATTTCTCCTTTAGTTGGTCATTCCATCCGGATTTGTAATAAGTGGTTTCTTCATAAAGAAGGGTCATTTCTGCCACTTCGATTATAGCCGAATATATAATACCAAAACAGCCCATACTCACTAACAGGGAATAAAACTTATCGTCGTCGTGAATCAATTCTGGTTTAATCAATATAGGGTTTTGTTGGTAAAAAGCATCGTGCTTATCAGGAGATGTAAATCCTTCTGATGGTTCTACCCGATATACTTTCCCTTCAGCAGCTACTACCACAATGGACCGTACCATGTCATGATACGCACTATATTTGCCACCTGAACCGTGAGTGCCGGTGGAAAAAGCCCCTGCAAATGACTGCACATCTCCCCCGCCCATATTATACATCCTTTTATGACCAAATTGAGCAGTTTCTGCATTATTGTCCGGGCACAATACATGATTGATCATATGGATATACATTCCTCCGGGCACATCGAAATATTTGTTTTTGTCCAGCCCGTCTTTCAACAAATTCAATGACTGTTGATCAATCGTTTTTACCGTTTGATCATGGTGAGAGCGGGAATATTTAAATGATCTGGCCAGATCTATATAACAATGATCTGTTGAAGTAACCGATGAATACGAATGGCGGGAGCCGATGCCATGAATTCTTAGTTGATTTTGCTCAGCAAATTTGACTGCATTAATAACACCTTTTAATGAAGTAGGCGAAATGACGGTTGCCTTTTTTGCAAAATGCCATGTAGATGATGGATTATCAATAAATTCATTCTCCTTGATCAGGTATTCCAAATCCGCTTTATTGGCATAATCTGTAATTTCGGAAACCGCTTCCCCTTCATCATCAGGTTCACTTTCAAATTTGCCCAGCTCATTAATTAAATGATCTATAGCTGCGTCATCGTCCTTTACCTGATTATTGTCTTTAATCGTGGCAGATAGCTGTTGTGGATCGGGCATAGCTGTATTATTGAAAACTAATTGACATCATGAATCAGTTGTTCTCAGATCGCCACAGCTTCCTTATTTCTAAGACTTTGCATGGTAATGCCCCGTTTCGGCATTTTAGCTGTGCGACTTTTCATCAGTTCAATAGCTTCTTCATCAGATTTGAAAGTACCATTAATGTTCACTACGTGTTTAGCCAAAGTTTTGTAATCTTTCTTCATCAATAATATCCAAATGCGCAGGAAGTCCAGGTTTTCAAATACCAATGCTTTATGTTCGGCAAATTCTTTCAAATGTTCCTGAAAATGTACGGGATATAATGTCCAATGCAGGGAGGGGTTATTGTGATGATCGATATGATAACCGTCGTTCCAGCATTTTTTGTTATAAGGTGTGTTGATGCAGTTGGCACTGTTCTTATAATTATTCCCAGGATCATCAAAATCTACAAATGAATGTTGCGCAAAATTTCCCAACATCATGATAAACCGTGAAATAAAAAATGGCAGGATAAAAACTATTAAGGTGGCTGGCCAATGCACGAAACTTAAGCCGATACACATGGCAAAAAACAGCACTTCTCCCCTAATGACCCTGTCACGGAGTTTGTATCTTTTTCTGAAATCAAAATATTTCACGGTATCAATCACACCTTTAAGTAAGAAGTTGAGGAAATACCGCATAAAGTCCTTAAAACTGTCCCTTTGGTACTCCATGGTACTGCTTTCATCATCTTCCAGATTATTTTCTACATGATGCATTCCCAAATGATGACTGGCATAAGTTTCAGGAGTCTGGCCAAAGAAAGGTGAGATAAACCATGGTAAATATTTATTTAACAGGTTGTATTTACTTTTATAAAACACCCTGTGACTGGTACAATGAAGCATTAATCCGAAAGGTCCTTTAAAGACAAGATTATTGACATAAAAATAATATGCAGCTACTAACCACCACAGCCAGTTTGAAGCCGGAAAGAAGAAAAGACTTAACCCCGGCACAACCATGAAAAGGGTAATTTTTATATTAGTATAAATAAATGGGAGGTCTCTTTTGTCCCTGATCAATTTAAGACCAATTTTATCAAAAAAAGAATAGGAATCAGGTTCCACATAAACCGGATCAGTAATTACAGGCAATTGTCTCATGAGTTTATTTTAAAAAAGAAAAAGAATCAGTATTCTGTATGTCTATCGCTAACAAGGTAGAAAGCTAAATTGTTCAATAAAGAACAAGAACTTTCAAGGTTATGACTGATTTTAAAAATGTTGAAACACTATGATCCACAGAAAAGCCGGACAAAATGCTCGTCCGGCTCATGATTAATTTAAGAATATATATAATCTTCCTATAAATGGATCACCTCGTTGTAAGCAGCTGCAGCGGCCTCCATAATCGCTTCCGACATAGTGGGATGAGGATGGACGGTCTTGATGATCTCATGACCTGTTGTCTCCAGGTTGCGTGCAGCCACAACCTCGGCAATCATTTCTGTAACATTTGCCCCAATCAAATGTGCTCCCAGCCACTCACCATATTTTGCATCAAAAATCACCTTCACAAATCCTTCTTTAGCACCAGCAGCACTGGCTTTCCCTGAAGCTGAAAAGGGGAATTTCCCTACTTTGATTTCATATCCTGCTTTTTTGGCTGCCTTTTCAGTGTATCCTACTGAAGCTATTTCGGGGGAACAATATGTACAACCAGGAATATTATTATAATTTAATGGTTCCGTTTTTTTCCCTGCTATTTTTTCAACACATATAATACCTTCAGCTGAAGCTACATGCGCTAGTGCTTGTCCATGCACAATATCGCCAATAGCATATACCCCCGCAACACTGGTTTTATAAAAATCGTCCACTTTTATTTTACCTCTTTCTACCTGTACGCCTGTTTCTTCCAGGCCGATACCTTCTATATTGGTGGAAATACCAACTGCTGACAAAACAATATCACAATTGATTTTCTCCTCACCATTCTTGGTTTTTACCGTTACGACACAACCTTTGCCTTTGGTATCCACATGCGTAACTTCAGCACTCGTTTTTACTTCAATTCCGGCTTTCTTAAATGATCTTTCGAGTTGTTTTGAAATCTCCTCATCTTCAACAGGAACGATATTGGGCATAAATTCAACCAAAGTCACCTTAGTGCCAATGATGTTATAAAAATAAGCAAATTCTACACCTATCGCTCCCGAACCTACCACTACCATAGATTTAGGTTGCTCTTCCAGACTCATTGCTTTTCTGTATCCAATGATTTTTTTATGATCAATGGGCATGGAAGGTAGCTCCCTTGATCTGCCACCAGTTGCAAGGATAATATGGTCAGCTGAATATTCTGTTTTTTTACCATCCTTATCTGTCACTTCTACCTTTTTTCCTGCTTTCAGTTTTCCAAACCCTGCTATATGATCTATTTTATTTTTTCTAAAAAGGAAATTCACCCCTTTGCTCATCCCCTGGGCAACCTCACGGCTTCTCTTAACAACCCCTTTAAAATCAATAGATGCCTCACCCACATTTATCCCGTAATCTTTTGCATGGCTGATGTAATCAAATACATTGGCACTTTTCAACAAAGCCTTTGTAGGTATACATCCCCAGTTCAAACATATGCCGCCCAATTCTTCACGTTCCACTACGCCTACCTTAAAACCCAGTTGGGATGCTCGTATGGCTGCCACATATCCGCCAGGACCGCTGCCAATTACTAAAATATCATATTTAGAGGCCATTTATAAAATTTGGTTAGTTGATTAAAAAAATATTTGAGTCTGCAAATTTATATGATTTGGGCATAGAAAAAAAAGCAGATAAGTTTATTTGCCGTTATGAATAACTCTGAAATAAACAATGCCATCTCCTCTCAAATAACCTTCTGATTTTTCCTTACTTTTGTTAAACAATTAATATACCTTTTTGATATGCCTGATTTTTCTCACTTACATGTACATACGCAATTCTCCCTCCTGGATGGAGCTGCCAACATTCCGGAATTAATGAAAAAAGCACAAAAAGATGGGATGAAAGCGATTGCCCTAACTGATCATGGCAATATGTTTGGTGCATTTAAATTTGTGTCGGAAGCAAAAAAACATGGCATTAAACCTATTATTGGTTGTGAGTTTTACATTGTAGAAGACCGGCATAAAAAAGCTTTCAGTAAAGAAAATAAAGACAATCGGTATCATCAGTTGATGCTTGCAAAAAACGAGATCGGTTATAAAAACCTCAGTAAGTTATGTTCGCTGGGATATATTGAAGGCATGTACAGCAAATGGCCAAGAATAGACAAGGAATTGATCTTGAAATATCACGAAGGCCTGATCGCCACCACCTGTTGTCTGGGTGCAGAAGTGCCCCAAGCTATAATGAATCAAGGAGAAGAAAAAGCTGAAGAACTGTTTAAGTGGTGGCTCGACCTGTTTGGCGAAGACTATTATGTGGAGCTGCAACGCCACAAAATGGAAGAGCAGGAACAGGTGAATCATGTTTTATTGAAATTCGCAAAAAAATACAATGTCAAAATCATCGCATCAAATGATTCTCATTATGTAGATAAGGATGATTATAATGCGCATGATATTTTATTATGCGTAAACACCGGGGAATTTCAAAGCGTGGAAATTGGCGATGGTAAAGGCAAAAGATTTGGATTCCCAAATGACCAGTTCTACTTTAAGTCGCAACAGGAAATGGCCGCACTTTTTGATGATCTTCCACAAGCTTTGGATTTTACCAATGAGATCATTGATAAAGTAAATACCCCGGAATTAAAACGGGATATATTATTACCTAACTTCCCCTTACCTCCTGAATTTAAAACTGCCGATGATTATCTGACATTCTTATCTTTAGAAGGGGCTAAATTAAAATACAAAGTACTAACGCTCGAAATTGAAGAAAGACTGACCCATGAGTTAAAAATTATCAAAGACATGGGTTTTGCAGGGTACTTCCTAATTGTAGCTGATTTCATCAATGCAGGCAAGGAACTTGGGGTTTTGGTTGGCCCGGGAAGAGGATCCGCAGCGGGATCTGTAGTGGCTTTTTGTATTGGCATCACCAATATCGATCCGATCAAATATAATCTTCTTTTTGAGCGGTTCTTGAATCCAGAACGTGTATCGATGCCTGATATTGATACAGATTTTGATGATGAGGGCAGGCAAAAGGTGATTGATTATGTAGTAGAGAAATATGGGTATAAACAGGTAGCACAGATCATTACATATGGCACCATGGCCGCTAAGATGGCCATTAAGGACGTATCCCGTGTTACAGAACTACCATTATCAGAAGCGAATTTATTGGCTAAGTTAGTGCCTGAGCGACCTGGCACTACCTTATTAAAAGCCTATGATGAAGTTCCTGAACTTAAAGCGATCCGTGACGGCAATGACCATCGTAGTGAAGTATTGCGTTTGGCAGAAAAGCTGGAAGGCTCGATCAGAAATTCCGGAATTCATGCCGCGGGTATTATCATTGCTCCCGATGACCTTACAGAATACATCCCGGTTTCCACTTCCAAGGATTCCAACCTGCTGGTAACCCAGTTTGACGGCAAAGTAATCGAAGATGCAGGGATGCTGAAAATGGACTTTTTGGGGTTAAAGACATTGACCATTATCAAGGATGCTTTAAAACTTATCCATAAAAATCATGGTGTGGAAATTGATATGGACAATATCCCTTTGGAAGATGAAAAAACTTTTGATTTGTACCAGAGAGGGGATACTGTAGGTACATTTCAATTTGAGTCGCCAGGTATGAGAAAATATCTGCAGGAGCTAAAACCCACCAATATTGAAGACCTAATTGCCATGAATGCCCTTTACCGTCCTGGACCAATGGATTTCATTCCTAATTTCATCAAACGTAAACATGGTGAAGAAGAAGTGGAGTATCCGCATGAATTGTTGATCCCAATACTTCAATATTCATATGGTATCATGGTGTACCAGGAACAGATCATGCAAACGGCTCAGATCATGGCAGGTTATAGTTTAGGACAAGCCGACTTGTTGAGAAGGGCTATGGGAAAAAAGAACTTGGCAGAAATGAACAAGCAGCGGGAAATTTTTGTAAATGGAGCGAAAGAAAAGCATAATATACCTGCAAAAAAGGCCGAGGAAGTTTTTACTGTAATGGAAAAGTTTGCTCAGTATGGGTTTAACCGTTCCCATTCAGCAGCATATTCTGTAGTCGCCTATCAAACCGCTTATCTGAAAGCCCATTATCCCGCAGAATATATGGCGTCAGTGCTTACCCATAACCAAAACAACATTGAGAAAATAACTTTCTTTATGGATGAATGCAAACGACAGGGGATTAAAGTGCTTGGACCAAATGTAAATCAGAGTGGGGTATATTTCGATGTGAATCAGGAGGGAGAAATTTTGTTCGGACTAGGTGCTATTAAGGGATCCGGGGAAACAGCAGTGGAAGCCATTATAAATGAAAGAAAGAAAAATGGACCATTCAAATCCATTTTCGATTTTTCTGAAAGGGTAAACTTAAGAGCAGTCAATAAAAAAACCTTTGAGAGCCTCGCTTTGTCTGGTGGGTTTGATTGTTTTAATGATTACCATCGCAAACAATATGTATATTCTCCAGATGGGGATATTTCGTTGATCGAAAAAGCCATCAAATATGGTAACATGATACAAAGTGAAAAGAACTCTGCTCAAACCTCGTTGTTTGGCGGTACATCAAGTGTATCCATACCACCTCCCAAAGTTGAGCCCATAGAACCATTTGGAGATATTGAAAAACTTCGACTGGAAAAAGAAGTGGTGGGCTTTTATATTTCCGGTCATCCGCTAGATATGTATAAAATTGATATTGACAATTTTTGTACATGTTCAGTAGATAAAATAGAAAATCATAAAAATGAATTAATTTCTGTAGCTGGTATCGTTTCAAAGAGCATCACCCGTCAAACAAAAACCGGAAAGACCTTCGGACTATTCACCATTGATGATTATGAAAGCTCCCTGGACATGGCCATGTTTGGTGAAGAATACCTCAAACACCAACATTTATTAAGCGTGGGACAATATGTTTTCATTACTGGTAAAGTGGTGGAACGATACAACCAGATTGGCGTATGGGAACTGAGGCCAAATGGGATTCAATTACTTGCTGATGTTCGTGAGAAAATGAGTAAAACCCTTATGATCGATGTCCGTTTGGATGATGTGAATGAGGCGATGATTCATGCTTTAGAAGAAATCACGACCAATTATCCGGGAAAAGTAAATCTGTTGATTAATGTGCTGCTGGCGGAAGAGAACTTAAGAGTTGACATGATGTCTAGAAAATTTAAAGTATCTCCCGAAAACAGCTTAATCCAGGAGTTGGATAAAATTCCGGAAATAACTTATAAATTGTTGCCCAATTAATAATTAATCTCTGTCATGGTACTAGATAAAATAGAAAACGCCGGAATATATCAATCCCTAAGCCAGAATATCGGTAAAGGATTAAAGTTTCTTGTCAATACAGATTTTTCCAAAATTCCTTCGGGTCGATATGAAATTGAAAAGGATCAAATTTTTGCATTGGTGAGTGAGTATGAAACGCAGGATTCCATATCCTGTAAAATTGAAAATCACCGTAAATATCTCGATATACAATACATGATATCAGGTACTGAATATATTGGCTATATGCATGATTATGGGCAGATACCTACTGAAGCGTACGATGAAACAAAAGACAGGTCCTTTTACATGATAGACACCATCCCACTATTACTTCCAACTGGTAGTTTCGTTATTTTCTGGCCCGGTGATCTTCACCAACCAGGTATAAAAGCAGACAAATCGCAGTGGGTCAAAAAAGTTGTCGTAAAGATAAAATTATAAAATTTAAAATTACTTAATTAAAATTATGTCACATTTTGCGAGTTGCGCAAAATACAATGGCATGGATTTGGCTATTAATAATTTTAGTTTGCATAAGTATTTATTAAACATAATAACAATTAAAAAACGGGATTAAATATGTCCCGTTTTTTTATAATAACTCCCAAGTGGTCTATTGGCGCAAGATTTAAACACTCTTTATTATTTTTAGAAAATCAGAACCAATTTAATTTCCTTTCGGTTAATTTTGCGCCCGTAATCAAATCATACATTTCATGTTACTATATTTCAAAGCCCCTCACAACAAGTATTATGTAGTTGACATTATATCCAAACCTGAAAAAGCTGATATCCAGAAGTTGATCTGGTTATTTAATGGTGCCGACTACCTCGAACAAGACACTGTGGATGGGACTTTTATTGGCCCCCGTGTTGAAATGATTACACCCTGGAGTACCAATGCTGTTGAAATTACGCAAAATATGGGCATAACAGGGATTACCAGAATGGAAGAATTCATCAAAATAACCTCTTTTGATGACCATTTCGATCCCATGCTTAAAGCAAAGTATGAGGGTATTAATCAGCAAACTTTAACCATTAAACATCAGCCGGAACCAGTTAGGTATATCGATGACATCAGTGCTTACAATCAGCAGGAGGGTTTGGCTTTGAGCGATGATGAAGTTGAATACCTCAATCAGGTTACCGAGACAATCGGCAGAAAACTCACGGATAGTGAGGTCTTCGGATTCTCACAAGTCAACTCTGAACATTGTCGTCACAAAATCTTTAATGGCACTTTCATTATTGATGATGTGGAAAAACCCGATACTTTGTTTCAATTAATCAAAAAGACATCCATAGCACATCCGAACAAGCTGGTGTCGGCATACAAAGACAACGTAGCATACATTGAAGGCCCTAAAGCCTGGCAATTTGCCCCTAAAACCCAGGATAAACCTGATTTCTTCGGTTTAAAAGAAATTGAAACCGTATTGTCGTTGAAAGCCGAAACCCATAATTTCCCGACCACCGTCGAACCATTCAATGGAGCAGCTACAGGTACAGGAGGAGAAATCAGGGACAGAATGGCTGGCGGGAAAGCAGGCATCCCACTGGCCGGTACTGCAGTGTACATGACATCTTACCCAAGACTGGACGGAGGACGTTCATGGGAAAAAAATACCGAAGCCCGTAAATGGCTCTATCAAACCCCTGAAGAAATCCTGATTAAAGCTTCTAATGGGGCCAGTGATTTTGGTAACAAGTTTGGTCAACCATTAATTTGCGGAAGCCTTTTAACTTTTGAACATTTTGACAACCTGAAAAAATTTGGTTTTGATAAAGTGATCATGCTTGCCGGAGGAGTAGGTTATGCCAAAAAAGCTGACAGTTTGAAAGATTCTCCTGAGAAAGGTGATAAAATCATAGTGATGGGTGGCGATAACTACCGCATTGGCATGGGAGGTGGTGCTGTATCTTCAGTAGCCACTGGTGAATATGGTAATGCCATCGAACTCAATGCCGTTCAACGGGCCAATCCGGAAATGCAAAAAAGGGTTTGTAATGCAATACGGGCTATGTCTGAATCTGATCTTAACCCGATTGTATCCATTCATGACCATGGTGCAGGTGGACATCTCAATTGCCTTTCAGAATTGGTAGAAGAAAAAGGTGGTACAATTGATATGAGTAAATTACCTATTGGCGATCCTACACTTACACCAAAAGAAATCGTAGGTAATGAATCTCAAGAGAGAATGGGATTGGTAATGAAACCCGTGGATCTGGATATATTAAAAAAGATATCTGAACGTGAAAGAGCTCCTTTTTACGTAGTTGGGGAAATAACCGATGATGAACAATTTGTATTTAAAGGCACCGATGGTGTAAATCCAATTGATATTAAACTGGAATATTTATTTGGTAAACCTCCTAAAACCATTCTTACGGATAAAAGCCAACAAGACAAATATCCGGCATTGGAATACCACATTTCCAATTTTGAAACCTACTTAGAAGATATTCTGCAATTGGAAAGTGTGGCCTGTAAAGATTGGCTGACCAATAAAGTAGACCGTTGTGTGACCGGCAGGGTAGCCATGCAACAAACTGCAGGATCATTACAATTGCCCTTGAATAATTTGGGTGTAATGGCTTTGGATTACATCGACCAGGCAGGTATTGCCACCGCTATAGGACATGCTCCCGTTGCGGCAATGATAGATCCGGCAGCTGGATCAGTTTTGGCGATTGCAGAATCACTGACCAACCTGGTTTGGGCACCCCTTAAAGATGGTTTGCAGGGAGTATCCCTCAGTGCTAATTGGATGTGGCCGGCGAAAAATCCGGGAGAGAATGCGCGATTGTATAAAGCAGTTGAAGCAGCTAGTGAATTTGCTATAAACCTTGGAATTAATATTCCAACTGGCAAAGATTCTTTATCCATGACTCAAAAATACCCTAACGGTGAGGCTATATACTCTCCGGGTACTGTAATCATTTCTTCTGCGGGAGAGGTTACAAATGTTTCTAAGACTGTTTCTGTTGCATTAAAACATGTTTCGGATTCTTATTTGTTGTATATTGATTTATCGGGATGTCCAATCCAAACAGGAGGCAGCAGCTTCGCACAAATTCTTGGAGGTGTAGGCGAAACAACCCCTACCGTGAATGATCCTGCTTATTTTAAAAATTCATTTAACACCATTCAACAGTTGATAAATGAAAATAAAATATTGTCTGGACATGATATCTCTGCTGGAGGTTTAATTACAGCACTGTTGGAAATGACATTTGCACATAATGATATTGGTCTGTCTGTCGATTTAACTTCAATAAATGAAGAAGATCCTATTAAATTGTTATTCAGTGAAAATCCTGGAGTGATCATTCAGGTAGAAAAAAATAGTGGTGTTGAAAATATTCTAAAAGAAAATAAGATTGATTATTATCGCATCGCCAATGTTTTGGGCGAAAGGAAATTCGATCTTAAAGCAAAAAATTTGGTTAAAGATCTTAATATTGATCACCTTCGTGACTTGTGGTTTAAAACCTCGTACCTGCTCGATCGAAAACAATGTGGGGAAGAGTTGGCCAAAGAACGGTTTGAAAACTATAAACAACAGGATTTGCGATTTAATTTTCCTGCTTCATTTACAGGTAAATATAATCAATACAATTTGTTGCCCGACCGTCAGAAACCAACTGGCATTAAAGCAGCTATCATCAGGGAAAAAGGCATCAATGGTGACAGAGAGATGGCCTATATGTTATACCTGGCTGGTTTTGATGTGAAAGATGTTCATATGACGGACCTGATTTCGGGGAGAGAAACTTTGGAAGATGTGAACTTTATTGTATTTACCGGAGGTTTTTCCAATTCCGATGTTTTAGGCTCGGCTAAAGGATGGGCTGGTGCTTTTTTGTATAATGAAAAAGCCAGAAAAGCTTTGGATAATTTTTATGCCCGAAAAGATACCTTAAGTCTTGGTGTATGCAATGGCTGCCAGCTAATGATTGAATTAGGACTTGTGCATCCTGAACATGAACAAAAGCCAAAAATGCGCCACAATAAATCTGAAAAATTTGAATGCTCCTTTCTCACCATTGATATTTTGGAAAATGAATCAGTTTTGTTGAAATCACTTTCAGGTAGCAGGTTGGGAATCTGGGTGGCCCATGGAGAAGGGCAATTTGAACTGCCATACCATCAGGATCAATATCATATTACAGCCAAATACAGCCACCATGCCTATCCGGGAAACCCCAATGGATCAGCATTTGATGCGGCTGCTATTTCATCAGCGGATGGTCGCCATCTGGTTATCATGCCCCATTTGGAAAGATCTTTTCTTCCAAGGCAATGGGGATATTACCCAGAGGATCGTCAAGATGAGGTGACACCATGGATCGAAGCTTTCATTAATGCAAGGGAGTGGGTAACCAAGAAAGTAAATCCTTAAAATTTTCTGTGACGTAGATCAGGTTTGTTTTTTATAAACCTGATCTACACTATTTCATTCCGCCAACTTTTAGGCATAAAAAAAGGTCTGAATAACAGACCTGAAGTTTTTATAGCATAAGTTTCATCTATCCCTTACGAGCACAGATATGGTTGCAATAATTTGATCCCCTGTTTGGACCTCAACTTATTGATAGCTTTATGCTTAATTTGTCTTACTCTTTCTCTTGTAAGACCCATATTCTCACCAATATCTTCCAGTGATAAAGTAGATTCATTGTCAATACCAAAGAATTTCTTGATCACTTCTTTTTCACGATCCGTAAGTATACCCAAAAGTCGGTCAACGTCTCTTTTCAGAGAGTTTTTGTTTTCCAATTCTTCGTATACCTGATTTCCTTCAGAATTTTCGAGCACATCAAGCAATGAACCAGTTTCGCCATCCTGAAATGGTGCGTCCAGTGAAGATTGTTTGGAAAAAGAGCTTGTGGCACTTTTCAATTCATCAATGCTGATTTCCATGTATTCCGCCAATTCCTCTTCGGTTGGTTCCCTTTCGAACTGTTGGCCTAAAATAGAAGAAGCTTGATTGATTTTGCTCAATGATCCAATTTTATTAAGGGGCAACCTGATGAATCTTGAGTGGTCAGCCAAAGCTTGCATGATCGATTGTCTGATCCACCAAACAGCATAGGAGATGAATTTAAACCCTTTTGTCTCATCAAATTTCTTTGCTGCCTTTATCAATCCCAAATTTCCTTCATTGATCAAATCGTTGAGAGGAACTTTGCTATGCTGATATTGCTTGGCAACCGACACCACAAACCGAAGGTTGGCTTTAACCAGTTTTTCCAATGCCTGATCGTCACCTGCCCGGATTCTTTGAGCCAATTGAACCTCTTCTTCGGGTGATAACAAATCAACTTTGGAAACTTCGTTAAAATACTTTTCCAGCGTTTGACTGTCCCTATTAGTGATCGACTGAGTAATCTTAAGCTGTCGCATGAATTATCCTTTTTATTTTAAGTTTTATATTCTTTTTCTTTTCTACTAATCAATATTGGAGGCTGAAAGTTTCATAAACCTTCAATTAAATTTAAAATTCAAATAATATTTTTACAATTTTTATTATTTTCACGTTTGCATTTTTCATCTTAAAAAAATCGTCTCAACCTCATAAGACGAAAAGGGGGATATTGTTATTTATTTTTTTCAATATTTTTCGATGTTATAACGAAACATGAAATTGAAAAGTATTTAATTTATTGTAATAATTTGCTACACTACAACGAGAGCAAATCAGAATAAAACCGTGCAAAGTTACCTATATAAAAGTTGCTGGTCAATCTTTTTCTTTTTATTTTAAAAATATCAGGTATTTGTCGAGGTATTGGATTTGTACTTTTCAATTGATGTATACAATACACCAAGAAATGTTATGATGCTTATTTTCAGTTGATTACCAAATTTTTCTTTTAGCCGCGTCCATTCCAACTCCTATCAAGCTATTAAGATAATTGGTTTAAAAATAAATTTCACTACCATCGGAGATGGAGGCTAGCAGGTCTTTAACTTCCTCGACTTTTGCATGTTCCCCAACCTTTTCAAAGGAAATAATGAGATTCCGTAGAGCCCTTTTCACAATATCTATATGATTGCAGGGTTGATAAAATATTTCCAGTGGGTTGATATGAAGATGCGCAATATAATTATCAATGTCGGTTTTTGAGAAGATCAGGCCCCGATTAAAAGCATTGATATAAAACTGAAGATCATTTGATTTATAGGTTAGGATGAACAAGTTGGGAAGATTTACACCATATACCGGTAACTTAAGTTTTTGAGCAACCAACATATAAATGACGCACAGCGTAATCGGATTCCCTTTTCTCGACTCCAGGGCAATATTTATCATTGAATTACCAGGAGCATGAAAATTTTTAGTATTGGCACTAAATTTTAATTTACTAAAAATAACACTGTTTAATATTTTAACCTGGTCAAATGGATGAACCTCTGCTTTAAATTCAAGCCATGCCTCATAATAAATTTGTTCAAGATCCTTTCTGAGTTTACTCAATTCCAGATCGGGATATTGATAAGATGCAACCAGCCACATTCCTTCCAACAAATCGCCCCCCCCATTATCTTTCCAACTGATTAATTGTGCTTTCAGGTAATCAAATTGCAGGTTGTGAATCAAGTCTTCCAATCTTTTCTGCACTTCGGGATCAAGGTTATTTTCCCATTCATGCTCCAGATATGGAATGATCTGATGACCGAGACTTTTGATCTTTTGTTCTACGTGTGATATGATATTGTTATCCTCATCATCAAGGAGCGACACCAATGCCTTTAATTCTTTTTCGTCCATGCTAAACCTGCTTACTTTTATGTATAAAAAAGTATAATTTAAAAAAAAGTTCTGTTGTAGTTAAAAAACAATTATTTTCTACCACCAAATAAGGAAAAGTTGACATATCGGCCTGGATTTTCCCTGAAGTCAATTAATAGTTTATCCAGGTCTTGAGCAGCATTATTAAGATTTACATATAAGGAGTCATTATTAATCAATTGGGCCAACGTACCCTGCCCTTCATTGATTTTTACAAGAGCCTGGTTCAGGTTACCTATAGCTTCCTGGGTTTTGGCTAAAGTTTGGGAGAATTCCAGAGATTGCAATGAGTCTGCTACTTGACCGGCCTTTATCAAAACAGGTGGCACTTCACGCAAAGTTTTAGATAAATCCACAGCTACCTCATTGTAATTTTTCAACATCTGGTTCATCTGATCCCTGTTTTCAGTAACTATGCCCCTTAGTTGCCTGGAAGTTTGTTCTACGTTATTCAATGTGTTGGTAATATTACCTGTATTATTGGCCAGCGATTCCAGAATAATATTCAATCTTTTAATAGTTGTGCCGATATCTTCTGTAACAGACCCGGCCGATTCCATCAATACGCTGGCAATGCCTTTATCGATTTCGGCAATTAAAGTATCGCCATCATCCAATCTATCTGTTAGGGGTGATTCTATCAGCAATTCTATTGATTTAGTGCCCAAAACATCACTATTCTTCAAAACTGCTACTGTTTTTTTACCCAGTGCTATCCGGTTATCTATATCAATCTCGACCAGAATGTTGTTTTGACGATTGGGCAAAATGGTCATATTACTGACCCGTCCTACCGCAAAACCATTCAGGATAACATTATTGGAAAGACTTAAGCCATCAATTTCTTCATATATCACATAATAACTATTGGAACTGGAGAAAAAATCTTCCCCTTTTAAAAAATTAAACCCCAGGTACAGAATAGTAATAGATACTACAGCTAGTAAGCCTACTTTGAACTCTTTCGAAAATCTCACCTGTTAAAAAATTTAGTTGGACGATTCTACCTCTTCTTTATAATCCCTGACAGCCCGGAAAATGGCAGAAGCTATATAGCTTTGATTCAGGTCATTATTTAAATATTTCTCTTCGTTAAGGTTGGAAAGAAACCCTACTTCAACCAATACACTCGGCATGGCACTTCGCCATAACACCAAAAGCCCGGCTTGTTTCACCCCCCTGCTATGCCTTTTAACCCTGTTTTTAAATTGATCTTCTATTAAATCAGCTAGTTTAAGACTATTGTGAAAATATGCATTCTGATACAAACTGAATAGTATATAAGATTCAGGTGAATTGGGGTCGAAACCTTCATAAATTTCTTCATGATTTTCTTCAAGTAATATCACGGAGTTTTCTTTTTTGGCAATTTCAAGATTTCTTTCAGATGTATGAGCTCCCATTATATATGTTTCAGTGCCAAATGCAGTTTTCCCCCCTTTTTGTGCGTTGGCATGAATAGAAATAAAAAGATCTGCATCATTTTTGTTGGCAATATCTGAACGTTCATGAAGGGGTATAAATACATCTTTGTCACGTGTATAAACCACCTCTACATCTTTTAAATTTTCGTTGATGATGTTACCAACTTTCAGTGCAATGGCCAACGCGATATCTTTTTCTTTTGAAAAGGATCCAAGAGCCCCCGGATCTTTACCTCCATGTCCGGCATCTATCACTACCCGCTTAATACGGTATGATGAATTATGCTGGGGATTAAAAGACATAAGCAGTGTGACGAGGGAAAAAAAGCAGATAAATTTAATATTCTTCACAATTGTTCACTCGTTAGTAATTATTCATTTAATTTACACAAATTTGCCAAATTTTATTCAAAACAGAAAAAACATTGTCTTATTTTAAGTATTTCTTGTTCATTTTTTTATTTCTTTATACTCTTGTTGCAGGTGCTCAGGAAGTGACCCCTGATACAACAAATTATCCATTGCCTAATACGATTCCTGATACGATTGCCAATGATATTCCTTCAATTGACATTACCGGTATACCTGATGATTCTCTGACGAATCAAGAAAAGCAAAGCGACTTTGAAACAACTGTCAATTATGATGCCGAAGATAGCATGTTTTTTGATTATGCCAACCGGATAGTAAAATTGTATGGTGATGCAGTGGTTACATATGGTAACATATCCCTGAAAGCTGCAGAGATAGAACTTAATTGGCGAACAAATACCGTAACTGCCAATGGAAGAGTGGATTCAACAGGAAGAATGGTTGGAAAACCTGTGTTTACCGAAGGGCAGGAAACTTATGAAACAACCAGCATGAGTTATAATTTTGAATCCAGAAGGGCTATAATTAAAGGGGTAATCACCCAACAGGGGGATGCTTATATGCACGCTGGTCGAATTAAAAAAGACAGCAGCGATATCATATATGGTGAAACCATGATTTATACTACATGTAATTTACCGGAGCCTCATTTCCATATTCAAGCTCAAAGATTCAAGAAACTTCCCAAGGGGAACACTTTGGTAGGGCCATTCCATTTGCGAATCAATGATATTCCAACACCTGTTGGGTTTTTGTTTGGTATGTTTCCAAACAAAAGGGAAAGAAGTTCGGGAATTGTTATCCCTTCGTATGGTGAGGAAAAACGTAGAGGTTTTTTTCTTCAGAATGGTGGATATTATTTCAGTATCAGCGATTATGTCGATTTGAGGGTATTGGGGGATATATACTCTAAAGGGAGTTATGGACTTGAATTAGAATCTACTTATAAAAAGAGATATGGTTATGATGGCAACTTCAGAGCAGAAATGAATACTCAGAAACTGATTTCTGAAAGTGCAGATACATCTGTAACCACGGATACCTGGGTCACCTGGAATCATAGACCGGTCTCTTTGCGAAATAGCAGGATATCTGCTGATGTGAGCATGGGTTCATCTTCTTATAACAGCAATAATTATTCATACGACATGAACAGAAATGCCCGGCAAGAGTTCTCATCAAGTATTACCTACAATAGAACCTTCAGGGGTACCCCCTTCTCATTCGGTACGGCTATCAGATATAATCAAAATGTTGTTACAGGGCAATCCACCTTAATTTTTCCTGATATTAGTTTAAATATGAACAGGATCTATCCTTTAAAAGGACTCCCAGGCAAAAGTAGTGCGTGGTATAAAAAGATTTATCTGGGCCAAAATTTCAATTATAAAAGAACGGTAACTAACCGCGAAATTGTTGAATCATCTACGGGAGGGGATTCTACAATTTACCGATCTTTCTGGAGTAATTTTAGTGACCACTGGCAAAGGGCACAAACAGACCAGTCTCAAGCACAACCTTTAAGTTTTGATATACCGCTGTCCACGAGTTTTAATGTACTTAAATATTTCAATTTAAGTCCTACCATCCGATATACCGAACAATGGTATTTCAATGCCAACACCTGGTCATACAATCCGGAAACTGACAGATTTGCCAATGAAGATCCAAAAGGTGGTTTTTACAGAGCATTCCGTACCAGTTTTGGAAGTAAATTGACCACTAATGTTTATGGTTTTTATAATCCGAAATTGCCAGGCATTCAACGAATCAGGCATGTGATCACACCCTCAGTGGATTTTACATACACCCCTGACTTGTCGTCACGGATTTTTGGGTATTACAAGAATTTTACTTTTCAGGAAGACGGAATAGACACAACAGCCTACCTGAGAAGACTTCCCGGGGCACCATCTGCAGGAGCTTCAGGAGTGCTTAGGTTTGATATTTCCAATAATGTGGAAATGAAGGTATTATCCAAAAGAGATACTACGGGAGTGGCAAAAAAAGTCCCATTAATAGAAAACCTTTCCTTTTCTACTCAATATGATTACTTACGAGATTCCTTCCAACTGCATAACATTAATTTTTCTGGCCGAACCAGTTTTTTTCAAAGAAAATTAAGTTTGTCAATAAATGGAACGATTGATCCTTATTCTTATGTAGAGGGAGAAACAGGCAGAATGGTTAGGGTTGAACGTTTTGCATGGCAAAATGGGCAGGGATTGGGCCGTCTCACGAATGGTGTCATCAGCTTATCTGGAAATTTTAGTGGAAAAGGAAGTGGTGCTACATCTGGTAGACAGGCGTTTGACCCTCTTAGGAATGATTTTGACAATAACGATGAATTGTTAGATGAACAGCAACAAACCGAGTTGGACTATATCAGAGCTAACCCAAACGAATATGTGGATTTTACCATACCATGGAGCGTCAATTTTGGCTACGATCTTCGCTATACCCGCAGTATACAGGATCAGAAGCAAATTATTCAAACCTTACGATTTAGTGGCTCCCTTAGCCTTTCACAACAATGGCAAATTCGATTTAATACCGGATATGATTTTAAAACCAAAGATTTTACCAATACTACAAACATTGATATTTCACGTGACCTGCATTGTTGGCAGATGTCATTTAACTGGGTGCCGTTTGGCTATTTTACCTCCTATAATGTGACGATAAGGGCGAAATCCACATTACTGCAAGATCTAAAGCTGATGAAAAGAAGAAGTTATTATGACAGGTATTAAGAACAATAGTGGTTATTCCACTTCTGTTATTTTATAATAACTGATATTCATATTGATCACATCTTTATAAGGTAAAATAAAAAACTGGCCTGGCATATTGTAGTACCGATCATCAAACTTCTTATTTGTGATCGATTGATCATTAAGATGTTCCTTCACATCATTTTTAAGTTTTCTCCGGTAAACATTGGCCATGTACAACCGATCTAATCCTCCTTCTTGTGTAAGGATAAAATTTTCAAGAATTCCACAATAGATAAAATCCCCTTCTGAAGTTTTTACAAGTGCATCTATTTGGACAAAATCCACCCACTCCTTTTGTTCTCCTTCCAATATTTTACCAGTAAGCAAGTAATACCATTCGTTGTTGATCTTAAACATAGAAAACTTTTGATCCCACTTCATAGAAATAACAAACTTTCTGGCAAGAAACCCTATCATACCTGCTATTAAGAGTGCTATTGCGGTATAGTTAAGAAAAACCGGCATTCCTGCTCTAATATTTTCAAAAACAGTTTCATTATCATGTGGAACATTGGTCATTAAATAATACAAAGTATCAAGAGGTGGTTGGATATGAAACCATTTGTCAAGAATTATAAGTCCACACAGATGGATGATGAAAGCTGGAATTATCGACCAGAACAATTCGTCAGAAAAAGAAGGTTTAAAATTTTGCCGGGAATATGGCCCTTTCAAAAAAGCATACCGAATAGCAAACCCTGGCGATAGAAGGTATAATATAAAAACTGCACCGAGTGCGACATTCATCGGTCTATCTTTCGAACACCAACCCTTTCAAGGGTGATTGATTTGCCATCAATTTCCATGACACTATCACCATCTCTTTTACCTGATAGTACGGTCCGCATCAGTTTATAGGAACTTTCCCTGTCGGCTAAAATATTTTTTATTCTGTTGCTTAAAGGTGCTTTCATTTTTTTGTTCTATATATTATCCAAACGAAAATAGTTAAAATAAAGTTTTCTATCAAATATTCTTGAATATATCTAACTAAATGTTAATCACCATTTCTTTTAAAGAATGGCATAAAATTCTAAATTTGAATATTGCTAATATAAAGAATTTTGTGAGTGAGTGGTAGTGATATGTTGGTAAAAGATAAAACGAATGTTAAGTGTTTCCATTGTGGTGAATCCTGTAATAAAGACCATATCGTTTTTGATGATAAGGACTTTTGTTGTCAGGGTTGTAAAACGGTGTATGAAATCCTGAACCAAAATGATCTATGTGAATATTATACTTATGAAAAGCATCCCGGAAACAATAAATCGATAGATATCGACAAATTTCTTTTTCTAGAAAATGAGGAAATTGCGCACCGTTTACATGATTTTATTAGTCCTGAATTAAACAAAGTTACTTTTTACATACCTAAGATCCATTGCAGCAGTTGCATTTGGCTGTTAGAAAATCTAAACAGGCTTAATCCGCATATTTTAAGTTCGAGAGTAAATTTCGTAAAAAAGACAGTTTCCATTGATTATAATCCTGGTAGTATAAAGTTAAAAGCTATAGCAGGTCTGTTGGCGGAAATTGGCTATGAGCCTTATATCAGCCTGGATGATGAACAAAAAAAAGAAAAGAAAGATCAGCACAAAAGCCTGTATATCAAAATCGGGGTAGCAGGTTTTTGTTTTGGCAATATCATGTTATTGAGTTTCCCCGATTATCTTGGCGTGGATTTTCTGCAGGACAGACATTTAAAACCCTTCTTTTCTGTTTTGAACATTTTACTGGCATTGCCGGTGATGTTTTATGCGGGAAGCGACTATTTGATTTCCGCCTATCGTAGCATCAGGCAAAAATACATCAATATCGATGTACCACTTGCTTTGGGCATTATTGCCCTTTTTGGAAGGAGCATCTATGAAATAACATATCAATTAGGGCCAGGTTATTTAGACTCCCTTGCAGGTTTGATATTCTTTCTCCTAACCGGCAAATGGTTTCAAAGTAAAACTTATGACAGCCTTTCATTTGAAAGAGACTATCGGGCTTATTTCCCATTGGCTATATTAAAGGAAAGCCTGGATGAAATTCTGATCACACCTGTGGCTAACCTAAAAAAAGACGACGTGATTGTGATTAGGAATCAGGAAGTGATTCCATGCGATGGCGAATTACTAAGCGATGTTGCTCATCTGGACTATAGTTTTGTAACTGGTGAATCTAAAATTGTGAACCTGCACAAAGGCGATCATATTTATGCGGGAGGAAGGCAAACAGGTGCTAAAATTAGGATCAAAGTGACTAAGGAGGTATCACAAAGTTACCTTACTCAACTTTGGAACAATGAATCTTTCAATAACGACAAACAGCTAAAGAGTCAGGCTATTCTCAATAAAGTCAGTAAATACTTTACTATAGTTATATTATTGATTGCCATATTTGCTTTTTTATTTTGGGCAAAGGAAGATATTCGTATTGCCATCAATGCTTTCACAGCTGTACTAATTATTGCCTGTCCCTGTGCCTTAGCCATGTCAGTGCCTTTTACCAATGGTAATGTTACACGGGTATTGGGTAGAAATAAATTTTATTTAAAAAATACAGAAGCGGTAGAAAGGTTAAATCATGTTGATCATTTGGTGTTCGATAAAACTGGCACACTTACTCAGATTGGGCAGAGTAAAATGACTTACCAGGGTCAGGTAGACCATGAGTTGTTATCGGCAATTAGTGCCCTTGCTTTTAATTCTACCCATCCTTTGAGCAAAAAGATATATGAACATCTGCTCCATGAGAAAATAGATGGCAAAAATCTGACCATTCAGAACTTCCTGGAAATACCCGGAAAAGGTATTCAGGGAAATGTGTCAAGTGGATTTTTTAAAATCGGTTCTAAAAGTTTCGTGGTAGCAGGTTCCGCTCCAATTGAAGATGAGAAATGGGTAGGACAATCAAAAATCTATGTATCTTCCAATAATAAAATTTCCGGGACTTTTCAAATTTTGGATAATTATAGGGAAGGATTACAAGGAGCAATTGCTGAATTAAATGAACATTACAGCATTTCTTTACTTTCCGGGGATAATGATCAGGAAAGAGAAAATCTCCGGGCTATATTTCCGGAAAGTGCAGAATTGTTATTTAACCAAAAACCCAGTGATAAGCTGGAATATATTAAAAAACTACAAACAGAAGGCCATCGGGTACTAATGGCTGGTGATGGGTTGAATGATGCTGGTGCTTTGCAACAAAGTGACATTGGAATAGCCGTTGCTGAAGATACATCATCATTTTCGCCTGCCAGTGATGCCATATTGAGTGCTGGTGAGATTACCCGAATGCCATTATTTTTACAATTCGCCCGATCGGCTAAGACGATTCTGTTGACAAGCTTCACTATTTCTTTTCTTTATAATATCATTGGACTTTCTTTTGCCGTTACTGGTATGTTAACACCTATATTTGCTGCCATATTAATGCCTATTAGCAGTATTTCTGTAGTTGCTTTCACTACTTTTGCAGTAAATATTGTAGCAAGAAAAATGAAACTGATTTAATATGTCTGTCATTATTATTTTGATCATTGTTTCAGTTTTGGTAGCACTTCTGTTCCTTATCGGTTTTATATGGGCAGTAATAAATGGTCAATATGATGACCCTTATTCATCATCAGTACGGATATTATTTGATGATAAAAAACGGCAGGATAATAAAAATGCCGAAAATAAGACACCAGAACAAAAAAATTCATCAGGCAACAAGTCCGTATAATTTCCTATTTATGGAAACCATTTATGGTATTGATTTTTCATAAATTATATTTTCTTTCCTGTCAGTGAAAATATTTATCGAATTTTTTAGAAATATGTAATCCTCAATTGCTTCAAAAACATTTTTTGAATTTCACCCTTAAACGATAATTGGCCAAAAATATGATATTTGTCATTTTTTTGACACCCGCTTATAGCTAATTTACGGGCAATTTCATCAAATTTTAACCTGTAATGCAGATCGATAAATTTAGTTACGATAATAAAATTGTTAAATATTTTACAATTGCTATTGTGTTGTGGGGAGTGGTAGGTATGTTGGTAGGTCTCACCATTGCCATCCAATTGTTTTACCCGGAGTTTACATTGGGTCAAATTACTTCATTTGGCAGATTGCGAGCCTTACATACCAATGCGGTGATTTTCGCCTTTGTCGGAAATGGCATATTTGCTGGGGTATATTATTCCATGCAACGCCTGCTAAAAACCCGTATGTACAGCGATTTGTTGAGCTGGATTAACTTCTGGGGTTGGCAACTTATCATTGTTTTGGCAGCCATCACGCTTCCGTTAGGGCTAACAACTTCCAAAGAATATGCAGAATTGGAATGGCCAATTGATATTCTGATTGCCCTGGTTTGGGTGGCTTTTGGTATCAATATGATGGGAACTATTATTAAAAGGCGTGAAAGACACATGTATGTAGCCATTTGGTTTTACATTGCCACATTTGTGACAGTAGCTGTACTTCATATTGTCAATTCTTTTGGCATGCCCGTCACCTTATTTAAAAGTTATTCCTGGTATGCCGGTGTTCAGGATGCGCTGGTACAATGGTGGTACGGGCATAATGCGGTAGCATTTTTTCTAACTACGCCATATCTGGGTTTGATGTATTACTTTGTTCCTAAAGCTGCCAACAGGCCAATATATTCTTACAAGCTTTCTATTATACACTTCTGGGCCCTGATCTTTATCTACATTTGGGCCGGACCTCACCACTTACTCTATACGTCTTTGCCAGGTTGGGCTCAATCACTTGGTGTTGTATTCTCTTTCATGCTCATTGCACCATCATGGGGTGGCATGCTCAATGGTTTGTTGACCTTACGAGGTGCATGGGACAAAGTGAGAGAAGATCCGGTATTAAAATTTATGGTTGTTGCCATTACAGCATATGGTATGGCTACCCTTGAGGGACCATTATTATCACTTAAAAATGTAAACGGTCTTTTCCATTACTCTGACTGGATCATTGCGCACGTGCACGTGGGCGGTTTGGGTTGGAACGGATTCTTAACCTTCGGGATGCTCTACTGGCTGGTTCCCAGAATGTGGAAAACTAAATTGTACTCGGTAAAACTAGCTAATTTCCATTTCTGGATCGGCACTTTAGGTATTATATTTTATGCGCTCTCCATGTATTGGTCAGGAGTTACCCAAACTTCTATGTGGCGTCAGTTCAACGAATTTGGACAACTTGAATATAACTTCCTTAACACAGTAACCCAAATAATACCGATGTATGTGGTTCGTGCTATCGGTGGAACTTTGTTTTTAATTGGTGCTTTGGTAATGTCTTACAACCTGATAATGACTGCAAAAAAGGGGCATTTTGATGATAATGAAGATACTGAAGCACCTTCTTTGAAACAAGAAGAAGAAAAACATGAAGAAAAGTATTGGCACAGGGTACTGGAGAAAAAACCTGTAATCTTTACCATTTTAACGTTGGTTGCTATTCTCATTGGTGGTTTGATTGAAATGGTTCCTACTTTCCTGATCAAATCTAATGTTCCGACTATAACCAATGTAAAGCCTTATACACCTTTGGAACTTGAAGGAAGGGACATATATATCCGTGAGGGTTGTAACTCCTGTCATTCGCAAATGGTGAGACCATTCCGGCATGAAACCACCCGATTTGCAGGAGAGTATTCCAAAGCAGGTGAATTTGTTTATGATCATCCATTTTTATGGGGATCAAAACGAACCGGACCAGATTTACATCGTGTAGGACAGCGGTATTCCGATTCCTGGCATTATACGCATATGCTGGATCCTACCATACCATCACCAGGCAGCATTATGCCAAGGTATCCCTGGTTATTTGATCAGATTTACAAAAAACATCTGATTCCACAAAAAATTGCTGCCATGAAAAGGCTTGGCGTTCCTTATGAAGAAGGTTTCGACAAGGTAGCAATAGTACATGCAGAAGAACAGGCAGGAAAAATAGCTGTATCATTGGCTAATGAAGGAATAGACGCACATCCTGATCTTGAGATTGTAGCATTAATTGCTTATTTACAGCGATTGGGTACGGATATAAAAGTAAAAGATGAGGTTAATAAACCGGAGATCATAGCAGATAAATAATCATGTACAAGTTTGTTTTACAAGGAATAGAAAATGTAGAGATCTGGCCTTTAATAGCATTGGGCTTGTTTTTATCTGTATTTGTAATAGGGGTAGTGAGTGCTATTACTGCAAAAAAAGCCTTTGTGGATCATATGCAAAACCTTCCATTGGACGAAGAAGGTAAAGAAGAATTATCAAATGAAAAATATTAGAAAAATGTTAGCGAAAATATTCAGAGTATTCTTTTCATTCATCTTGGCTTTCTGTTCTCTGCCAATAATGGCTCAGGATCAAACTGGTGGGTTAAATGAAAACAATACCGATTTTCAGACCATTGCATTGATATTAGTAATAGTTGTAGCAGTTATGGTTCTTATGCTCTCAATCTATTTATTATATACCGTACGTTTAATACTTCGTTTGGAATTGGAAAAAAATGAAGATAAACAGAAAATAAATATCACTTCCAAACAGAATACATGGGCCACGTTTTCACAAAAGATGACCAAATTAGTCCCAATTGAACAGGAAGAGAACATTCTAATGGATCATAGTTATGATGGCATCAAAGAACTTGACAACCATCTACCTCCATGGTGGACAGGATTATTCTATTTTACAATCGTCTTTGGAATAGCATATTTACTGGTTTATCACATTATAAAACCTGACTGGGCACCCTTACAGGATCAAGCTTATACCATGGAAATGAAATCTTTTGAAGAACAACGGGCGCAAATGGCCAATTTCATTGATGAAAATAATGTTAAACTTACTGTGTTGTCAGAGGACATCCAAAATGGAAAACAGTTGTTTGTGAGCAATTGTGCTTCCTGTCACAATCAGGATGGTGGTGGTAACATTGGCCCCAATCTGACAGATAATTATTGGATACACGGCAATGAAGTACAGGACGTTTTTAAAGTGATCAAATATGGAGTAACGGGGAAAATGATCCCCTGGGATGGTACATTATCCGGCAAAGAGATTCAGGATATAGCAAACTTTGTGCTTCAGGAGTTGATAGGCACTACACCTTTAGACCCAAAAGCTCCCGAAGGTGAGCTCGTTATTCCTTCTAAGACTGATACGACCATAGTGAAGAATAACCTTCAGGCTAACTTGAAATGAACAAAACCGCTGAAGATATTTATATTCAGGATCAGGAATTCAGAGATCACATTTCAACCGTAGACAGGTCAGGAAAAAGGGTGTGGGTTTATCCACATAAACCTTCTGGAAAATTTCATAACTGGCGTATTTTAGTTTCAGTAGTGCTATTGGTGATCTTATTTGCCACACCATTGATAAAAATAGAGGGGCACCCGTTGATGCTCTTCAACTTTTTTGAGCGGCAGTTTATCATTTTTGGGGTTGCATTTTGGCCTCAGGATTTCTATTTGTTTTTACTGGCCACCATCGCTTTTTTTGTGTTCATCATTCTATTTACAGTTGTATTTGGCAGAATTTGGTGTGGCTGGGCCTGCCCTCAGACCATATTCATGGAAATGGTATTTCGAAAAATCGAATACTGGATTGAAGGTAGCGCATCAGCACAGAAAAAACTTAACGAATCACCCTGGAATTCTCAAAAGATTATAAAAAAAGGAGCCAAACACCTGATTTTTATATTGATATCCGTACTTATCGCCCACACATTGATGGCCTATCTTGTCGGGTTTGACCGGGTCAAAGAGTTGGTAAGCAATACACCCGGAGAAAATATTGCAGGATTTATAGGCCTGGTTTTTTTTACTGTGATATTCTATTCAGTATTTGCTTTTTTCCGTGAACAGGCTTGTGTAACTGTTTGCCCTTATGGCCGGTTACAGGGTGTATTATTAGGAAAAAGTTCTATCGTAGTTGCTTATGACTGGGTGAGAGGGGAACCCCGGGGTAAATTGAAAAAGGGACAGGTTCAGGAAAATAACGGGGATTGCATTGCCTGTAAAAGGTGTGTGTATGTATGTCCAACAGGGATAGACATCCGGAATGGCACCCAGCTGGAATGTGTTAATTGTACAGCCTGTATGGATGCCTGCGATGATGTGATGGTTAAAATCAACAGGCCAAAAGGATTAGTACGATATGCGTCATACAATAGTATTCAGGAGGGCACAAAGAGTTTAATGAATGCCAGGGTGGTCGGTTATTCTACAGCCCTCTTGCTCATACTAACTTTGCTGACTTATTTGTTATCTACAAGAACGGATGTTGAAACAACCGTCCTTCGGGCACCTGGTATGTTGTATCAGGAACAATCAAATGGCAATATCAGCAACATGTATAATCTGACATTTATCAACAAAACTTTTCAGGACGTGTCATTAAACCTTGGCATCAAAGAAGAAAGCGGCATAATTAAAAAATTGGGTAATCAGGAAATAAATATATCTTCCAATGCATCGGAAACTGGTGTATTCATGATAGAATTTCCCAAAGAAAAAGTTAACCGAAACCGTAATAGCATTACGGTCCAAATCTATAAAGATGGAAAACTGATGGATGAAGTAAAAACGAATTTTATCGGGCCAATTTAAAAATTGGCCTATCGGACAGTTCTAAAATAGATTGCTGTGATTAGTGGGGTATATTTAAATCAATTAAGATGAATTGGGGAGCAAAATTAACTTTGGTAATTGTGGTATTTATAGCTTTAATGGCTATGATGGTGGTGTATAGTTTTCGTCAAGATCTGAATATGGTTACTGACAATTATTATGAAAAAGACCTACAGTATCAGCAACAAATTGAAAAGATCAAAAATACCCGCTCTTTAATTGAAAAACCTCAGGTATTATACAGGTCAACTGATAAAATAGTATCTATAACCTTTCCAGAAAGAATTAATAATGATATTGAAGGTGAAATCCAGCTATTCCGCCCTTCTGACCATAAAATGGATAAATCATATAAAATTTCTCTTGATGAATATGGACGCCAGTTAATCCATGTGTCAGCCTTATCCCGTGGGGAATGGTATGTTAAATTGATGTGGACGGATCAGCATGATGAGTTTTACGATGAGGTGAAAATTTTTATCCGATAACGATGTGGTGGAGTGCTTTTATATTGGGGGTTGGGGGTAGCTTACACTGCGTAGGCATGTGTGGACCTATTGTATTGGCTTTGCCGTCTTATAGAGGTGAAAATAAAAAACTTTTTGTCGGACGTTTAATTTATAATTTCGGCCGGATCACCACTTACCTGGTAATGGGGGCAATTCTGGGTCTGATTGGACATGGCATTGCTTTGGCAGGTTTCCAGCAGTCGTTTAGTATTTTAATGGGTGTGTTTGTTTTGCTTATCCTGTTATTCCCCAGACTCTCTTTATTATTAAATGCTTCTCATCCGGTAAACAAGTTTAATCTGAAATTGAAGACTTTCTTTGGTAGATTATTAAAGAAAAAATCTTTCTTCTCCCAGTTTTTGATTGGCATAGCCAATGGTTTATTGCCCTGTGGATTGGTTTACATCGCCTTGGCCGGAGCTATCATAACAGGTAATTTTGTGGATGGGGCCATATATATGGCCTTATTTGGTTTGGGAACACTTCCTATGATGTTGGCCATCTCTTTTACGGGAAACTTTATTGGATTGCAATTAAAAAAACGGCTGTACAAATTATCACCCTATTTTGTAGCCCTAATTGCAGTAATATTCATCGTTCGTGGATTGAACCTTGGCATTCCTTATCTGAGCCCCAAGGTGGACAAAGAGAACGTTAAGGTAGAAAGCTGTCATTGATCTCTCAATTAAAGGGTCCTTGTTTAGGCTATAATAACTTTACTTAAGGCTACATATTATTAAAAATTATTCCTCATAATCATTGATCCAGTAGTTTAATCCCACCAAAGCGGTTAGGGATATAATGCCTAAAAAAGTATTCCCGCTATTCGATTTTTTTGAAAGTAAAGCCATATTTCCAGGCTTGAATGACGTTTTCTGATAGATCATATAATTATTGCGGGAGTCGAATATATACAAATCATTTCGGGGGGATTGAATGATTTCCGATACCCAAAAAATTGATTCAATAGAGGATTCATTTTCAAATGATTCTGAAGTTGAAAAAGTTAAACGGCTTCTAAACCATAATGGGGATTCTTCCATTGCGAAATCATATTTGTCTACTTTTACTTCACCATTATCGTATTTCATTCTTTTCTTTACCTTTTTATCTGCAGGTAACTCTTCAGGAATATAATCCCCTAACATCATTCTTGTGCCTTCAATATAAGATAACGGCGCAATATAATTAATACGATCGCTGTATCCAGCCATATTATCAGCCCAATAGGTGATGGATTCACTATTTAAAATCATCGCTGATTTCTTCCAATCAATAAAAAGTGGTTTTTCAGTCTTATTATAAATATAAATGTTCATCGGAATTAGATTCCCTGAGAATCTATATCGTATATCCAGCGTGTCATTTACAAACACAAATTCGTGATTATCGTCAAGTGGATCATCACTGCTAAAGGTAACAAAGCGGTGTGTGGAACTGCAACTAAATAAAGAAACTGCGATCAGCAGAAGAGAGGTTTGGGAGATAAAATTTTTCATGCTATGAGAATATGATTAACAATCTATTAACATATTCTAAAAGCAAATAACAAGCCAGAAGTTAGCTGCGGGTTAAGGATTTGTGGACAAGGTTTTGATTGAATTTAACCATTCCAGATCTCCCATGACTTTTCAGCTTGCAGATGAAGCATTTCTAAGCCATTCTTCACATTAGCCCCTTTTATAGCTCCCAAAGTCATCATTTTAGTTTCCTCAGGATTATAAACCAGATCATATAAATAATGTGCATCTCCCAATAGATCGTACCTTAGATCTGGACAACTCCCAGTCTGTGGGCTCATCCCAAGTGGTGTGGTATTTATGATCAATTGGTGTGAATGGTAATAGGTCGTTTCTTTGTTTAATTTTTCATAAGTGAGATCCCCTGCACCGGATTGACGGGAAATTAACAAATTGGGTATATTAAGGTCATTTAAGGCAGCAATCACAGCTTTTGATGCTCCTCCTGAACCCAACACCAGTGCTTTGAAATTCAATTGAGGAAGCCAGTTTTCAAGTGACCTTTTAAATCCATAATAGTCTGAATTATAACCAATGAGGATACCTCGCTCATCTACTTTTATCACATTGACTGCACCAACTTTTTCAGCACTACTATCAAACTGATGAAGGAATTGCTTGACTTCCTGTTTGTATGGAATAGTCACATTAAGACCTTTTAATCCCGAAATTGAAGCAATCAGTGAAGGAAATTCATTGATGTTTTTTAATTCAAACAATTCATAACGGCAATTGGGAATGTGCTCTTTTTCGAATTTTGAAGTGAAATATTTTTTAGAAAAGGAGTGGCTTAGAGGAAAACCGATAAGTCCATAAGTGTTCATAAGCCTTTCTTTTCACCCATACGTTCTACAAGCCAAACACAAAAAAAGCCGAAAATAATAAAACCGATTGCGGCCAAATTACCGGCGGTGGTAAGATCGGGAAAAAACCGTTCGTAACTGCTTACAATTTTTGCCCCGTCTTTCAGGATAAAATTACCTGCCTGATCAGACAAATAGATTTCGTGTTTCCAGGGCCATATTATCAACAATGACCCTAGGATAAATCCGGTTAGTAAGGCAATAGTACCATCCCTGAATTTTTCCAATATGTACGCAATCGCCCTGGATAATATAACCAGGCCAACTACACACCCCACACCTACCGGTATTAATATTTTTAAATCAAATTCAGGTACTGCCTGAAGGAAAATCAATTCATAATTACCTAATAGGATCAATACAAAAGAACCGGACAATCCTGGCAACAACATGCTGCTCATTGCTACTATACCGCAAATAATCAGGTAAAAAAATCCATCATTCTGACTTGCCGGCCTAAAAAAAGAAATTGCCACTGCTATAGCAGTACCTATGACCAACATCAAAACCACTCCACCATGCCAGCGATTTATTTTTTTCCCAACAAAATAAACAGAAGCCAGAATGAGACCAAAAAAATAAGCCCATACCTGCACCGGGTAATGTTCAAAAAGAAATTTTAATAACCTCCCCAATGTGATCAGGCTAATGCCCACTCCAAAGAAAAGGGATAGAAGAAAAGGAAGATTAACATGTTGGGAAAGCTCTTTCCATTTAAATGAAAAAAACAGCTTAATGGCTTTAAAATCCAACGATTTCAAAGAATTGATCAGTTCTTCATAAATATTGGTAATAAACGCAATGGTGCCACCAGAAACGCCAGGGATCACATTGGCAGCCCCAACCCCCACTCCTTTTATAAATAGCAGGAGATAGTCTATAAACCGTCTTACACTATTGCCCATATATTCTGATTTACAATTGGTTATCTTCTTTGAGCAGGTTGAGAAAATGAGTAAAGGTATCGCCTCTTAATCCCAATCTCAAAGTTTCCAATGGTATGATCTCATTAGGTGCTATATTTCCAAGGTTTACATTTGCCCCAAGCAGTTTGATAAACCAAACTTGTTGGGCCTTTTGTGGTGCTTCCCAAATGATTTTTTCGAATGGGATCTTTGTCAGGATTTCTTCTACCAAGCCTGAACGCACTTCGCCGCTCGATCTGAACAATCCTACATTTCCACCTTCACGAGCCTCTCCTATTACCTTCCAAGATCCCGCGTCCAGTTCTGCTTGCATTTGGCTGATCCATTTATACGGAGGTATTATCTTCTCGGCATCTTTGGAACCAACTTCTGACAGAACTGTGACATATTTAGAAACTTTTCTAATATATTCACACTTCACATCATGGTCGATCTCTATGGAGCCATCCGAAACTTCAGCAAACTCCATATTGTATTTTTCCAAAACCTTTAAATAATCATCAAACTGCCCCCTTACAATGAAGCTTTCGAAAAGAGTGCCTCCAAAATAAGTGGGAATACCCAACTCGTTATATAATTTGATCTTGTCTTTTAGATTAGGGGTGACAAATGAAGTAGCCCAACCCAATTTTACAATATCCACATAATCACCACAGACACTAATAAAATCTTCCACTTCTCTTAAACTAAACCCCTTATCCATAGCCATAGTGAAACCAGTCTGGCGTGGCTTTTTAGTTCTTTCCGGTAGTTTTTTCAGAAAATAATTCATTACATTCCCTTATACACTTATTATTCAAAAGATTCGGCAAATTTATAATTGCATTCGATAAATCCGTGCAATTTAAGGCAATTTTTTATAACTGCGAACAAATTAAAATGAAACTTTAACCGTCGGCAACAAAGGCGGTCAATGGAAAATAAAATTTAATATGATAATCATTTTATAGTACACCTGCAATATTGCATACCTCTTATATTATAATTCCATTATTGCAGGGGGTTAATTGAGTAGCTGTTTGTACTTCAGGTTACATCATACCACTTGTAAAGGTGCTTTATTCAAGCGTAGAATGGGTATCCAATAATCTTATGAGAGAACTGGTTACTATCAAAAATAAATATTTCTTATTTCATCCATGCTTGAATTAGTACTTTATTTATAATAAATATACTCATTTATTGAATAAATATTTCATCATCTTGGTAAAACTTTAAACACCAATGAATTAATGAATGAAACTTTTTGTTAATAAAAATAGTATGTATAGGGTAGCGGTTGAACAATTATTAAAAACACATGAACTATACAATAACCAAATCAATAAACGTTCGTAATATAATCGGCAAATCAACAGGTGAGAATACATAGGTTATGATTTTACTTTAAGAGATTCCAAATAATACATATAAAATAGATATTACTTAATCAAAATTTGTAATGCGTCAACTAAAAATCACTCAGTCGATCACCAACCGGGATAGCAAAACCCTCGAAAAATATTTTAATGAAGTATCTAAAGAAGAACTTTTATCACCCGAGCAGGAAGTTGATCTGGCCAGGAGAATTAAAACTGGCGACCGACAGGCATTGGAAAAATTGGTGAAAGCAAATCTTAGGTTTGTTGTATCTGTGGCAAAACAATATCAGCACAGTAAGGTTCCGCTGAACGATTTGATTAATGAAGGTAATATTGGTTTGGTGAAAGCTGCGCAAAAATTTGATGAAACTAAAGGTTTTAAGTTTATATCATATGCCGTATGGTGGATCAGGCAGTCGATCATGCAAGCTTTAGCCGACAACTCCCGGTTTATCAGGATTCCTGTGAATAAAGTAGGGGCTTTGTCCAAAATCAAGGAAGCGGTGACCGTGATGGAACAAAAGTTTGAGCGTGAACCAACTGCAGAAGAGCTTGCTGATTTTCTAAATGTTACAGTGGAAGATATCAAGTCAGCAACAGATGCCATTTCCAGTCATTCTTCACTTGATGCACCGTTTGTAGAAGGAGAGTCGAACTCTTTGATTGATGTTTTGGAGAATAGCGATGCGGACGATGTGGCTGGTGCTTTGGAATACCGAAATTCACTACGAATTGAAATTGAAAGATTGTTGGTGCACCTTACCGAACGTGAAAGGGAAGTAATCAAACAATATTTTGGAATTGGTTGTGAATCTAAGCTTTCCTTGGAAGACATTGGAAGTGACTTGGGTTTGACTCGTGAAAGGGTAAGGCAAATCAAGGAAAAAGCATTAAGGAAACTTCGAACAAAAACAAGTATAAAATTGCTAAAACCCTATTTGTGCTAGTCAATCCTTGAATAACATTTAATAATAATAATAACGATAAGGGCTTCGAAAGGAGCTTTTTTATTTAAGTAATCAGGTTTTAATAAATATTTGGGCACCGGTGTCTCCAATCTTTACACTAAGACGATTACCACCGTTATAAGCTGTTACCTTTTTCCCTTTTTTACCAAAATAAATGTGATCAATATCTTTAAGTGTTACATAGATGGTTAATGTCTCTGGAGTAGAACTACTTATGATTCCGAGTTTATGTAAAAGTCCTGACCTGCGTAAAATCAGTTTACCGCCCTTCATTTGTAATCCAGTTTGATCGATAATTTGAGATCCTCCTTCAATGGCAATCTTTTGATCATCACCTTGTTGAATATACAATTGGCAGGCAAAGTTTACTTCAATCTCCTCAAGATCGGGGATTTGTATGATATTCAACATGGGAGTGGAAGGCATTTCTGTTTCCTTAATTTCCATAATGATCAATAACACCACAACAACACCAATAATCCCACAATTGATAAAATCTCTCTTCATTCCAAAAATATTCTATTGAGGAGATGCACGAAAATTCAATTTCGTTGCATGGGATTGTATCTTTTTTTCTTTTGTAAAAAAAAGCAGTGAATAAACCCAATTACTAACTATTTATTGTTGTCATGAAAATTAAAAATGGGAAACCAACCAAAAAATGAATGAACAATAATCATCATTATCTAAATTTGAATGGTTTAGTAAAAATCCATGAAAAAAACAGAAAAAATATTAATCGTGCTATTTATATTAGGGCAAATAATGCGCCTGACATATCTTTCAGGTGGCACATTTATATCAATATTTTCAGGCACCCTACTCGCAATATTTTATCTCATCCTAAGTGTACCATTAATGAGCGGGCTTAATTTCAAACACTTATTCTCAAAAAATCACCAGATCAAAAAATATCAGATTCTTTTAACTTTTTTTCTGGGCATATCTTTCTGTATCTGTACTATGGGGATATTGTTCAAACTTCAGATATTCACCGAAGCGAATATCTTCCTGTTGGTGGGAATTTTGTCTTTAGCTGGCTCCTCCACTTTATTTGTTATTAAATGTAGAAACGCCTGGATCTACCAGGATGCTATCGTTCGAATAATATCATTTGCAGTACTATCTGGCTTATTATTGATCATTCCTTTCAAATCTATCGTTGATTTATATTTTAACAAGTATCCTGAGTATGCAAACGCACTCAAAGAACAATTGGACAACCCCCATGATGATGAAATCAGGTGGAGAGTATTGGAAGAAAGGGAGAAAATAAACCATGAAAGATAGTAATCCATTGCCATATTTAAATTTCCTCTATTATGACAAAATTTTTTAAAGGTCGTTCCAAAAAAATTGGTTTGCCACCCGGAACAATTGATTATACTGGTGAACAACCCATTCATCCCACCAAATTATCATTATTCACATATCGGCATGACCGACTGGAGGAAAAAGAAATCTCCCAAATATCAGAAGCACTTGAACCTTCTGGAAAATTCGATGTGACATGGATCAATATCGATGGCAATCAAAATCATGAAGGTATTGAGAAATTATGCAACGCATTTCAAATCCATCCACTCACCATTGAGGACATACTGACTCCCGAACAACGTCCTAAGATGGAAGATAATGCAGATTATGTTTTTTTGGTTTTAAAGATGCTCTCTTTCAATGAAAAAAATGCTACACTTGAGCATGAACAGGTAAGTTTGCTTTTGACCAAAGATCATGTAATTTCTTTTCAGGAACGTCCTGGCGATCCGTTTGAAATTATCAGGAGCCGGCTTCGTGCAGGTAAAGGTAAGATAAAAAATAAGGGTGCCGATTATCTTTTCTATGCGTTGGTAGATACCATCGTTGATTATTACTTTGTCGTTCTGGAAAAAGTAGGAGACCGTCTGGAAGAAATTGAAGATAATTTGCTGGATAACCCTTCTACAAACACCTTGAATAATCTTCACAAGATCAAAAAAGAAATCATCTCTTTAAGGCGACTGCTTTGGCCATTAAGAGAAGCCCTCTATAAGCTGGAAAGGGATGAAATAAAACTGATCAAACGTGAAACACAAATATATATCAGGGATATTTATGACCATACCATCCAAATTATCGAAACGGTAGAATCATTCAGGGATATGGTTTCGGGCATGATCGATCTTTACCAATCATCCATCAGCAACCGGTTGAACCAGGTGATGAAGGTATTGACCATCATATCTACCATTTTTATTCCCCTTACTTTTATCACCGGTCTTTATGGAATGAACTTCGATCATATTCCAGAGTTGCACTGGCGATATGGATATTATGCCGTATGGGGTTTGTCCATAACCGTAGTCACTGTGATGCTGACGATTTTCAGGAAGAATAATTGGTTGTAGTGAGAATGCCTAATTTACTACTGCAATTATTAGCACAAAGTATTGTACGCCAATGTCGCTAAGATAAATTGTCATTTCTTAGGATATTTGCGATCATCCTTTCTTCGCGTTCTCTGCGGATAAACCTTTCTTTGCGTTCTCTGCGGTTATTTTATCCAGCCAATAAAAGTTTGGTTCTTATTTGTCCGGGTTAAGTAGGAAGTATTTATTCAAAGAGTATTCTATTCCGGAAAAATGTTGATCTTGTGCAATTGAGCAAATTTCAGCCAATCACCATTAGGAACTTCCTCAAGATGATGTAGCAATGACTGAGTAACATAAATAAATGCATTGTGTGTGTTGTCTATTTGTCTTTGATACTCTTCACCCTCAAAATCATCAAGCACTTTCAGAACAGTCTCACTTACTGCATATAAATCACATATGATGTTGGTATTGGCATCAGCTGGAAATATATAAGGATATACTCCGGCATTATACATTTTATAACCAGGTAAATTGATGTTTCGATGTAAAAGAATACATCCTTTCAAAAGATGATTTGCAGCCCCTCCTTCACGAAGCGTACCATATACTAAGAGTCGATGTTCCTTCATATAATTAATCTTACCTGATATTCTTTGGGCATAAAAAAACCTGTTAAAATAAACAGGTTTCATTTTATTGAAGAAAATTTCATTATACCTGTGCTTCCAACTTCTGGACCAGGATATTTTTTGGTACTGCTCCTACTTGCTTGTCCACAATTTCCCCGTTCTTAAATACCAATAGAGTAGGGATACTGCGAATGCCATATTTTGCCGAAACATTAGGATTCGAGTCGACATCTACTTTAGCAATGATAGCTTTTCCTTCATATTCTCCTGCCAACTGTTCTACAATAGGACCAATCATCCGACAGGGGCCGCACCATTCAGCCCAAAAATCCACCAAAACCGGTTTTTCAGAATTCAATATTTCTTCATAATTATCATCCGTAATTTCAATAGGTTTCGCCATGATATATAAAATTTATTTAAGCATTAAAAAAGTAATAATTTACAAAGATAATCAAAAAGCATTTGCCCGTTAATTACTTATGACAAAAGCTTCATGGATACTTACACGGCTTTTATTGAAAATAGTTTTAATGAAAGGGAATACTGAAATAAAAAAATCCCCCACCTTGTTGGATCAAGATGAGGGATTTGATTTTATAACTTTTGAATTAATCTATAATGAATGAAGATATAGCACCAGAATAGGTCATGGTAATATCTTTATCTTCATCTGTTTTACCTGTAAAGGTAACTGTATAGCTTGAACCTGATTTTTCAATTTTTAAAACTCCACTTGTAATACCAATTGATTCTAAACCTGTAGGCCCAAATGATCCATCAGTCCATGTTAAAGCAGATAATTCTTCACCACTATTATAATTATAAGTTCCTGGTTGAATTCCATCAATCGATGAAACTATAGTAAAATCTATCCAAGCAACATTATGATCGGTTGAAAAAAGCCTAATATTTCTGGATTTATGATGGGTGTAATATAACTTCTGGAAGTTCAATAAAATAGTAATGGATATAAAAAAATAACCAAAATATGATGACAAATTATTCATGCTACGACTTAGATGAGTTGCTTTCCACCAACTTCTGATATCAAAGTAATAGTAAGATCAAATAAATATTGATTATAAAACGGTTATTCAATATTAATTTCACCAGTCATATAAAGTCTCGTCTGACCACCAATTAAGCATCTGTCTCTTTTATGGAAACAAATTAAATCGCCACCGCGGGCAGACAATTGTTTGGCACGCATTTCCTCTTTATTCAGCATTTCCGACCAATATGGGATGAGCACGGTATGGGCCGAACCTGTGACAGGGTCTTCATTGATCCCACTTTGAGGTGCAAAAAACCGGGATACGAAATCAACTTGCGATCCTTTAGCAGTAACCATTAAGGCCCTTGCATCAAGTTTTGCAACTTCTGTGAAATCGGGTTGAATCTCAGACACAACTCCTTCATTTTCCAGCACTGCCATCAAATCGGTGGTACCTCTATACATTTCAATGGGTTTCACACCAATGCATTTTTCAACTTCAGAAAACAAACCAATAGGTTGTGGAGGATCAGCAGGAAAATCCAAAAATAGGGTATCTGTCTGACGGATAACCTTCAAATCCCCCCTCTTTCTGGATCTGAATATCAACTCTGGTTCCCGATAGTTTAAACAATTGAATAATACATGGCCTGTGGCAAGTGTAGCATGTCCACAAAGATTTACTTCGATGGTAGGCGTAAACCACCTGATCTCAAAAATGCCATCACGGGGAACTACAAATGCTGTTTCAGATAGATTATTTTCAGCAGCAATGGATTGCATAAGTTGATCCTCCAGCCAATGATTTAAAATGCAAACAGCAGCAGGATTCCCACCAAACAAATGGTCGGTAAATGCATCTACCTGATATATTTTTAATGTGTTGGTCATTTATCTGAATTTAAATAGTAAAAATAATTGTTGCTGGACGAATGCATTGGTAGCATCCTCCTTTTGAAAAATATCTAATTGTAATGTATCGAGCTAAATTACAAAACACCTAACATAAAGACAACAATCAAATCCTAAAACGTGTCCGGCATTGTTCGATTAAGTGTACGATATTGATACATTACTTAAATGGTAATATTGGTTTTATGGCCATATAAGGCCGATTTGGATGTTTGGCATTGTAATCGCAACTCCTT
>JAEWLI010000035.1 GCA_023393375.1 Bacteroidota bacterium
CCTGTACGGGAGTTAAATGGAAGGCCAATATTTATACTGGTTGCATATTTTTTCTCCCCAGCTTGCTTTACTTCCTTAATAAAACTCACATTAGGATTTATTCCTACGCCACTTTCTGAACTAGCTGAAAGATTTAACCCGAAATTCACACCTAAACTTACATTGTCATCACCTTTAGAGGGAATTCCCGCTGCAATACTCGGTTCAATATTCGCTTCAAAGCCATATCCAGTATAATTATTATATGATAAACCAGCACCCAAATTAGCTTTCAAAATGCCAAAGACTTCTAATCCAACCCCACCAGAGACACCATAGGTTTTATTGGGTTTAATATTTTGTTCTTTAGTAACAACATCACCACCAAAATCATCAGGAAGTCCTCTCATGCTTCTGTTAACCACCCCGACATTTAGGTTCCATCCCAGCCCAGTCCAACTTGCTTCCTGATCCATAGTTATAGAGGAATTGTAGCTTAAGTTGATCGGATAGCCCCCAACATCAAGCAATGGAATGTTATAGTTAAAATCGCCAGTGAAAAGATCAACCATCTCTGATGTTCCCATTGGTGTAAAAGATTGGACTTCAGGCTGTTTGGGTCCTCCAGTCAGTGCATAGGCCAAGCTGGGAAAGAACGTATCCAACAGCAGGTTAACCGCTAAAAATATAGCAATAGGCTTAAGCAGTTTTTTATTCCTCATAATAATTAGATTTTAACTTTTCATTCTCCTATACTGAAGATGATCATAAATCGCCTTCATACCTGGCGTTTACAAATTCAATTAATTCTTTAGTGACATTTTTTGAATCTTTAGCATAAAGCAAGTTCCCTTCGCCTCTGGCACCATATAGGTAAGTATAAGATTCTTTATCACCGTACTCTTTTATATACTGATTAAGTTGTTTCCAAACTTGTTCAGTGTAATCCTGCGCTTGTCGCCCGTCTTCTTCTTTTATTTCTTCTTCTTTTTGATAGTACCACGATTCTAAGGCTTCAAACTTTTGTATCTGGGCTTTATCCGGGGATTTTTGATTTAATAACTCGGTATATCTATTCTGGACTTGAAGTTTTATGCTATCTAATTCTTTATTTCTTTGCCCCTGCTCCCTAAGATATCTACCTTCTAGTTCTTTTTTCAGGTTAAATTCATTGTACAGCTCTGCTGTAGAAACATAGGCTGTTTTGGGAGATGTAAAATATTGAATTGTCGAAATCACAAAAGCAGTGATTGCTAAAATTGAGGTAATTGCTATTATTATCTTATTCATTTAACTGTTCTTTACCTGTGGAATTCGTTGTAAATCTTTTTGATCAAATTTTATTTTAATTATGCCATTGCCAAAAAGCTCGTCAATCAGAATAAGGCGCATATCCTGAACTTCATCAAATGGAGCTTCAAACCCAATTAAACACTGAACATATGGAGTAATGCTGTAGGTCCTTTCAAAGTGATAAAGTGAACATGAAAGCGTATCGGCTCCTTCGATAAGTTTAATATCCTTCTGAAGATGAAAAGAAAAGTATTCAAGTCTTTTATTATAATCTTCTTGGTTAGTTACTTGATATTTTAATAAATCAGTGTCATTTGGGGCAAAGAGTTTTAAGGAAAAGTACTGAAATCCTTCAATCTTCTTTTCTTCCTTTTCAAAATCGTCGTCGCTAATTTTATTTTGTCTGTTATTTCTTAGCACTACATATCCAACTGGTTCATATTGGAAAACATATTTAAATCCTCCAATAATTTTGGTCTGGCATAAGCCGTTAACCGGATTATTTACCCACTGAATATATTCTGAGGGCAACAACTTTTTCTTATTTACAATTTTTACTCGATTTTTATTCTCGACGGGTTCATTATGTTGAATAGAAGTATCATCTCGGAGAGTACGATTTTCAGATTGGTTATTTCTTACATTACATCCAAACAAAAATATAAATACAAGAAATAGTATTATTTTGATAATTGGTTTTATATTTAACATACAATAGCTCTTGGTCTTTGATATGACACAAATTAACTAATTTAAATACAATAATTACGAATTAATATAACTATTAAAATTACATCCAACCTCATTTTTTTTTAATGATGAAACAATTAAATAAACCCTTAAGAATCAACCGATTAGAATATATGCTAATAAAAAGTAGGCACAACATATTTTAAATGTTGATCATTTATAATAGTATTATATTAAAATGATCATAAATATTACATGAGGTCAATGAAGTAAATTAGATTTAGTTTGTTACAATTAAGTTAACAAGCCACTAATATTAAGGATATTTTTATAAAATATGATCAGATAAAAGATAACAGCAGATACTTAAAGATAGGATTTAGACTAACTATCCACCTATCTGCGTTGATAGTTGAAACATTGGCAAATACATGGCTACCAAAATAAAACCAATGGCTATTCCTAAAAATACAATCATTACCGGTTCCATAAATGCACTTAAAACAGATGTCTTTTGCTCCACTTCTTCGGAATATGTTTTACTTAATTTATCAAAAAATGTTTCCAGCTTATTTACTTCTTCTCCTACCTTGACCAGCGAAACCATCTTGTAACTGAAAACAGGAAACCTACTCATACTTTCATTCAATGTTTTACCATTGATAATATCTATTTCTATCCCGTCTAATGCATCAACAATTGGATAATATCCAATCATTGCCTTTACAAGCTGAATTGATCTGATTAATGGTACTCTGGCACTTGATAATAAGGACATTGAACTGCAAAACCTGGCTAAATATAATCCAGAATAAATTTTGCCAAAAAGAGGAATTCTGGAAATAATTTTTGATGAAATCTTTTTAAAAAAAATGTGTTTGTGGTAAATTTTATAAAAAATAATCCCTGATACAATAAAAATCAAAAAATAAATCAGGTTGGAGGATACAAAAGAGCTCATGGAAATCACCATAACTGTTAGTTTTGGCAATTGTCCCCCAAAACGCTTAAAAATATCAGAAAACATCGGTACAATGAAATACAACATAAAACTAACGGCTCCAACAGAGGTAAACAATATAACCATTGGATAAGACATGGCATTCATAAATTGGCGTTTCTGTTTTACTTTCCGATCGAAATAAACTGCAAGTTGACCCATTACCTCTATCAGCATTCCACTTTCTTCACCAATCTCTATAGTAAAATATTCATGAGGTGTAAAACATCCAGTTTTTCGTATAGCTTCAGATAAAGAATTTCCAGAAATTAACCTTTCTTTAATTGAAGTGATGATATTTCTGCTCTTCTCGCTTTTCTGCTCTTTCTCGATAATTTCCAGAGCAACCTTTATATCCAATCCTGCTGAAATCATGGCATTCAACTCCAGATAGAAAGATTCTTTTTGTTTATCGGAAAACTTATTAGAACTCCTGATCTTAAAATCCTTGTTTAATAAGCTAAACAGGAAGGCTTCTCTTTCAGATCTGCTCCTTGAACCAATCTTTTTCGCTTGTACTTTACTAATATTTAAACCAGGCATGTCATTGGTTTTGATTGCTAAAAACTAAATTTGCACAGTCGTAAATCTTGTAATTTAGATACTCCAGATAATCATTATCTGAAATATAAATTTTGAACCCAATTTCATCAATCAATAATCCAGGCGAACTAATCCTATTTCCATTAAAGTAAAATGAAGTGTCATCAACATTAGCATGTAAAGTGTCGGAAACGGCACCTTGAGTCCTGATGATCTGATCGCGTTCAAACCGATATGAAACACGCCCCTGTGCATATTCACATACTACCTCATTAGCACTTTCCAACTTTATATTTTGTGACAAAACCAAATCTCTATTGAATAAATATTGGAATAAATGAAGTTGTTCATATTTATCTTGTCTTTCCCTATAATCTACGAACCATTTATTTACCATGAAAAAAGTATGGTAAATAAAAACCGAAATGATCCCACTAAGAACGAGTGTAGTCAGGATCTCAGGAATAGTAAAAGCAGGTAATTTTTGCTTATTCAACATATACCAGCCTCCTATAAACAGCTAAATTTTTTTCCATTGAATTAATTGCAGTATATTCTATGTGAATCAAATTTGGATTCGATTGATAATAACTTATTCTTTTTACAATCATGACCGGTCCTTCTGCGATTTGTTCTGATAAAAAATTACCATTTTGTATATCTCTATTTGCCAAAGCCTGTAGTTGGTAATGATATTTAATTTTATTATTTGACAACCCAAATCGCGCTACATTCATGAAAATCATGATAGCGACTGTAAAAACTATCCCGCTTAATACTAAAGCCACAGAAACTTCTATAAGCGAAGAAGCCGATACTTTTTGATTTAATAATTTAGTCAGTCTATCCATTTTAAAACTCCTTTCGAAGCCGGTGATTGAAAAAGATCAAACCCTACATAGTTATCAGAAAGTTTTTTAAAATCTATCACGGCATTAAACAGATGATTTTCATATGTAGCCGATGGAAGCTTTAGGTACAGTTTTTTACATATTACATTGCCGATTAAAACTCCTTCATGTTGAAAATAGCCGTTGACATAAACCTGCCCCGTAGCTACTGCGTTTTTTGAAATATGAACCAGTGGAATAGTAGCTTTTTCCTGGGCACCAATTATTGCTCCTTCAACGGAACACCCATCTTTTAGCAGAATTTTCGAAAAAACATCATTATCTTTAATCCTGTCACTACCACCAACATATAACACGGTTGGAAATTTAAGCTTAACGTCGTTTTCAACTATAATACTGTCTGAAGCAAATGCCTGGCATTGCCCTTTAAATCCACTTTCAAATATAATATATGGAGCTATTAACAACGCGTTTTCAAGCTGTGCGTCTCTGTGAACAACAATTTCCGTTAAGGAATGAACAATAACATATCCCTTAACCAGGTTTTGAATGTGCAAAGGGTCATTTGAAACAATAGTTAATAATGGATTTAAAAATGAATTTTCTATCGTATCGTTGTCTACTGATAGAATGTTATTCGCCGCATCTGATAACAAAATATCCGAAGGATCTTTCACTTTCAGTTCTGGCAAAAAAGACTGACTATCTTGAATCTCGCCATCTACCAACACGTTTCTACTATATCCTGTGTTGTTTATATAAGCAATTTTAACACCTGCTTTCGGTAAATAACAGTTCCCATTTACGATGGCATTACCAGCTAGCATTAACGGACGTTGCAGATCAGCTAAATATAAAGCGGATGAAGAAATAAATGTAGGTTTTACTCCTATAAACGCTGCCTTTTGATGCGATTGTTTATTTGAAAAGGCTTTAACTCCAATGAAATCAAGAATTCCCCAACGTTTTCTCATAATTTCTATACTATCTTTCTGTTCATTGAAAAGATCAAAATAGTATTGCCTATCCACTTCGAGTTGTTCCAAATTTGCCATCGCATATGAAAATCCCGATTCTGAGTTGGTCAATAATCTATTTTTAATTTCCGTTTTTAGATACAGCGACTTTTTGTAGTACGCATATACGATTAATGATGCACACATCATCGAAATAACTAAAGAAAGAATAATAACAAGCGGTAATACGCTGGACTTAAATTTAAAGCCTACATTGATGTACTTCATATCAGCCTTTTACTGGTTATTTTTTTTAACAGAACTTTTAACTGCTTTATTTTGCTGGAGCTTATTATTAGGATTTTTTCTATCCTCTGTTGAATCCTTCTTAGTCCTTTTAAAGAGGTTTAATATTTTGAAGCCTGATTTTTCTTTCTTGCTTTTATCAATAGTTTGAGATTGTTTTAAATTATTATTTTTATCCATCGACTCTTTAACAAGTTTTTTGGACTCTTTGGTATCTGTTTCCAGATTACCATCGTTTTTGTCTTTTCTATTGAAAATCTTAAAAATCGAATTATTAGCAGTATCAAATTTTATCTTTTCTTTCTTTATTTTAATCTTTTTGGGTTTTAATTCACCATGTCTATAATTCACTATATGTAGTTCATTAGTTATAGAATCAGCGTGAAAAAATCTCCCATGTTTTTCACCATTTTTATATTTACCTTTTCCTATAAGCTCGCCTTTCTCATTGTATGTGGAATAAATACCATTTTTACTTCCCGATTTCCATTCAATTCGTTCGTTTACAAATCCATTTATATGGTAGTGAAGCCATATGCCATCCTTTAAACCACTTTTAAACTCCCCCTTTGATAGGATATCGTTGTTTCTAGTTAATGAATAATATTCGCCATCTAAAAGATATCCTAAATACGCACCTTGTGATGATCCCAGTTTGTTTTTATTAAACCAATAATACTTTTTCTCAAATTTGGGCTCCAGTTTAGTCTGCTTTGTTAAAATATAAAAAGAACAAAGGGTGTCTCCTACTCCTAAATCCACACGTCTTGTCCCAGTGGAATCCATTTTGAAATAATTCTGACTGCATCCAATGAGAGAGAAGGCAATAATAAGATAAACAATATTTCGTTTTTTAAACATAAAAGTAGATCATTTATTAATAACCTTGATTTCTTCTTTATACATCATCTTAATTGAGTCTGTATATATTTTTAGAACTTTTAAATCATTTATTGTATCCTTTTCCTTTACCATATGGCTAATGTTATTTATTCTTAATAAAGCAACTTGATTGTCTGATCCCGCTTTTTCAATTTTTCCAATATATAAAATATTAGGCCAAACTAATACCTTATTGTCGCTGACTGAAAATGAACCTATATTGGCATTTCTAACAATACCGGTATTTTTTGTTTGAGATTCATTTTTACTTTGAGTTGTGCTATTTTTCTTTTGATTAAAATTTTTCAGAAAAGGATCTTCATAATCAAGAAACAGCTCATAATTAAAGAAATCAGCATTTTCAACTTTTATCTTTATCTTTTCTTTTTTATCGTAAGATATTTCATGGGGATCAGAAAAAGAATTATATACTTTCCAGAAAATAATTCCCCAAACGAAAATTACGACTACAAGAAGATATTTTATACTCTTTTTATTTTTCATATTATTGAATTGTAAAGCTTCTTTTGACAGATAACTCACTTTTGTTCTCAGACTCATCAATAGATTTTACAGCCCAAAAATATTGACCTGAACTTGTAATGATAGTATTATCGACGGTATAAACCCCGGTAAAAGATTCGACAGGAAACTGAGCCAACATCTGATCAGCAGCATCAAAAATATAAATGCTATCAACTTCAACATCTAATGTATTACGTTGCCATACCATATCAAATGGAAGAGTCAATATACTTTCATCAATGGGAAAAATTAATGTTGGAGCTAAAGGTTCGACATCAATACTACAGATAAAAAAATCTGAAACTATTTTTATATCATTATAATAAGCATACACCTGCCAACTTATATCCTGATCAAAACGATCAAACGATTTAGTATAAAAAGGATCATTCAATTCTTCATAAACATCACCTGGATAAATTTTTATAAAATATTTTTCCACTTCAATATTTTTGTCAAGACTCCATTCAAAACGAATTATTGTATCATTCACAACTTCATTATTTATTGGAGCTTTGAGAATAATTTTTGCATATTCCTCATTAGGAGATTCATCTTTTAATGTAATTATCAAAGTGAATTCTTCTGAAGGAATAGAGCTATAACCCGAATTTTCAGCGATAACCCTCCATTGATATTGTCCTGAATCAAGAGCTATCTCAAATTTGTTACCCCATACCACAGTATCTATAAAAATAGCAGGAAATTCAGGTTTGGCTATTTGTAAGATATAGTCTGTTGCATCTTTCACGGGATCCCAAATAAAAATCACCTTATTATAATTTAGGTTCATACTATCTCCGGGAGTATATAAAAACACTACTTCTTCTGAAATATCTGTTTCAATTATATCGTTGCATGAACTATATAAAAATGTAAATAAAATCAATGACAACGAAATATTTTTAATAAAATATATTCTCTGGAATAATATTCTTAAAACCAGGATTTTATCAATTGTTAACATGAATTTTTTCATCAGAAACTTTCTTAAATGTTTGAAAATAAATATTTGCTGATAAATGTTGTTTTTTTGTTCTTAAATCTTTCCAAAGACCAAACCGAACAGAAGCAATTTGCCCCATTTTCAATTCATTCTCCAGATCATATATCAAATGAACAATATCCTTAAAATTTCCTTCTACATTAATATTATAGGTACTGATCATCAACTTATCATCTCGTACCACATTAGGTTGTTTAAAATCCATAAGCCTCAAATTAAGATCAGCACTTTTTAATCCAATTAAACTTAATAATTCTTTATTGAATTCAGTTTCTGTCTCAACATACATAAAGGTATTTTCCAAAGTCTCAAGTTCAAGTTTTAGCTCGTTCATTAAAGCAGGAGCTAAACGAGCTGTTTCTATCTTTATTTTTATATCCTGTACTTGTCTATTTAGTATCAGGGTTTGTTTTATAGCTATAAAATAGATTAATAATCCAAAAATGAAAATTAAAATCAAAAGTGCAACTGTCCTACTCCTATAAGTTATTCTATTCCAGATTTCCATTTATCTTAATATCAAATCTAAATTTACCCACGCTGTTAGCATCATCATATATATATTCTTGGTTCTGTATTTCAGAAACCCATTTTACTTTTTCAATATTTTGAAGCCAATTGTTTAAGATTAGCGGACCAGAACAAGAACCTTCTATATGTATAAGATCAGGAATAAATATTTCCTTTTTCTTATCTTTGAGTTTTTTATCATCGAGAGGATATATGTCCATAATCGCTAAAGATATTTGTGAAGGAGTTGCTCTCGCCAACCTGTCAGCATAAAAGGCAAAGGGAGAATCCCTCAGCAGTCCAAATTCTCCGACAAATGATCTTTTATAGCTAATCTCATTCTTCATGTTTTCCAATTGCAGTATATCACTCGCATAAAAATTATATTCGCTCCTTAAATCATTCGCCTTTTGGTTTAAAGTCAGATAAAAATAACTGTTTATCAACAATACAAAGAGAAAAACAGACAAAGCACCTATCCCAAGCTTTTTAAATATTCGTTTGTATTCCCATTCTTCCTTTTGGACGTTATTAATATGAGTGATTTCTAAATCAGTACCTAAAAAAATGCTTAAAGATGCTGCATAAGTATCCAATAATTTATTATCTACTGATTCATCACCAACTTCTATTATTTGATTCCTATCCTCTTCCTCACTTTTAATAAAAAAATCCGAAATTTTTTGATCCTTAAGCGTTAACTTATGGTTTTGTAACACCAACTCAGAATAATCAATAATTAAAAAAGGAAGAATAGTCTGAGTAATAAATGGCCCAAACGAAGATTGGTAAATTTTAAATTTTGTGCTTATTTGGCTAACGATATCGTCTACTATCTGTTTTCTGACAATCGCGGAAAAAATATGACTTTCTGAATAGTAATTTTGCATATAAAAATCATCATATTTAGCTCCTGGGATCATCCGGCTTAACTTTTTCTCATTGTCATCGTCTTCATCTTTATTCAGCTTCCTGATTAAAACTCCTTTACCTTCAATGATCAAAGCTATAGGCAATTCAGGATCAATTTTGTTTTCTATTTCCTGCCATTCTAAATTTAAACCCTGATCTACTATTTTTAAAATATTTTTTTGTTTCTCAATAACACAAAAATCAAAAGAAATTAAGCCTTTCTCGATTACCCTTGCTTTTAAACCAACTGATTGATTTATATTTACAAGCTTGTTTTTCAATTTTGAAATCATCTCAATAAACGATAGTTGGTTTAATAAAAACAATCAGCCTGTCGTCCTTCTTCTCATTAGACCTGGAACTAAAAATCCATTTCAAAACTGGAATTCTGGATATCAATGGGACACCAGAACCAGAATTTGCCTGTGTAGCTCGTTCAAGTCCACCTAAAATAATCATGTCTTCATTTCTCACCCTTATCTGCGATGCAAATTTTCTGGTGGTGTTCCCTGGAGGTGCATTTTGAACCACAGATGGAATAAAATCAGAAAATTCAGCTTCAATTTTCAACGTGATATGTTCATCGCCTGCTACAGAAGGATTTATCTTTAAGTTTAAATTGGCCTCTACCTTATTGAATCTTTGCGATAGTGAAGTAATTGGACTTACTCCTCCTGTAATATTTTGTGTTTGCTCCAGATAATAAACTGATTGGCCAATGGTTAATGTAGCCTCATGCCCATTTAGTGATGAAAGCTTCGGGGTAGAACGAATATTAGCATTGTTGTTCTGTTCCATAGCTTCAAGACTTGCATAAAATTGAGGTGTTACTTTGCCTAAATTTATTGGCCCCAAATTGCCAATCTTGTTAAGGAATTCATTGATCGTTCCTGAACTAATGGTTATGTCAGTTCCTGGAAAAATCTGACCGGAGGTTCTTGTTGGCACAGAATCTCCTAAAAAAGCCTTAAGTCCAGTCCTAAGGGAATACCCTTTATTGATTTCCACTACCATCACCTCAATCATAATGTTGGGTACTGGTTGGTCGAGTTGGTGCAACAACGATTCTATCTCCTGGATATGTGGTAAACTACCACTTAAGATGAGGCCATTCAATTCAGGAAATAATTTTATATCAACACCCTTACTGATTTCCGCAGGGATAAACGTTTCTATCCCCTCTACTGATCTGAAATCAAGTCGAACTAACTTAGATGAGCGAAACCGTTCTTGGTTCCTATTCCCAATCAGATATACGTCTTGCTGTTTATTATAGGTGTATTCGGTAGCTGTGAGAAGGAATGACAACAAGTCATCGAACTTAATGTTGTTAACCCGGCAAGTTGTAGTTTCCTTAATATCAGAGAAAAAAATAAAGTCCGCAGAAAATTGAGAAGATGCTTCTTTGATGATATCAATAATTGGTGTATTAATAGCATCAACAAATAACAAACTGTCGGTTCCAACTACACTAATTTTTACCTCAAAGGCCGCTGATACTCCTTGTTGTGGAGTCATCCTGGAATTAGGCTGTTGTGAATTTGACCTGTTATTGTTGCCATTACCGGCTATCGGCAGTTCATCGTCAGGCACATCAAATACATAAAATCCATCAGAAGTCTTGCGGAGTTGCAGATTGTTGACCAAAGCTATTTTTTCCAATGCATTATCAAAAGGCACTTGCTTAATATACCCGTTTAACATGTAATTACTTACACGAGGCGATATTACTACATTTTTAGTAGTTAATTCAGTAATCTGTTTGGCAAATATGCGGATGCTGTCATTGTTCAGATCAACAGTGAGATTGTCGTGAGTTGGATCATAAATGAGTGAGAGTTTCTTTTGGGTATAAGGTTGAGAAGGTGTAGGTGCTGGTTTAATTTTATAAAAAGACATGATGGAATTCACAAACTTGATATCTAATTCATATTCATTGACAATGAATACAATTAAATCCTTCACCTTTACTTGGGTAAAATTATTTGTAATTCGAACTGTAATACCCGGATCAACATTGATATTCAATCCATGTGTTTCTGCCAAACCCCTAAACAAATCCTGCAATGGGGCATCAACTAACGAAAAATTGGCATAAGCATCTAACCCCGGAATACTTGTACTCAGTTCTTCAAGTTTTTCATTAATAACCTTTATCCTCCCTTCGCTAAAGTTTTGTGCAAAAGGCCTTTGTATATTGGTTAGTGAAAATAATAATATCAAAATTATTGTTACAGAAAGGGTACTACTTGTTGAAGCTCTAATTAACATTGAAAGAAAGTTTTAAACTAGTTTGTAAAGGGGAAAATTACTTAATTAATTTAGCTTTAAGAAATCAGCATCACCAATAACGGTTCAAGTATATGTAATATTTTTTATATAATTCGCATTTTAATTAAAAAATAAATTAGCATATTGCAAAATATTTTAATAGTAATGAAAAAGTTATCAAAGAAAGTAAAGGCCTTTACACTACCAGAGCTATTGGTAGTGTTGGTAATCATCGGCATTTTGGTATTATTAACATTACCCGTTTTAATGCCCCTCATATCAAGGACAAGAAGTGTAGAAGCCAAACAGGCATTAAAACACTTGCATACGTTGCAGAAGACACATTTTTATGAATTTTCCAGATATTCAGGTGATTTGAATGAATTAGGCTTTGAGCAAGAGAAATTAGTTACTGATGGAGAAGATGGCAAATCATATTATCTCGTCGAAGTTGTCGAATCAAGCTTCACTGGTTTTGTAGCCAAGGCAACCGCAGTAGTTGATTTCAACGGGAACGGCCAATTTAATGTGTGGGAAATAGACCAAAATGGAACCCTACGGGAGACGGTGAAAGATTAAATAATGGCCGATTTTCTTATTATTGTTTTGTTGCTATCGAACTTACTTCAATTCTATCAGGACTTGAGATACAGAGCTATAGAAGCATGGATATTATTGCTACTAGTGCTATCTATATTAACGTATGCTTTTCTTAAATATGGTTTTACTGAAGCAGGTGCTAACATGCTTCTTAATACAGGAGTATTAATAATCCTAATACTACCCGTGGTGCTATATTATTATGCAAAGTACCGGAAGATCGACCTTTTCAATTATTTGGGGATGGGAGATTTAATTTTCCTGTTAGCGATAACACCGCTGTTCTCATTATTCAATTTTGTTGCTTTTTATATTTCAGGACTTATTCTGGCATTAATACTCCACCAGGTGTTTAAACTCAATAAAAAATATAATGGTTCCACTATACCACTTGCGGGATTCAATTCAATCTTCCTCGCTTTTGTACTGATTGTCAACCATTTTAATTGGGTAGATATTAACGATGATACCTACTACCATAACCTCCTAGCAAATTATGTCTTCTATTGACTATATAGCACTTGACACCGCCACCAAGCAATTAATAACCACCGATCAGGCATGGCATTATCGGATTGTGCCCAAAAAATACAAAGGTTCCACTCTTGAATTATATATTGACAAAGACTGCTATTCTGAAGATATCGAAAATGAGCTGGAAGTGCTTACAGGAATGGAAATAGTGTTGGAAAAAATTGATGGGAATATTATAGAAAAATCACTGAACACGTACTATTTAAAGAAAGAAAACAGAAAAGATCTGCTGTTTTCTAAAAAAATAGAGGTTAATTCGGACGACTTCGTAATCCACCTGATTGGGGAAGCTAAAGATCTTCGGTGCAGTGATATCCATATTGAGGTATACGACGAACAATGCAGGATAAGGTTCCGACTGGATGGACAACTAATAGAACGGCATTTGATTAAAAAGGAAGAATACCCTTCCCTTATCAATAAGATTAAGATTCTTTCACATTTGGATATTGCCGAAAAGCGACTTCCACAGGATGGTCGTATATTCTACAAAGTTTCTGGTGGGCAATTCGATATCCGTGTCTCTGTACTTCCTACACTACATGGCGAAAAAATCGTATTAAGAATCTTAGGTTCTGACGCATCCGATATTGATATTAAGGGCTTGGGTTTTTCGGCTCAAGATCTTGCAAACTATCTGGAAGGGGTACGAAAACCGAATGGTATCATCCTGATTAGCGGCCCAACTGGTTCAGGGAAAACGACAACGCTGTATGCTACCCTTAAACTACTGAATGAAACAACTAAAAATATTATAACAATTGAAGATCCAATAGAATATACCTTGAAAGGGATTAATCAAGTACAGCTCAAGGAAAATATTGGCCTCAACTTCTCTGCCGCATTAAGAACATTCCTGAGACAAGATCCTGATATTATTATGGTAGGTGAAATTAGGGATGTGGAAACTGCTAACATGGCCATCAGGGCTGCATTAACGGGTCATTTAGTATTATCTACCATCCATACAAATTCGGCATGGGGCACTATATCAAGGTTGGTCGATATGAAGATACCTTCCTATCTGCTTGCCAATACATTAAACGTTTCAGTGGCACAACGACTTATTCGCCTCCTGTGCCCACACTGTAAGAGGCAAGAACCTTTTTCGATGTTGAAATTGCCGAAAAACTATAATACTCGGACGGAAGTTGCCGAACAGCAAATAGCTGTAGGTTGTGACAAGTGTTATCATACGGGGTATAGAGGTAGAAAAGCCATTTATGAGGTTATTCCAGTGGATGGAGTAATTTCACAGAAGATTAAAAACAACGAATATGATATATTGTCTGTGTTGAAGGAGAAAAAAATTAAAACACTTGCAGAAAACGCATTTGATTTATTCCGAATAGGTGATACGTCTTTTGAAGAAATATATCCATTACTAATGCAATAGTTGCTTGAATAGGAAATATACTTATTATAGAATGGGAATGAACGAAAATTACTGGAATTTTAAATACCGAATGACTTGACGGTGGTAGTGTTCAATGAAAATTTGAAATCTTAATCAATAAAAGGGCCTAAAGCAGCCCTTCGTCAGCAAATGAATAATAACCATCGCCTGTAACAATCATATGATCCAATACAGGAAGTTCCAGGAATTTCCCAGCTTCTTTGAGCTTCTGGGTTAAGGAGATGTCCTGCTGACTTGGTAGAAGATTTCCGGAAGGATGATTGTGACTTAAGATGATCGATGAGGCATTCGCTTTTAATGCGGCTGCAAAGATCAGCTTTGGATCGGCTACAGTTCCGGATATTCCTCCTGTGGAAATTTCGACTATACCCAGGACTTTATTGGCTCTGGTCAATAATATCACCTTGAACTGTTCTACAAAGTAGATCTTTGAATCATCCCAATGCTTGATCAGGATTTCGTAAGCGTCTTTTGATCTGCATATTTGTGGACGATCTGAAGGTTTTACCTTTGGTTTGTAGGTAAGCTGGATTTCCGCTACCTGTTCTTGTCTGATTTCTTTTGTGCTTTCCATAATCTTGAAATTTTAAATTATGGCACGCCCACAGGCTTTGGGGGGAATTTGCGCAAGAAGCAACGGAATAAATGGGCTCGTGGGTGGGTATTGCGGGTTTATGCCGGAATTTCTTGCAAGCACATTCCAACCACAAGCCTAAATTTGTGACAGGATAAAAATGGGGGGAATATTATCGGGTCTTCACCTATATCATCAGGTTTTCTTTTACCAGCTATATGACAAGATCAACACCGGCCTTATAGCATCTGAAAACCTTGAGAGGAGCATAATCTTGAAGAAGATTAAATTGTTTATAGGATCTGTAAGCAAAGAAAAAGCCAATAAACCATCCCCAAATATGATGATGAGGTATTTCTATATTTTGTGTTGAATAATAAAACAACTCACTGAAAACAAATCCCGGAGGAATGCATATGAAAGCTGTCAACACTATAAAAAGAGGAATCCAGAGGAAATGGTGATTTTTTCTTTTCAAACCCATTAAGAGCCCTTTTAAAAAGTATATGAGTCCCCAAATGATAAAGGAAAAAATAATAGTGAAGACGACGATCATATAGATCTTGCCCTCATGCAAAAATTCAGCATAAAATGCTGCTCCAAATCCTGTAGCCAGGACAGAAATATTTAAAGCGACCTTCATAAAGATTTTGCTAATCAGATAGCCAAAGCTAATGCCAATTAAAAAGGATAATAACATGAGGATAGTGGTTTTGAGTGGTAAATTTCCGATGCAGCAAGAAACAGAATGTTTCCAAAACCGATCTCTTTGGATTAAGATCAGACCAGCGTCAACAAGTATTATTTATAAGTTTAAGTTAACAAAAATTATTCCATCAGGAAAGAGATTTATAAGAATTTGTTAATGGGAATCACTTCCCCTCAAATTTTTCTACATCAGGAATCAAATTCCTTTCCTCAATCCTGTCCAGTATATAATCAGCGGCTTTCTGAGCTTCTGAAGAGGCTTTAATGAAAAACCTTTTATCTTCTTTAAGTATTTCTTTTAGCGAAGTTTTCCAAAAATTGATATAGGAGGCACTGTTCTCAATGGTTTCATCCATTATTCCGGCTTCATTACAAAGAAAACATGAAGCTATTTCTGCCACCAGTTCTTCCAGGCAATAATTCTTGGAAGCGTAAAAGGCAGGTTCTGAAAGCGTTTCCCGGTTTAATCTTGTTTGATGTCCTGTGCTATGGGATAATTCATGAAATAAAGCGGCATAAAATTCAGCTTCAGAAGTAAAATTATTGATATCAGGAATTTTAACTTCATCTTTTACAGCGTTGTAACAAGGCTGATCGCCACCAAATGTGACAACCGGTTTATTAGGCATTTCTTGAATAATGGATTCACATCGTTCCACAGGATTATTGATATAATTACCTCCCGGAAGCTTAAATTCAATTCCTTCCGCACAGTCTATATTGAAAACGCTGTAGTACCTGAGCAATGGGATGGTATTGATATCATCAGGATCATGCTTTTTCAGATCTTCCAGAATTATTGCTTTTGATGTCCTTGAGGAGTAGTAAAGCATTTTCCAGTAGATCACCGGCAGACTCTTTGAGCCTTTCTTAATGTTTCCTCCCAATTGTTTAATTTGATTGAAAGTCACGAACAATGGATAGTTAAAGCTGGCACCCATCATTCCAAGTAGCAGCGCATTAAATCCTCTGTAAGGTTTATCAGTAACATAATTACGGGCTGGGCCAAAAGTATTCCAACTTTTCTTCCAAGGCATGGTTCCTTGTTGTAGTTTCTCCAAAATGATGTTGTTGATCATTTCATACACGTCTTTTTGTTCTTTCCTGGTCTTCATAAGGCATTTTTGTTTTAGTTGAACATTGATTTTAGATGCCTATGAAATCGGGCTTTTTCAGGAGATATGTGGGGAAGTCTTGCGCGTCATCGCCAAAAGGAAACGGAATAAACTAGCGGGGGATTTGCGGGAGGACTTTATGCCGTAGTCTTTTGGTGGATGTCCTGAAAAAGCCCGAAATTTGGTATCTGAAAGCAAGGAAACTGAACAAAAATTTTACAATAATCTGCCCAGTGGGCTTGCCAGATGTTGATTCGCTAAAAAAGAACACCTATACATCAACATCTGTCAAGCTTTCTGGGCATCTATATATTTAAAGGTTTCTGCTAGGTGTTTTTATCATTGGGGAGTGTCCTGTTAGGCATTCTACCGCGAGACATTAATAAACAGAATGCTTTACAGGACTTTCCCCAATGTGTCGTATTTAACTTATACAGTCAACCCTTTTCTTTTCGAGGTCTTTTTACTCTCTTCCGGGTGGCCGTCATCATCGGGGGATCCCTTTATGGACTCCTTTTTATCCTTCTTTAATTCTGATTCGGAAACCGTTTTAATTCCCCTTTCCACACCCTGAAACTGCCTTTCAAGATTGGTGTTGTACAGGTTGACGTTCTTGTATTGTGGACTGGCTTCAATATACATCTTTTCCTCCTTACCTCCACGATCCATTGTTATCTGGTGCAAGTTGCCCTTTTCAAGGGATTCGATCATCCTTAATTTGAGTGTAGGATCGTTCATTTCCTTGATGGGATGTTTTTCAATGGCTTTTTCCAGATCGTAACCATATCCAGAATGGAACTGCTTAACCTTGTAGTTGTCATTCTTGTCCTTTTCATTAAAATCAAGCTGTAGCCATGCATTATAAGGTTTCTCCTCGGCATTGATCAGACCCTTATTGACAGAACGACCATCGAGCAGGTTATAAGACTCCTTTGCAGTAATGCCCGATCCATTGTTAATATAAAAGGTCTGGGACTTTTCTTTCGCTGGATCGTCATTCTTTAAAGTTGCTTGATAGCGATTAAGGAAGTACATATCCGTTTGATCCGACTTGCGAAAGTCAAGCTTGTAATCCACATAGTCTTTTTGATCGCCTTTGTTAAACTCGCCAATTAGTCGTAACTGGAATTGTTCCGGCTGTTTTTTGATGTTTTCCTCCAAGTCTTTGTTCAGCTTATCGCCAAACCCAAGGTATTTCAACCGGGTTTTCAAATAATCAAGATTTTTTTCAATCATGGTTTTAAAGTTTTTGGTTATAAAATAAGTTTAATTGTACTCAGGGATAGGCTTTGCCTTAATGATCATCCTGTTTTTAACAAATAGATCTAAGTTACGCCCACCGTTCTTTTCATACAGCTCGATCAACAAATGCCTGGCATTAGGAATGGTAAACTTTTCGAAAACATAAACAAGATCAAGCTTGGAATTGGATTTGATAAAAGCGTCATTTCCGTGTTTATAGCGTGGTTTAACTTCTGTTTCCTGCGTAGCAGTACGTTTTAATTGCTTTTTATCTTTAATATAGAATTTCAGGAAGTCGATATCATAATCAATGTTTGACCGGTTATTGAGTTGTAGATGATAAAAGATCGCGTTATCCTGAATGTAAATTCCTTTTAAAAATAAGGAAACATTATATTTTGAATGGCCAACTATCCTGCCCCGTTTCCCCTTTGTAACAATCGAATTGGAATATTTACTAAGATCCGGTTCCGAAATGGTGGATTTAAGGATTGCTGGCATTGTTTCTTTAGGTTCTTTCCCTATCTCAATGATCAGATCCTGTGGATGACTGGAATAATTGACAAAAAGATGATATATCTTGCCATCGCTTGTAATGACTGTAAGATTGGTTTCAGGAAAATCAGTTTTGCCTGCTTTTAACTGAAGGATATTCTCCACGCCCTTGACTTTCTGGGCCAGGATGTCGCGACTGCCTCGATCCACATTTATAATGGCTTCCGGAAAAATAACACTGGTGGTCTTGTTCCATGCTATTGAAAGCTTTAATGTTTTGAAATCCTTATCTACGTGCTGTCCGATGGATCCCATTATAAATGTGGTGTTAATCCCAAATAGAAATATGAGGATCCGGAATATGTGAAATGAGCTTTTCATAATATTTACTTTTAAGTTTAAGAATGATTTCGGGTGTCTTTTAACAAAACCTTGTATCCGGCCTTCACAGTGACTTTAACTTCTTTCACTTTTTTGGAAAGCAGGCTTTTGCTTGCCTGAATACCTGCATTGGCCGCTTGTGCGGAAAGGGACGGATCAAAGGAATAAAAATCAAGGTCTTGCAGCGTCTGGTTTGTCGTCTGCCTTGCGATATCATCCGTAATTGCTCCGGGCACATAGATGCCAGGCAAACCATCCAGATCATAAACCCCTAATGAAACCGGCAGGAGATTATTCCCTGAACGGATTGATCCAATTGAAATATTCAGTCGCTCATTGTTGATGTTGCAGGTCCCAAATATGAATTGCCCCCGGGGAATCAATTGATTATTGATATACACATCATTTAACAACCGCAGTTTTATAGTCGAGCCTCTTACCAGTTCCTGTGTATCATGGATAACGGCTTCGATAGCATTTCCATCGTTAGCCGCTTCTTTTGGATCATCCTCCAACCCATAGAAAGCGTTTTCTCCAACCATCGTAAAATGACTGAAGCTTCCTGCGTCAAATTTATCATCCTCAATTGAAGTAAAACCCGCTTCACCTGGTTTGGTCTTGATCGGATAGGTATGGGACTTATTTTGTAGTTTCTGTTCCTTTAGCCTTTGTTGTACCCTCTCCGGATATTGAATATCAAGGATCTTTTCAAGAACCTTTTCGATCTGCTGCATTTCCGGGTCTTCGGTACTGCTTTCCTGCATCATCAGCATCATTTGCTCCAAACGGTCAATATCCGTGGAAAACTGGTTGTTGTCGTTAATGGAAGTGGGATAATCAACTTTAGTAGTTTTAACTGAATGGTTAGAGGTATTATCAAGTTCGCGGTACAGTTGTTCCAACTTTCTGTTCACTTTTTCTTCATTAGGGTCAATGGGTTGATGCTGTTTATTCAACGAAGCGTTTAATTGATTTTTTTGGGCTTCTTCAATCTGTTTGTCATTAATGGCCGTTGCCTCTGTTAAATAATCCACCTGATAATAAGGGTCGTTCTTTTTTGCCTGTTGGTATTTAAGTGAATCCCTTTTTGCCTTTTCGTACAAAGCGAATTTGTTCCAGTTTTCATCCTCATTTGAAAAATAAGCTTTTGGCAATTCAAGGTTTAAACCGGTTGGTTCATTTCTGGCTTCAGCGGAAATACCTTTTCCACCACCCAATGCCCAAAACAGCAATGTTAAGAATGGGATGACCAATAGCGGAAGTACTGTAAAGAACCTTCTTTGTTGCAGAAATTTTTGAGAATGCGTTTTCATAATTTTTAAATATTTAGTGGTTAAATTATTTTATCCTGTTGAGAAAATTGTTTATGCTATCATGTAGACCGGGGTGATAAACCAGAATACTGTCATAGGTCCTTTCGTCGTGTTCTTTTAGACTATCCAGATAAAATTTGAAGTAATGAATGTTATGGAACTCAATCGAATCTGGACTTATAATAGGTTGATCAACCCCCGGTTGTGAAATCCTCCCTATTGATATATTAATATGATGTTCCTTACTGAACGGGCCTATGATCAGCCAAAGGCAAATACCTGAAATGGCAATGCCTGTTGATAGTGCGACCAGTTTTTTGAGCTTATCCGGAAGTTGATTGAAATTCCTTCCCAAATAATCGGCAATGGCTCTTTTTTTTCTTTCAAATCCTTGGGATATGGAATTGCTGAATTCAGCTTGATGTCTTTCTTTTGTTTTCATCACCTGGTTTCTGTTTTCAGATCTTTATTTTCAATAGTGGTCCATTTTTCGATCAGGAAACCGTGCGGGTTGTTATCAGAACGGGCTACATTTCTCAGAAATCCTTCCGTGATCAGGCTACGTACCACAATAGATGTCGCCCTGACAATCCTTTGTTTCGAAAAGCATTTGAAATAATAAGGGTATTGATCAATGTCAAAATAGACGCTGTCCACCTGGATATCCTGGCTTATATTTCCTGAGATGATATTGGAATAATACCTGTTCTCTTTCAGGTTGTCGTATTGCTTTTTAGCGGAAGCGTCAGCCAGATACAAAGCTTTGTTGATATTTGCCTGAATGGCCTTATCGTCTGGATCAAGAGAGAAGAAATATTGGTGAAACGTCTTCACATGATCGCGGGCTTCCACCGGGATATTATCCTTCCTGCCAGCGGAATAAGCTTCAAGTGCTTTTCCATTAGCAAGAATGTAAATCCTGTCCTGGGCTTCGCTCACCATTTGGTAGCTTTTGTAAATGGCAAAACAACAAATGGCTGCACAAGCTGCAATTAGGACAAAAGAAAACAACCGGATGTGCTTAAATGCTGTATCTATATTTCTTAATTGTTGAAACATGGTTTTTAGTACTTTTATGATTTACCGGAAAGTTTATCGTGCATGTAACCTTGATTGGCTTGTTTATCTTCATTAATATAGCCTCCTGAAGCACCTTGAGATGCCATGCCAGAGCTAACTTTTGCTTTGCCATCGCCATACACATCAGCGACCATACCTGCTGCGGCACCTCCTGCAGCTACCATAGCTGTTGTGCCCGCACCGGTAAAGAGGTTGGAAGTTTTATAAAGTAAAGTATTAACCCCACCCGCATGAATAATATAGTTGGCCACACTTGGAATAGTAAAATATCCGACAATACCGATGACCAGGAAAATGAGATATGCAGTATCATTTGAACTAAAAAAAGTGTCACCATACTTCTCAATTTGACCAATATCGATCTTTAGCATATTCTCCTGTATTTTGGCGATAATGCTTCCGAAGATGTTCGCCACCGGCAGCCACAGAAAAATATTGATGTACCGGGCAATCCAAACGGTCAGGGTATGTTGTAGGCCATCGAATACGGCAAAACCAAATACCAATGGTCCAAGGATAGCCAGTACGATCAGGTAAAAAGTCCTGATAGTATTGATGCAAAGTGCCGCCGCTTCAAATAAAATATGCAGGATCTCGGACATCCATTGCTTGATCGAGTTTCGGAAATTATAAGAAGCTTTGGCCATGGCAAATTTGATATCGTTTCCAATCCCTTCCAACCATCCTTCGTCAGTTTCATCCGGGTGGGTATAACGGTACCATCTGTCCCGGTCGCCGCTTCCATCCATTCCCACGTACATTTGCCAGGCTGGTGTTTTTTTGATGGCTTCTTCTTTCTTTTGAAGCAGGTATGCTATGGCATTGTTGGAATTTTCAACCATTGCTGCCGTTCCTGTAACGGTTGGTTTCAGGATACCGTTCATCAAGGCGATCACGGATGGGAACAATAAAATAGCCAATCCTATGGCAAACGGTCGGAGCAATGGATAAAAATCAATCGGTTCAGCATTGGCAAGATGTCGCCAAACCCTCGAAGCAATATACCACAAAGCTGCAAATCCTGCCAGACCTCTTCCGACTCCTATCAACTGACTGCATATGGGCAACATTTCATTGTATAGCTGATCCAGGACAATTTGAAGGGAATGAATTTCACCGGCAAATCCCTGTGCATGGGAAACTATTGGAAATAGAAGTCCTGTAAGTGCTATTATAGCAGTTCTAAAATGCCATCTATTCATTTTCTATTAAATTTTTATTCTACATCGTGCAGTTTCTGAATGGACTTGAGCTCGTTGTAAGCTTTTGATCTTTGCAAACACAGTAGCTGTGCGCCGGAATTAAAGTACCGAAGGAAGGATAGTTTGTCCTCCATGTTCAAAAAAACCCTGTCGATAACCTGCAGCCGCTCATCATCGCTCATTCTTAACTTTGATGCTGTTGTCGCCATGATCAATTCGTCCAGATCTTTTAAACTTTGATTAAATAGGTTGGTATATACCTTTTCAATATACCGAAGCTCATCAGCTGTTAATTGATCTTCATTTTTAAGATAATTCCATGAAGCCTTATATTCCTTGACCAACATCTTTTGATATTTGATGACCTGTGGGATCCTGTAGTAGTCCTTGATCTTTGGGTTCACCGCAAGCAAACCCTCCAGAAATACCTGGTGCAGGTTAAAGTTGCCTTCTGAAATATCCTTGATGGTGTTATAACCCTTTGTCAGGATTTCATATCCCTTGTACATGTTTTCAAGAATACTTTCAAGTTGTTGAAGTTTCTGATAATTCAAAGTGAGCTGTACAACCTCCTTGGTTTGTGCTTTAAGCAATGTGAAACATGTAAAAGAAAGAAAAATGAATATGGCAGCTATTTTTTTCATGTTACAGACTTTAGGGTTGAACATCGTTTATTTTTTTCAAGGTTTCAATACCTGATTTCTCACTGGTTCTTTGCATGGAAAGAAGGCTTGGATGAAATGTCCTTAGAAAAGAATACATTCCTTTCAGGTTTTCGCAGATCCGGTCAATATTTTCCAACCTTTGATTGTCCTGCATCTGGAGTTCATGATCAGTTAAAAGACCCGTCAGTTCATCAATAGAAGCATCGCATTCGTTCTTTAGGTTGTTATAGACTGCGGTCAAATAATGAATTTCACCAGCAGTAAAATTTGCATCCTTTCGGCAGCTTTGATATTGGGATTCAATTTCCCTTTTAATCAGATTTTGAAGTGCAAAAGCGTACGCAGCTTTCGAAGATTTTCGGACGACCGGGTTTACCTTTTCCAAAGAAGTAAAATAATCTTTATGCAAACTGAAATTCCCGTCCTTGATATCGCCTATCAGCGTTAATCCATCGTGAGCGATCTCATATCCCTTTTTCACATAACCCAGGTAAACCTCTAAAGCGGCAATTTGCTGGATCAAATATTTTTTCTGGGTCTTCTTCTGGTTGAACCATTCATCCCAGGTCTGCGCCTGGCAATGGTTACTACTATATAGCAATATTACTGTGAGGATTGTGATTATTATTTTCATTATTTAAGTTTTTAAAGTCTCATTCCTTTTGATTTTTGTATCATATGATTTGCCTGGTTCTTTTCAGGTATTTCGCTGTTATTGTTTACCTGGATTTCCTTGCTGCGAATGGTCCCATATTGGTTGGCATAGCTGACATTCATTTTCATTACCTCAAAGCCTTTTACATCTCCATATTTTATATAGAAATCACATCGCACATGGGGATTATCAGGATCTGTCCACTTTGAATAGGTAGATAAATTTAACGGACCAATATTTTTGTTCTCTTCAAAGCTTTGAAAGACATGCTTCGTCAGGTTCTCTTTTAGCCGGTCTTTAAAACCATAGGAAGAAAGAAAGATCCCATCATAACCTTTTCGCTCCATCAGTTCGGTAAAGCCATTGATATGTTCAGACATTCTTTGCATCTTGTTAAATTTGTGATTTAGGGTTTTACAAGCCGTAAAGCTTTCTGATCGTTTCAACCTCATGGGCATCTTTTGCCCTGTTCAAGCTTAATCGCATGTTCTGTGCATTAAAGGCTTTGAGGTCGGCATAATTCTTCTCGATCTTTTCTCCAGCCCGATAGACGATCTCCAGCCGTTCCGAATCCGACATTTGGGTTTTAAAAGGATTGATCACCAGTAGTATTTCATCCAGATTGCTTACACTTTCTTCCAGGATCCCGGAATAGATCCGGTACATGTAATCAAGTTCATCCTTGGTAAACCGCTCATCCTGTTTTAAGAGGTTCCATGCCCTCAGGTATTCATCTACCAGTCTTTCCTGCAATTGCATAATCTGCCGGATGCGTTGCCATGAAGAAATGGCGTTCTTGATCTCCCAGAGTTCGTTGTAATATTGTTCGTATAGCTTCCTGTGTTTCTCTGTCCATTCCGCTATTTCGGTCAGTTTCAATTCTGAAAGTTTGTTTTCCAATACTTTCTGTGCATTCTGCAGCCAAATGGTCTTATTTTGCAGCCGCTGGATTTTAAGGTCAATGGCTACAATGACCTTTTTTACACCCTGCCTGATAATCTCCAAAATTGCTATGGAGGAATGCGCCTGTTGTGTTGGCGTTAAGATGACCAACATAAAAATTGATACTACAATTATTTTTTTACCTTTCATAATTCTAACCTTTGGTTCTGCCTGATCTGATATCGTTGGCTAAATAAGCTATCCCTTTTTTAATATCGCCCCCCCATTTTTTTGTGTATTGATGGACTTTCATTTTTTCGGCTTCTTCCGTTGTATATGCAAGGTATTCCTCCAGGGAGACCTCTGTTGCATATACTTTGGAAAGGACACCCCCAAGGCTGATAAAAACCTCCTTGTACTTCCGGGCCGGATCGTTGCTTTTGTTGATGGAAAGGACCAAAGCTTTTTCCTTTTCGGTCAATCCCAACAATTCCTGGATCTGGTCAAATTTGTTCTGGTATTTGCTTTGATCGAGCAGGATCTTGCAATCGGAGTTGTTGATGATCGCCTGTTTAACTATGGGTGAACTGATGATATCTTCCACTTCTTGTGTTACAACCACCGCTTCACCATAGAACTTTCTGACGGTTTTGAAGAGGTACTTGATGTATTCTGCCATTCCTTCTTTGGCAATGGCTTTCCATGCTTCCTCGATAAGTATCATTTTACGAACACCTTTCAGTTTTCGCATTTTGGAAATAAAAACTTCCATGATAATGATCGTGACTACTGGAAACAGGATTGGGTGGTCCTTGATATTGTCAAGCTCAAAAACAATAAACCGCTCTTTCAACAGATCCAGGTTTTCCGTGGCATTGAGCAGGTAATCAAATTCACCGCCATTGTAATACGGCCTTAACACATAAAGGAAATTCTCCACATCAAAATCCTTTTCTTTTACTTTGTCGGCTTTCAGAATTTTGACAAAATCATCACGCAGAAATTCGTAATAGGTATTGAAACAGGGAAAAATGGATTTGTCTTTCTCCAACTGTTCAAAATACTTCTGCAGGGATATTGACAAAGCGACATATTCCGAGCGGTTATAGGTTTCATCGTCCTTTTTCCACAAAGCAAGCAAAAGCGTTTTAATGCTTTCTTTCTTTTCCGTATCCAGGCTATCGCCTTCGCCAATGTAAAAGGGATTGAATTTGATGGGGTTGGCCTCATCATAGGTAAAATAGTAGCCATTCACCAGCTCACATAGCCCTTTGTAGGAATGGCCTACATCCACTAACACAATATGTGTTCCTTGTTCATAATAACTTCGGGCCATGTGATTGGTGAAAAATGACTTGCCGCTTCCGGACGGACCAAGAATAAATTTGTTTCGGTTGGTGATGATCCCTTTTTTCACCGGTTCATCGGAAATATCCACATGAACAGGCTTGCCGGTAAGCCTGTCGCCGAGGCGCAGACCTACCGGACTTATGGAGGATTGGTAAGCAGTTTCAAGGTTAAGGAAACAAACAGCCTGTTCAGCGAAAGTATCAAAAGCATCGTGCACGGGAAAGTCGGCTTCATTGCCTGGCAAGCCAGCCCAGAACAATTGGGGTGCGCCATCCATTTCTTGTCTTGCCACCGCATCCATCTGTGCCAATGCAGAAGAAACCTTCGTTTTTAGTTCCTTCAGTTCCTTTTTATCATCTGTCCAGACCATCACATTAAAATGCGCTTTTACCGGCAGACGTTGCTGTCCGATTGCTTCGTTCAGAAATTCATTGACAGCGTCTCTGCTGATGGCGTTCTCACGTGAATAAGCGGAAAGCGATTGTAAACGTAGTCTTTTACTTTCCAGTCGCTTAATAGTCTTTTGGGCATCTTCAATAAAAATGAATTGATTATAAATGTGATTGCAGGAAAGCAATTGTCCCAATGGGGAAGCAAAACCAACGCTGAACTTGGTCTTATCGGTGGAATATTTGTCATAATTGATCCTGGCACCGCATAGCGAAGGCAGGTCTTCCACATCGGCAAGGGCGTAGATCTGGCAATATTCATCACCTACTTTCAGGTCATCTTTAAAATGGATGTCCTTGATCATCGGAATTTCCATGTCGGAAAGCAAATAGCAATACCTTTCCAATAGGCCAGATTTACCCATAGTCCCCGATAGTTCGCTGTCGTGAATACGTCTGAGTTTCATAAAACCGCTATCCAGCAGGATCCTTTCGAACTGGCCCACTGCATCAAAAAACTCCTGTGTCCATTGGGGTTTCAGCGTTTCATCGGGAACAATCCCATACATGAGCATCGAAGAAAAGGGGGAAAAAGTGGTCTTCCTGTCCGATGGTTTCCTGGTGAGCATAATATAACATTTGTGATCTAGAAATGGTCGTTCATTAAAGTAACGCTCGCTGGACCTGGACAGAAAGGATAGCTCTCGGGTTTCGAATTCAGCCCGATGTTTTCTGGCGGCAAACCAATCCTGCTTATGAAAAACAGAGTGGTTCGGCAATACTTTCATTGCTTTTATCAGGATCTGGTGGAAAGCTTCATACTCCTGGTCTGATAGGGTGAATATTTCAGGCAGTGTTGCTTCAAACGCAACGGATACATCACCTTTCCTGGATAGGATGCAGTCATATTCGACCTTATAGACCGGGAATATCTGGGATAATGGAATGGGTTGGGACATAGTATTAATTTTTGAGATGGATAAATAGTTTTCTGCTCCTGCCCATCAGGTATTCCGGAACATTTTTTCCTGCCATTTTCTTTGCCAACCCATTCTGACCATACTTATCGCTCAACCTGAAGATGACGATGAATAAACCGGCACCAAGGGCGAGAATAAGTCCGAGACATACGAACATATTCACTCCGGCCACATAAAGAATTGCAAAAAGGATCAGCAAAACCAGCAGGCCTACGGCGAGGTAGCCGATATATTGGCCTTTCAATCCTTTGAAAATGATCGGGTTGTTGATGCCCTTGTTGATCTTATAGACGCTGTTAGCCATAATGGTAAATATTAAACCCCAAAAAATGATTGAAGTACAGTGGCTACGATCACCAGGAAAATACAGCTTCCAAACCAAGCTGCTGCTACTTTTGAAGTATCCGGATCCCCACCGTTCCATTTTTGATATACCTTGACAGCTCCAACCAATCCGACCACAGCACCAATAGCATACATCAAGGTGGTGCCTGTCTGGAAGTAGCCCCTCATTTGATTAGTGGCTTCGTTGATACCGGCATTCCCATCCTGTGCAAAAGCGGAAGAATGAAAGAGTAAAAAACAAAATGTTGTAAAAGCAAGTGAGATAACTGCCTTTTGCTTTTTGACGAATGATTTTAAATGATTTGATTTCATAACTTTTAAAATTTATGGTTTACGATTTTTTATGTTCATTCCATAGTTGGTCGATATCAACGGGGTTCATATGTATGGACAGATCTTCCTTGATCAGATCGAGGATAAACAGGTTGATAGCCGACCTGAATTTAGTTTCCGATAAATGGCTATACCGGCTAATTAGAGACTGGATCATACCGATGGTTTGTTCCTTCTCAGGTTTGTTTTCTGCTATTACCTGGATCAATGTTTTAGCTTCCTGTAATAGATCAGCGACAGAGCCAATAAGAAGTGTTTCAGTTTTATCATGATCAGTTGATTTGGGGTTTGCTTCGGCAATAACCAGTTGGTCTTGATTTTCCAAACTGATATGTTTTGATACAGGGAAAGAATCTAGCCTGGCTTTTCCTAAAAGATCAGGTTGTTTATTGGAGGGGTTGGTAGTCTTTTCTCCCTTATTACCCTGCTTTACAAACTGGGTAGGGTTCAGGACTTCTTTCCTGTAAAAAGTAAGCGTTATGAAAATGTAATAAGCTACTGCAGCTATTAATAGCCCAAATAAATATTCACTCCATGAAAATATCTCGAACATGCCTTTGATTTTTAAATTCAAAGGCTAAGATGAAGGATTGGAAAATGGTTTATTCAATAGATAATACCGAGTCGGTAAAGATTTTTAGAGAAACACCTGAGTATAAAAAGATATACTTTGGATCAATATGTGGTGACTTTGGGTCTACTTATGTTTTACTAATAACAAATCTTTAATTATAAATTCATCTGTAAACTCAACTCTTCTTTCATTATAATACTTTATAATAAATTTCTGATGATTAAGTTTTTTAGGAACTCGTTGATTTAATAGTTTATCAGCGTCAATATATGAAGATTCAATAAAATCAATAAACTTTGCTTTTAAATCTATATGTTTTAAAGGTGGAATATTATTTACCTTAGAGATTTTTTCTAAAGAAAATTGATTCTTCCCAAGTGTTTCTATGCTAACATTAAAAATAGGATATGAAGAATTATTAAAAATAACCAATTGCATTTCCCATGAAATTTCCCATAAATTGATAGGAGGATTAGTTTTATTAACGAATGCCGTATTTCCATTAATATATTCTATTTTATTCTTGTACATACTTAAACCTTTATTACTTCTCAAGGCCGAATTCCAAATTAGATCAATATCAATATTAGGTCTTTCAATTTCTAAATAATTGCCTGTTAATTTTAATAAAAGTTCATTTTCTGTATCATTTTTCCATTTAGTTATTAGTTCAACAGTAAATCTATTTTGATCCTTATCAATTAAATCAGCACAATTACTACATAACCATATTCCATTTGAAATATGCTTCCTTTCTATTCTTGTTAAATTATTATTATATCTGGGACCATTAGGTGAAGCAGCTGTTATATGTGCCGCTTTCCCAATTGATAAAGATTTTTCAGGATCTAAATTTGGCCCAATAGTGGGTTTTTTACAATTAGGATTAGAGCATAAGTAACCAACTCTTTTTGCCAAAGTTTCCTTTGTCTTAAGGTTAAAATCATCTCTTACTTTTACCATGTGGTATTATCATTCACTAAAAATTAGTATATAAACTCCTGCTTGTTTTACTCATCACTACCAATTATAGGGTGTGGATACCCGATATTTACTTATATGTGTGACCTATACATCAAGTATCGAAGATATCAAATTATTCCTAAGGATGCAAGACCTTGAAGGGTGAGTTTTATGAAGCATGTCTGCTTAATACTGCTTGCAAGAGTATTATTTATAAGGATCAGGGTCGGTGTACTCTTTCGACTTAAAGGTAAGATCTGTCCAGTTTTCGATGTTTAGAGTTTGTGACAGTATTCAAATTAAAGTGCCATCGATATCCTCAATTCGCAAAACCAACTTATCCTTCATCATATCCAAAAACTTTGTCTGATTTACTTTCCTGATCCGGATCTGCTGAAAGGTATCATAATAATTTCCCAGCTCAACATCAAAAAGCTCTTCAAAATAAGAAGCAATCTGTTTCACATCAGCAACTCCATTATTAAAAACCCCCACCGTTTGCAACGCATAAATCAACTCAACCAAAGCCGCCTTTGAACCTGTCCATTTCAAACAAGATTGCTGACCATTTTTCTGATCTACTTTACGCAAAGCCGTTTGAAGATACTCCTTCAATTTATCATTGGCCATTAATCGGGAAAATAAAAGGTCGTAACCGGTAGAAAATTGATTATCCAGATTCAGATTGCACGAGAAATTTGCAGTTCGGGTGAAATATTTTTTATCTAAATGGTTACTTCTATTCAGCCAGTATAGATA
>JAEWLI010000048.1 GCA_023393375.1 Bacteroidota bacterium
TGTTCTAAAGTAGTGTTTATGGGTAAAAAAGAGGAATCAGCAAGAAGTTGTGATGTTGATAATTCATTTACTAGTTCTTTTGATTGTGAAATCCTTTCACTAAGCTGCTGAAGATAGAAATTATTTCCTGAATGAAAAAAAAGATCTGTATAATGGACAAACATGTAGTCTTGCCCATAAAAAACCTTAATTTTATCAATGCTATTTTGCTGCTTTTTATACCTTGTATTGTTAGTTATCCAGTAACCACTACCAAGAATAGTTACCACGAGTGCAAACCATAACGGCAGAAAATAACCGGACCTTATTTTAATTTTCATACTAGGTTGTTTGGTCTTAATCGCTCCAGTGAACGTACTCTTTGAGGTACTGATCATATTCCAGCATATATTGATCAGAATTATTCCTGCTGGCAAGATCTTTTATGGCATTAATAAAGTCAATTGTAAATATCCAGATGAATTCGGGATAAATTTTGAGATTTTCAGTAATGAAACATGTTTTAAATGAAACTCTGAATCCAAATGAATTCAATCTTTCGCTCAATATTTCCTCTGTCCTGCTTTTTGTAGCATGTATCATTCCTGGTACATCACCATATAAATAGGCCTGAAAGAAATTGCTAAATTGAGTGACCACTGAAGCAGTCAGAATATTATCTACTTCCAATAAAATAGCCTCCTGGTATTCTATTGAATGTTGGTCCCTGTCACCTGAAATCAGCTGACTGATGGCTGCAGCATTATCAGGAGTGAATACCAAATAACTTTCTGCAGGCAGGTCACCTCTCACTTCCGTGATGAGCACCCACAATTTTTCATCTGATTGAATAATGTGGTTCAGGTCATAATCCGGAGTTACAGGGGGAATGCTCACATGTTGTAGCAATACCTTCTGTCTCGCTAATTTTGAAAATGACGCAGCCGCATTGGCCAATGAAATATTGATGATACTTTTGGCTACTTCAACCTCCCGCGCATTAAAATAGTTTTCCATTGTTACGGCTATCATATTATAATTTTATCAACCAATTACTTTGCCTACCATTTCAAGTAGTTGTTCATTGGAAAAGGGTTTCACCAGGTATTCATCTGCCCCCAGGCTGATACCTTCATCAATAACCGATTGTTGCCCAACCGCGCTGATCATAATGACTTTTGATTTCACCTCTTCCGACTTTAATACTTTCAGAATATCCAATCCCAGCATATCAGGTAAAATATTGTCAAGAGTAATCAGATCAGGTTGAAGTTCCAAAGACATATCAATAGCAGCTTCTCCATTAGCAGCCTGACCAACCACATCGTAACCTGCATTTATCAGTGCATCTTTTATCACTGTTCGCATGTATAGAGAATCATCCACGATAAGAACTTTCTTGCTCATTTTAGTATTTCATTTTAGATTAAATGGTTTATTAAGATTATGCAGTCCAATTTTAGTATTGCTTTTTTTGAGTTATTTTTTGTATTTTTTTCTTCTTTAAATTTAAAAGAGCTTTAAGTTAGTCATAAAATAGCAATCCGGTCAGGTTAACGCTATTGGATAGTAAAGAGATGGTGTGAGATTTGATTCCAACTTGGAAATTTTTCCTGGTAATTGGAAATTATGATATCAGATATCCGGTTAAACTATGATTTCAATACTTTTTATTGAATGAATTTTTAGCTCTAATATGAATACGTACCCTATTTGTTGGGAACATAACACAAGAAGTGTGGATATATTTGGTGTTTCTATTATACAGGTAACATTTGTGTGAATATCATTAAGATTTCAAGTATTCATTTGTATCCGTATTTACAGGATGAAATAATTTTCAGCCATATTTCGCCGTTTTACATTTATAAATTCACCTAACCAAATTAATTTCAACCTAGGCTTTAACTTTGTGATAATGAATTTTAATTAAAAGCTAACGCATTATTATATGAAGATGCCTGTTTTATTAAAAGTTACGCTTATTGTTGGTTTAATGTTGAGAGCCTTTTTCCCTGCACCGGCTTCAATTAAGCATACATACCCTTTAATTTCGGATCAAAATTTATCTGAATACCAGGATTCATTGAGTTTTCAAATTATACCTCCGCCTACCAGTGAATGGCAAAAAATCAATGAAGGGGAAACAAGGACATTTAAAGTAGTGATAGATCAACCTACATCTGCTCAATATTGGTATTATGTGTTGGATGGGGATTTATATGGTGCAACCATTGATTCCTCCGGAAATTTTTCATGGACACCTTCATTCGATCTGGTTGATAGGATAGAGGAGGAGAGAACCATTCCACTAACTATTGAAGTGAAAAATGATGATGACCAACAAGTCAGAAAAACTATAGATTTTACCATCAAACATACCAATAGGCCTCCGAAAGTGGGTGATTTGAAAAATTTTTATGTTCAGGCAAATGTTGAAAATCGGTACCACATTGATTTAAACCTCGTGACCGATCCGGACAATGATCCACTTATATTTAAATCAATTCCTTCACTTATGCCAGAAGGGGCCAGTCTTACAGAAAATGGGATATTTACCTGGAAACCCTCAATCCGGCAGTTTAACCGGCTGAAATCTACACCCATCAACATGTCATTTATAGTAGAAGATCAACCATCCAATGCACAAGTCAAGGGATTTTTTAACATACTGGTGACACAGATGGATTTGCCACCAGAAATTACTATGGTTCCCAGTGTGAAACAGATAGAAGCCAAAGAAAATGAAACCATTAACTTTAAATTTTTCCTTTCTGATCCGAATGGTGATGAAGACATAGAAAGGTTTGATGTTATTTCAGAAGATTTACGGATCAATGAGAAACAGCTGGTAAAAAATGCAACTACCCAATGGGAGTTTATATGGACACCAGGATATGATTTTGTGAGGGACGGAATGGAATCCCTGTCAGTAGACCTGACGTTTTATGTAGTAGATAAAACATATTTGCGTGATGAGCTCAAAGTGAACATTAGAATTATAAATACCGAAAATCAGGAGCAGATAGATAAAACCTATTATGCACAGTACAGGAGCACGCTCATCAGGATCTGGGACTTAATGGTGCAATTGGAGCAAAAAGAAAAAGAATTGTACGCACGCCTGAAAAAAGCGCGAAAAGGGAAAACCCGGCTGGCCATTACAGATGCCTCACTGGGTGCTATAACGGCACTATCCCCGTTTGTGATTGAAGATCAGAAAAGCAAGCAGATGGTAAGTGGCATTGGTGGCACAACTGTAATGACCATGGGTACATTGGAAGCGGCTTCTGTGATCGCAAAATCCCCAAACGAATTTATTCAAAACCTGAATAAGGTGATAGAGAAGAAAAATGAGCTATTGTTGCATGGAAATGTTTTTGCCCGAAGATACTCCACAGTACTCAGCAGAAGGGAAAAAGATTTCCAAAAAGACAGTGAAAACCTACTGTCGAGGCTGTTGTTGAAAGATGTGGCCACGCTCGAATTGGATGCCGGATGGAAAAATACCAAAAAACCTTCCGATCAGGCATTAAAAAACGCATTTCCTGATTATGTAGAAGATAATAACTTGTAGTTTAAAATAGGACATTTGACCATGCCTAAAAAAGGTTGAACGTTATTGTTCGACCTTCAACTATTATTTGCACAGAATAAATCTCCAACTCATTGTTTGATCACGACTTTGACGCCATCCGGGTGTGGGTAATCCTTGTCTTGGGTTTACTTAATTATTATTTTTTCTGTGTAAGAACTAGCTTCAGATAACACTTGTATCATATAAATACCTTTTGATAATTTCAATTTCAAATGTGGTGAGTTCTTTGTGTTTACCTTTTTAGTTACTTCCTTTCCTTGTAAATCAATCACCCTAATTGATTCCCAAGGGTCCTTAAAAAGGATGTTTACTTCACCCTCCGAAGGATTTGGGTAAATCCTGATTTTTTTTATTTCTTTTACCTCGTCATTTCCCAAAACCACCTCATCGTTCAATATGAAAAAAGATGGCGAACCAGTGAGGGATACGGTGGTTTCCTGAATATGCTTCTTTTCACCGGTTTTGGCATAGTCCCAGTTATATTGGGCACATTCTGTTGCCTCAAATGAAGCAGGAAAGGTATATTGAGCACTCGTTGTTTCCGATTGATCGGTTTTTGTTTTTGCCCAAAGTGCATAGATATACTTTCCATTGTTGGTAAAGGCTGCTCCATCTATACCTGCAGGCAAGGATAACGCTGTGGTTCTTGTTTGTGAATACCGGTAGTCTTTTAATAACGTCATTACATTCCGGGTAGCCACAGCAGCGGAATATTCCTGTTGTTGATAAGGTTTTATGCTTTCCAGATATGGATAAAACCCCATTACATCAAAAGAACCGGTTGCAGTTTTTGAATCGTAAAGGTTATAGGTATGAATCTGATCGATATTGTTTGCCTGTCCTTTGATGATAATTTTCGCTAAATAATTGTTCTGGGCAGCTTCCGAACCGATATAATTGTTAAAAGACTGCCGGGGAACATTTGTTTCAGTTACAATTACTCTCTTCTTCGGATATTTGGCACCATCATACCCATAATCAAATAGCAACGCCTCCTTAGTTTGCTTGCTGTGAAGAAACACTTCAACTGCTTTATCAGAATGTCGCTGGGGAACCCAAGCTCCGTTTTTGTATTCCCTTGCACCAAACATCGGATAACTATGATAACTCAGCACATCAAACCAGGCTCCACCTTTTAAGGGATATTTATCAGTCACTTTTCCTTTATCCGGATTGTCTGTATTTCGGAGCACTGCATCGAGGAAACTGTCATGTCCTACACCCCCAATACAGATAAAAGCTCCTGGATCAACAAATTTTATTACTTCATAAGCTATCCTTAAAGCTCTCACATATTGTTGAACAGGTGCCAAAAGGTTGTTCAATTCGCATGGAGCCGGATCCCTGATCCACCAGTTATCAGCAGATTCTTTGGGTTGCCATCCTTTATCGGTTGAGGTGTAATCTGGTTCATTCCATATTTCATAAAAAGTGACTGTTTCTTTGTATTTAGTTACTAACTGGTAAAAATATAATGCCATGGGATTATTTTCATTTACCGGAGTGCCATTTTCACCATTGTCCCAAATCGGTTCGTACATTCTGGCAAACATCTTAGAAGCCCCTTTTTCTGCGCAATAGGTTTTATTCTCCAAATTTGCGTCTGACGGATATCCCACAAATACAGTATGATGGTCCATCTCCAACTTATCGTGGTAGAATTTTACCGTATTCACTCTGATATCATATCCCCATCTTTCAAGAAAATGATTAGGTAATGAAAGCCGCAATGCATTGCACCCAGCTCCTGGTACACCAGAAGCTGTAGAACCAGCAGCCAGAGTTGCCAGTGATTGGTCAGTCCATTCCCCTTTTGGCCCTCCAAGATTGGTTCCAAAACGAAAACCACCGTAATATGGGGGAACCTCATCATTAGCAGAATAGGTGATTTGGGCTATACTATTTTTAAAAAGCAGGGAAATAAAAACGGTAAGTACAATGATTCGAAAATGTGACATAGCTGAAAAGATTAAAATCTTAAACAGCAAATGTGGACATTCTGTAAAATATTAAAAATGAAAGTTAGATCTAAACTGACATAAGTTTTAGATATGTAAGTTTAGTTAAAAAATTTTACTGAAATGAATTCATTAATATTATCGAATGGAATATAATCTTTAAACCTCTTTATTTTCTGTAGCCAACGAAAGGGTAATTCTGTTTCTTACCACTTCTATATGATGCAATTGTATACCTTCTTTGGCGGGGCCAGCTTTTACTTTTCCACTGATTACATCAAATTGTGATCCATGCCAAGGGCATTGCACCGTTCCACATATCATTACACCACTGGCTAAAGAACCTCCTTTATGGGTACACCTGTCACTAAATGCAACATAGCCGGTTTCTGTACGACCCAATACGATTCTTTTCCCATTTACATGCAACAGCTTCATTTGGTCTACCTGAAGGTCATCTGTTTTGCCTACGTCCACTTTTTCACCTTCTTCTATTTCGTAATGTTGCTCGTCCCATTTTCCAGAAGAAGCATATCTCGGAAATACACCGATCGAATTTCTGTATACCAATGTTCCACCCATCCAGCCACCAGCAGTAAGCAGGCCTAATCCAATTACCTCCAAAATAATAATGGTGATTAAATTTGGTTCTGCTGTATTTCTTAATATAAATGTAACAAGAAACAATACGGTAGCCCCACCATTTACTATTCCATGCCTCAATGCCCGTTCCTTAGCAGAACTTTGAGGGGGAACGCTATGAAGATAATCCAATATGCCAGGGACAGCTGCTAATAATGCTGTAAGAATTCCGGCTATATTCATGTAATAACTCACTAAAAACATGGAATCCCGGTTAAATATCGATCCCAGGATATCGAAAACAAAAGTGCCAACAAAGAAAGCTATCGGAAAAGCAATCAGCATTGGATGAATAGGATGGGTTTTAAAATGGGCTCGGCTTCTCATAAAAATTGGATTTTAACTCGAATGCTTAACTGAACAGCTGGAGATTTGTTTTATTATTCTTTCGCTTTTACAGCAACATTAGAATTATATATAAATTATTTTCGTAAGATAATCAGGTTGAATACTTATACATAAATTTCATGTAATTTTAGAGAAATTTTTTTCTATGAATAAATTACTGCCACTAACATTTTTTTATTTTATGCTTTTCTCCTCACTTTATGGTCAGGGTTTTCACAATGTGGGGATTAAAGCAGGTATTAATATTGCCACACAAACCGGTAGTGATGCAGATCATACAAGTATATCCGGTCTACACTTTGGAGTGTCTACAGATTTTCCGATTTCAGAAAGGGCTTTCATCACACCTTCGTTATTGTATTCCCGGAAAGGCTATGCATTCGGAGGTTCAGAGGGTGAAAGTAAGCTATTGTTCGATTATTTAGAGCTTCCTGTTCATTACAAATATCAGCTGAATGCTGGACAAGGTGATGTTTTATTTACAGGAGGAATATACATTGCTTATGCTCTTAGTTCCCTTTCAAAATATCAGGATCTGAGGGAAAATATTTCTAATGAAGTTTTTGGAACGGGTGGATATAAACGATTTGATTATGGAATAAATATCGGATCAGGATATGAGTATGCTCCTTTTCGATTTGAAGTACAATATAGTTTAGGAATCGGCAATCTTGTTGATAGTCAGGAGCTTAGGCTAACCTATAGTGTATGGTCAGTATCTTTAAGTTATTTCATGGCCAGGTAAGAAAGTTAACAATATGAAAATATATTTGAAAAAGAATGAATATTTTATCATTTTATTTTGAAATAATCATCAATTATTTCTATATTTGAAATCACCAAGCTATAAAATGCCAATATATAAATTAATTTAGCATTATATATCTTACGTGCGTAGTACAATCCCAAAATTATGATCTATACATAAAAAGCTCCCACCCAGGAGCTTTTTTTAATTTGTAGGGATCAACAACACGAAGGAGGTGTATAGGAAGAAAATATTTCTTCGAAAACCTTTTTTGTTTCATTCCAAACCTTCTCATTGATACAATAACAGATTCTCGGACCTTCAATTTCCCCCGTGATAATGCCAATGTTTTTCAGTTCCTTCAGATGCTGGGAGATAGTAGATTGTGACAAACCGATCACCTCCACCAGATCATTCACAATACATACTTTTTGTTTGATGATATGTCTGAGAATGGTAATTCGTGCTGGATGAGCAAAAGCTTTTGCATATTGTGACATTCTGACCACATGGTCTTCATGAATATCTGATTTTGTAATGCCCATAATATTGTGTTTTTGTAAAAATACGATAAACACAATCAAATGGTTGGTGGATACTGAATAATTCATGGATAATTTAAACGCCAAAAAGTCATCCTCAATTTTTACAAATTAAAATCCTTCAATTTATCAGGTTCATCTGCAAATGCCTTTCTAAGTAGTACAATATCCCATTTCAATAATGCCTCCAATGCCATTAACTTCTGAAGTTTTAAAATAATTTCTTCATCAGGGTATTGGTGGTGGTTCGATAAAACCTTTCTGATTTTTTTAAGCCTGGCAGCCATTTTTTTGAAGTGTTTTTCCCCAAAGAGAACTATCATTTTTTCATGAGTACTATGAATTTTTTGCCCTTCCCTGATTGATTTGAGTTGGTGGTGTATCCTGTAAATGAGAAGTATTTCTTTATGATAATATTTATCTGAAGCATATCTTTGTAATTCCACCGATTCTCTCATGCATCGAAATATTAAAATGACAGGAAATATCCAAACATCACAAATCTAGTAATATGGTATTATCTAAAATTGATGTCTTGTTTAATATTATGTTAAATTAGTGAAATAAATAACTTTCCTTTTAGAAAGAGAAGTAGGATTCCTCTCTCCCTACAATAATATTTCTGCAATTATCACATGTCAATTCAGTTGTTGTGGCATGAATGATCATGTTCTGATGAATCACAACCTTTTCCTGAGTCATATATTTATTTTGAAAAAATGATTGTATCAATTGAGTAACGTTGCCAGAACAACCCCGGTAAACATCTATTCCATGACTGTTGAGCATTGACAATGCACCATTCCCCATATTTCCTGCCAGCATGATCCCTACTCCTTTTTGTTGCAAAAGCACAGCAATATTGCCTTTTGCATCCACATTCCTGTGGAGAAGGCAATTGCTCTACATTTTCAATCTTGTTGTCATGAATAGTGAAAATGGTATATCTATCGCAATGGCCAAAATGATCGTCCACTACGTTTTCCCTTTTTGGTATTGCAATTTTCATTGTTGATATTTTTTTGATTGATAATAAATTTTATACTGAATTAAAGTAATAGCGTTTCTATTAAAGATTTAATCTATTTCCTGTTTTTAGTTGTTGAATGCCGAAATGTTCATAAAAAGCAGTTAATGCCGGCAATTCGGTACAATGGGAGGGATAAATATTCTTAATATTTTGTTCCTTGAGATAGGTAATAGTCAGTTCTGTTTGTCTGTCTTTAAATTTCAAATGAAACCCTCCTATCACCGAATGAATTTTATTAAATCCGGTTACTGTTTTGGCATATTCGATGATATTGCATATACCTGAGTGTGAACAACCTGTAACAATAACCAACTGATCGTCCTGAATAATAGCCAGTGCAGAATCATCCGGTACAAAGTCAGGGTTTCCGTATTCATCTACAAATGAGGTTGATTGAGCTTCAAAATCAGTTATCCTTGGAATTTCTCCCAGAAAATATAAATGGGAAGTAACCTGATAGGGCTTGTCCGACAATATGAGATTAAATTTTTGCTCAAGTTCCTGCTTGCCCATTGTCAATCCAAGGCTGGAAGTATCGTTTTTCCTGTACCTCTTCATAAATGCAGAAGGATGTACGATCAGAGTTTTATTTGATAAATATTGCAGCCCATCGCCATGATCCCAATGTCCATGACTCAGAACCACAGTACTGATTTCTTTATGAATATCAATCCCCAACTTTTGTGCATTTCTAATAAATACGTCGCTATGGCCAGTATCAAATAATACTTTTTGTCCATCAGACTCTATCAGATACGATAACCCATGTTCGGCAAGAAACCTGCCCCCTGCAACATTTTCGGTTAAAACAGTCAGGTTCATACACAAACGGTGGTGAAATGATTCTTAAGTGCTTTTTCAACTAATTCTGGAATTCTGATGGGCTTTCGGGTGACAGCATCGGCAAAAACCAATGTAGAATGGGCTACACAGATTTTTTGTGATTTTTCATTTAATATTTCAAAATTGAAATCAAACCGAACATGTGGCATTTGAGCGATGGTTGTTTTTACAGTCAATAATTCATCATAATAAGCTGGTTTTAGGTAGTTTAGGTTCATTACGATGACGGGTAACATGATTTTATGCTGTTCAAGTGACTGATCATTAATGCCGAATTTCCGTAACAATTCAGTCCTGGCCTGATGGCAATAAGTAACATAATTGGCATGATATACATAACCCATTTGATCCACTTCACCATATCTTGGTCTTAACTGAAATTCATCGATTATCATTGTTTATATGTTTTAAGAACTATGATCGGCAATAATCCTCAACTCACCTTTTATAAACTTATTCACAAGTTCGCTAATCCTTAACTGCGGGGTACCAACGTATGTATGAATTCCAAAATTGGTTAATAGTTGAATTGCATTTTTACCTATTTCATTTGCAATTACATCCGTTACACCCATTTCCAAGAGCCAATTAGGGAAAAGTCCATTTTCATGAACAGGGGGTTCTAGGTTTGCTGCAAATACAACCTCCGAATCTCTTATGTCTATAAGAGCAAACCATTGGCTATGTCCAAAGCTTTTTTCAAGATGGCCATATATGTCGATTGGTATGGCTACTTTTTTACTCATAGGAACTGATTTTTAAAATCATTTTTTTAGTCTGTTAATGATTTCCCTGATGGTTACATGCTCATCAGTGAGGATCACCATTTGGATTAATTGTTCATCCAGCAATTCTTCAGCTTTAGGGCCAAAATCACCTGAGATCACCTTCTTGATGTCCATTTCGATCATTACTTGAGCTACTTTAATACCGGCATCCTGTGCAGCATCAATATGTTTGTTTTTTTGAAATAGACATATATTGGTGTTTTGATCATAAATACAAAACCATGCTGATCTGCCAAATCGTCTGTCGAATATTGAATCCAATTGATTTCCAGTTGATGTAATTACTGTTTTACTCATATCCTGACGATTATTGATTCGACAACTGTTTGTCTTCGGTTTTTAACAATGAAATAGAAGGGGAAGAACATATGGCACAATTTTTTTCATTCAAGGTAAGAGGAATTGTAAATCGGGCATTGCAGTCATGGCATACAAACCAATTTTTCTCCATCCAGGCATTACCATAAACAGCTTTTATTTCTTTTATTTCCACCAGTGCCATTGCCATTTTTCTTCTTGCGGTCTCATATATTCTTGCAAGTGTAGCACGCGAGACACCCATTAATTCGGAAGCTTGTTGATGGTTCATCAGGTCATAATCAACCAGTTTTATCGCTTCATATTCCTCATATAATAATTCCACAGAACCTGTTGCCTTTTGAATAGTTCCATAGGGTTTAAATCCCGCAAATCCGGGAGGGGCTACAATTTTTCTTAATCTTTTTCTTCTCGACATTCTTTCCTTTAATTTGAGAATATTCTCGATTAGGCAAATATATGAGAATATTCTCAAATTAAAAGAAATGGGGGTGTTTTTTTCTCACAATATTTAGACGGACGTGCAAAGCTTAAGATCACTTCTATTTCTAATTAATCCGAATTACATACTACATATGATTCATCAGTAAGTATGCCTGGAAATATTTTATCAGCCTTATTCACTTTCTTTAATAACCGATTTCCTGTCATGTGAGCTTCTTGTTCCCAAGGTGACCATATATTTTGAGGATCAATGTCTGTAAATCTTTGGCCTTTCCACATTACATCCTTTTTGTCAATAATCGCAAGTTCGTTTTTTGCGAATTGTTTTACATGAATCATTTCATGAGCTAATACCAATGCTTGTTTTTTAGGTGGTAATCCATCACTAATCAACACCTGTATAGACTGATCGTATTCACCCAATGCAGGACTTGAAGTAGTTAGTCCAAAGAGATTTTTAGGTAATGGATAAAATCTTACAGTTATTTGGATTTTTTCATTTACATCTAAAATCGCCAACATATCTTTTAATTGTTTTTCAATTTGTTCAGCGTCATCAATACCTAACACCTTTACAGCCGGTTGGGCAGTCACATAACATGAAAAAACCACCAAACACATAATTATGAGTAAACAAGTTAGATTTTTCTGTTTTCTAAAATAATTTTTATAAACATTGATCCGGAGATAAAAAAATTCTGTCGATAAAAAATGATCAATGCCAAAGATACAGAAATAAGCGTTTTTAAAATTTGTCATAGCTTTAGATTTTAGACCAACAATCCAAAGCTATTCATCCGTGGTATATAATTATTTCTTTATCGACAGTTACACCCTTATCGAGGATTTAAAGAATAAAATGAGTGTTATTGGCCGTTTAACCTATTTTTAAGGTAGTACTCCTGTGTAATCTCTACAAACATCGATTTCGGAAATTGACGTATTGTTACATGACCTAACTTTTTATTGTGCTGCTATGAGTTCCTTTAATAATAAACAAAGTGTGGGTTCGGCTTGTGCGGCAGCTGCCAGAATTTCTTCGATCTTCACTGGGTTAATATTTCCGGGGGTACATAAATCAGTGATCACTGAAACTGCAAAACATGGGATATTCATATGCCGTGCAACAATGTTTTCAGGAACAGTAGACATGCCCACAGCATCAGCACCAATGATCCGCAAGTAATTGTATTCTGCTTTGGTTTCAAGATTAGGCCCAGTAACTGAGGCATATACACCTTCATGTAAAAGTAAATTATACTTCTTGCCAATTTCCCTGGCTAGGTTTATCATGACATGATCATAAGGTTCGCTCATATCAGGAAACCGGGGGCCGAGTTCAGGATAATTGGCTCCTGTAAGCGGATTTTCGGGCATTAGGTTAATGTGATCGTTCAAAATCATTAAATCACTGGTATGAAAAGCCGGGTTTAAACCACCAGCAGCATTGGAAATGAATAATTTTTTTATACCCAACCATTTCATTACCCTTACCGGAAAGGTGACTTGTTGCATAGAATACCCTTCATAATAATGAAATCTACCTTGCATTGCTACTACTTGCTGGCCAGCCATTTCTCCAAATATTAGCTTTCCGCTATGACTTTCTACAGTGGAAATAGGGAAATGCGGAATTTCATCATATGGAATGGTATGACTAATATCAATTTCCTTAGCTAAAGCCCCCAAGCCTGTACCTAAAATAATTCCATAGTTTGGAGCCTGCTGGATTTGCTGGTTGATGAAATCTACTGCTTCTTTTAATTGTCTGATCATAAGAATAAGGGATTCGTTCCGGCTAAAATATGACTATTCTGGCTGATGTCGAAATTTTTTGGAATGAAAGCCCCAAAATCTTATTGAAAATCCAAAAAGTTTGATAATATTGGGAAATAATCTTTTTGATGTGATTCTTGAATTGTTATTAATCATAAGGATTCACTATTTTTACTTATTATTTTTAAGCATAGCCATAAAAATTTCACTATGAATTTTATAGTATCCTCAGCCGCTTTATTGAAAGAATTGACAAAGATTAATGGTGTGATTACTGCGAATCCTGTAGTTCCGATTTTGGAAAATTTTCTTTTTGAAATCGAGAACAAGAAATTAACCATTACTGCTTCTGATCTGCAAACTTCCATTATAGCTGAAATAGAAGTAGGGGCTAAAACTGATGGTAGTGTAGCTGTTCCAGCACGTATTCTTATTGATACGCTTAAAAACCTACCTGAGCAGCCGGTTACCATTTCTGTCAATGATGAAAATTTTGCAATTGAAATCAGTTCTGATAATGGCCGCTATAAGTTAGCTGGTGAGAATGCTGCCGATTTCCCAAAGGTTCAGGCTATAACCAATGGGGAGATCATTGATTTTTCGACCGATATTTTGCGTCGTGCTGTAAACAATACCATATTTGCTACCAGTAGTGATGAATTGCGCCCTGCTATGACAGGTGTATTCATAAAATTTACAGACTCCAGTACAACATTTGTAGCCACAGATGGCCACCGTTTGGTCAGGTACCGCAGAGTAGATATTGCTTCAGAAAAAGAAAGTTCTATCATCATTCCCCGTAAGGCACTTAACCTATTAAAAACTACTTTACCGGAAGAAGTTTCCACTGTAGTGGTTGAATATAATCAAAACAATGCATTCTTTAAGTTTGGGAATATAAGAATGGTGTGCAGATTAATTGATGAACGTTTCCCTGATTATGAAAATGTAATTCCGTTGGATAATGAAAATGAAATTATCATTGACCGATTGGAACTAATGAGTTCGTTGAGAAGAATTTCCATTTATGCCAATAAAACCACCAATCAGGTGAGAATGAAGTTTTTGGGCAGCGAGTTACAAATTTCTGCCGAAGACCTCGATTTCTCCAGTGAAGCAAATGAACGTTTGTCCTGTCAACACGATGGAGAAGATATTGAAATTGGATTTAATGCGAAGTTGATAGTTGAGCTTTTGAATACTTTACATTCAAATCAGGTAAGGCTCACACTGTCGCGACCTAACAAAGCAGGTTTATTTTATCCTGTGGAAAAAGCTGACAATGAAGATATCCTGATGCTGGCAATGCCTGTTATGTTAAATGACTAAATCTTAAGGGTAGAGTATTTGATATTTAAGCCAGGCTCACTTTTTCTACAAAAGCTTTAACATATTCCAAAGTTTCCCTTTCATGTTCAAACATGCCCATATGTCCTGTTTTTTCCAATATATGGATATGAGGTTGTTTTAAAAGATTAGCCTGTTCCTGACTTTTATCAAACGGCACAGCACTGTCATTTTCTCCGATGATCATCAAAACAGGTTTATCATATTTTTGAATTAATTCTGTATGATCAGGGCGAGAGGCCATTGCTGCAAGATATGTACAAAGCGTTTCTACAGATGTGGACTTTCCTATGGCAATTTGTTGGTCGATAATGGGCTTCAAACGGCTTCTGTTTTCTTCATAAAATAAAGCAGGAATAAAAGTCTCCATAAAGGCAGAAGTGCCATTCTTTTTAATAAATGCGATGGTTTTTTTTCTGTTCTCCTTTTTTTCGTCAGTATCAGCATATGCTGAAGAATGAAACAGTCCAAAACCTTTTAATAAATCCGGATATTTT
>JAEWLI010000182.1 GCA_023393375.1 Bacteroidota bacterium
TCACTAAAACTTCTACTTTGTCTTTGAGAAATACTCATCTTAAAATCTTTTCTTTTTGCCATTTTTGTCTTTGTTAACCGTGTAAATTTATTCAATTTAGCGGTCAACCTATTTCAGGCAAGATCAGGCTGATGTGCACCCCGGTCTGACCTGCGGTACCGACCTTATTCCCGCTAAGGGTTTGACAGTTTGATGATAAATCAATCCGTGTAATCTGAGAAATCCGTTTAATCTGTGATTCAGACGAAGAAAGTTAAAAGTTCAAGGTTCAATGTTTAATGTTGCGGGATTGACAGGCAGGTGTGCAGAGTATTGATAGGCTTGCTGGCGAAAACACTCAACAAGGGGGAGGAAGGTGTGATGTTTGGGTGTGTGAGTTTGGGTGTGAATGCAGCAAACAAATCCGGTCCATCCTTTAATCCTGAAAATCCTGATTCAGACGAAGAAAGGTTTGAGAGTTCAATGTTCAAAGTTCAATGTTCCAAGTTTAAGGTTCCAAGCTTCAGAAATTGGCTGTATTTTCATTGCTTTATTTAAATGAATAATTATGGGTTTTGGGTAGTGGCAGGTATGTGAACTTTTCCTTAGTTTTGTTCGGATCATCAAATCATCATAATGAATCATAATTATACCAAATTCAACAATATTTTTAGTTGGTTTGTATTTCTGATAGCAGTGATGTTGGGATCAGCAATATTAAACAGGTGATATTTTAATAAAATGGGAATTATCGAAGCAATAATTTTAGGGATAATACAGGGATTAACGGAGTTTTTACCGATCAGCAGCAGCGGTCACATTGAATTAGGATCTGTTTTGCTGAATATACAAGCCAAAGACAATCTGCTTTTTACAGTAGTAGTCCATTTTGCCACTGCATTGAGTACAGTGGTGGTTTTCTACAAAGATATCTGGACCATCATCAAGGATTTTTTTTCCTGGAAAAAAGAGTCGACCAGTTATATTTTGAAACTGATCATCTCTATGGTGCCTGTTGCCATTGCGGGGTTATTTTTTGAAGAACAAATAGCAAGCCTGTTCAGTGGTAATGTGATTTTGGTAGGGTCCATGTTGATGGTAACGGGAACATTGCTGGCATTGACATATTACTCGAAAAAAACTGTAGGAGAAGTTACATTTGGAAGGGCATTCATTATCGGACTATCACAGGCTGTTGCTATTATTCCTGGAATTTCAAGGTCAGGAAGTACGATTGCTACAGCCCTTTTGTTGGGGGTAGACAAAGAGAAGGCTACAAGGTTTTCTTTTCTGATGGTAATTGTCCCTATATTGGGTGCAGCTTTTCTTAAAGTTTTGGATTATGTGAAAGATCCCACAATAGCAGAGGATATTGCGTTTTCTACATTATTAATTGGCTTTTTATCTGCATTTATAGCTGGGTTGATAGCTTGTAGCTGGATGATAAAGATCGTGAAAAAAGGAAAACTTATTTATTTCGCGATTTACTGTTTTATTATTGGGGCAGTTTCTTTAATTATTTCTCTTGTGTAAAAAACACATCCCTATAAGCATCAGAAACACTTATAGGGATAGGGTAATTGCTTTTGCTTGTTCTCCTATGATCAATTCATGGAAATTGTGAGTTCGTTATCTATTCCGGTCACTCCCGGGGTATAAATGGCGGAATTTAACGCTGCCCGTAATGCCAGTTGGTTCATTACTTCACCCGATAGTTTTACTGTTCCCCGTTTTACACTAATATGAACCCTGTTCACATCTACCATATAATTTTTATCAATGGTATTTTGAATTTTTTTGGCCAACACATCGTCTTTCTCTTTAGTAGGAGGTGTAACAGCCACTTTATTGATCACTTTCTTTATCCCTGAGGTGTCAATTGCCATTTCCCTTATTAAAATCTTTTTCCAGATCTCATCAACTGATCCTGAGATGGTGACAACTCTATTTTTTACATCAATATTCAGATTCGGTAAGGCAATCTGATTGTTCATTGAAAATGTATTGATCAGCCTGTTTTTAATTTTTTCGTCATCACTAATATTCTCATCAGGCGAAGTTATCACCAAATGATTTTTCACTGATTTAATCCCTTCAATATTGGCAACAACTTCCTCTGCCCGTACCGACAATCCTTTATTGCTCACAGCTCCTGATAAAGTGACTACCTGACCTTGTACATTTATCTCGATAAGTTCTTTCTTCAATTGTGGATCACTGGCAATCTTACTGCGAATTGAATCTCCTATTTGTAAATCTTCCATAGTGAAATTTTTTTATACCCTGTTATTTGTTAGTTTACCTCTTAGGTGTTTAAGGAAATAACCAAGTTTGCCAATATAAGTTTTTTGCTCTAAATTTTTTTTGCATAATCCGTTGAAGCTACTTTGGTATTATTAATAATATTTTTTACCCCTCGGGTGTATAATGCAGCATTAAAAACCGCTTTTTTATCCCGCCAGCTCAATACTTCACCTTCCAGCGTCACTAATCCTTTGTCTACTTTTACAGTGATCGGATGGGCTGCTACACCCTCTGTTCTTTCCAAAGCTTTTATTATATCATCAGCAATTTTTATATCTTCATAATCCTTGCTGGGTACTACAGACAATTGATTGATCACCAAAGTAACCCCTCTGATCGAATAAGCTAATTCTTCTACCAATACTGCTTTCCAATAAGCGGAAACAGAGCCCAACAACGTAACTACATGATTATTGACCAATACATCAATCTGAGAATAGTCGATATCATTGTTCCAATATAGAAGATCTTTTACCCTGCCTCTAACCTCTTTATCAGTGGGAATTGTAAGTTTGTCATTATTGACTTTCAACTCGTTTTTTACTACAATTACACCCTTTACCTGCAATACATTCTGTTCTGCGGTATTTTTAGCATAATAACTATCTACTGTTCCGGTTAACATGGCGATTCCCTTTTGAACTTCAATATTTATTGTAGAGCCGTCCAGCCGGTCATCCCAGGAAAGTTGTTCTGCTATATTATTTCTTATCGTTAAATCGTCCATAACAAATAGTTTTTAATCCTATTTATTTAACCCTTACAATGGAGACTTGTTATGCCCATTATCTTAAGTTGAAATCGAACAAGCTTCATCCTCATTCATACATTTGACTACATATGATTTAAAAAAATATTGCCAATGTCCAACATTTTTAAATCTATCTTGTTGAATGTCTGAATTAATAATTTTTTAAACTATGAGCATTTTAGATATTATTTTAGCGATTATTTTACCTCCGGTACCAGTAGCACTAAGATTTGGTTTGTCTGGAAAGTTCTGGCTAAATGTGCTGTTAACTTTGATTGGATGGCTACCGGGCGTTATACATGCTTTATATGTCCTTTCAAAACCCTCTGCACAAAAATTTTGATAGGCATTTTTCTACTAAAGCATAAACATTAAGGTTTAGATTATTTTTTACAAATGAGTTATAATTTTTATGAACGAGTAGATCAAATAACATCAGCCTTTACACATTAATTTCTTTTTGAGATCCTTCATAAAGCTCATACTTTAATAAACGACATTCAATTGTGCCATTGAGAAAGGGGGTTTTTTTTGAAGGTTTAAGACCTATTTTTTTTACAAGATCCAGGTTACCGGAGAAAATATAACCTTCATAACCCTGACATTTTTGTTTAAAAAAGTCACCTATTTCTTTATAGGTAATTTCCAATTGTTCTGCTTCTCCTAATCTGGATCCATATTCGGGGTTTAATAACACCACCCCTTTCTTATCCGGAATCGGCGTAAATTTAAAATCACAACGTATAAAATCAATGTGTTTTTCCACACCTGCATTAGCTGCATTTTCTTTTGCCGCTTCAATCGCCTGGACATCCAAATCTGTGGCAATGATGTCTACTTTTATTTTTCGTTGGACATTGGATTTCGCTTCCTCGTGCAATTTTCTCCATTTTCGGCTATCATACAGTAAACAATGCATAAACCCGAAGTTGGAACGAGATAAACCCGGTGCAGCCCCGGAAGCCATTAACGCTGCTTCAATGGCCAAAGTACCACTGCCACACATAGGATTTACAAAACTATTGCTTCCATCCCAGCCTGTTTCCATGATCACTCCGGCAGCAAGTGATTCTATCATAGGTGCTTTCCATGGATTGGTACGATAACCGTGCTTGGCAATGGTCTCACCGGAAGTATCCAAATAAATGCTGCATTCATCATCCTGCCAGTGCAGAAAAATCACGGTTTGATTTTTAAGCGGCCCTGCATTGGGGCGAACCTTGTACTTATTGTTAAAAAAATCAGCTATGGCATCTTTTAACCTTAGGTTGGCAAAACGATTATCCCTGATGGTGTCATTCTTTACAACCGAATGAATGTGCATATATCCTGATTTATCCATCCATTGGTCCCATGGAAAATCAATTGCATTATTGTATAAGGCATCAGCATTAATTGCTTTGAATCGTGTAATCAGAAATAACACCCTATTGGCAGTACGAAGATGAAGGTTTAATCGCATGGTATCCTCAATCGACCCCTCTGTAACCACTGTAAGCTGGTTTGATTTGGAAATTTTATAACCCAAACGGGTGATTTCTTCTGCCACATAATCAGACATATAGGGAGAGCAAACTGTGACAATTTCTGATATTATCATAATTTTTTGATTTTTTGGCGTGGTTAATGCCTAAAGTTTTCCCAAAAATAAATGTATCTGAACAACATCAATACCATTAACTTAAATTTGTTGCAATATTGTAAATTATCAGCATTATGATTGTTAAGGAAAATACACTAACGACAAAAACATTCATTTCCCGAAAACCACTTTTTAATTACAGGCAGTCCGGTATTTTCATTTTATTGATGATATTAATATGGTTTCAGTCAGAAGCACAACAAATTTTTTCCAATAGGGAAACTGAAGTAGTCATCACAAAAACGGCCCTTGATCATATCTACAATTTTCAATTTGAAAAAGCAAATGAAAACATTCAACAATTAGAAAAACTATTAGGCAGTCATGCCGGACTTGATTTAATAAAAGCCATTCATGTTTATTGGGAACACCTGCCTCTACAACCTGGTACAGAGGCATACAAAAACTATGAAGACCATTTGATTAAATCTGCCCGACAAGCAGATGACCTGTTGAAGAAGAACAAAAAGGATATTGAAGGCATTTTCTTTTCCATGGCAGCTTACGGTTATTTAGCTGCACTTTATGCGGATGAGGGCAATATCATGAAAGCCATTGGGAATGCACGTAAAGCTTATGGAGCTCTTTCAAAAGGATTCGACCTGAAAGACGAACTGGCTGAGTTTTATTTTTCTACAGGTTTATACAATTATTACAGGGAAAAATATCCGGAACGGCATCCGGGTTATAAACCTTTTGTCTGGGTGTTTGAAAAAGGTGATAAAGCTACAGGCATTGCTCAGTTAAAAACCGCTTCTGAAAATTCACTGTTCACCAGGGTAGAAGCTTTTTATTATCTTTTTCATATTCTGATGCGACATGAAAACAACCCAGCAGAAGCAATAAAATATTCGGGTAAACTGATGACGTTATATCCCGATAATTTGTTGTACAATGCCTATCATATCGAAGCCTTAATTTTCAACGGACAATTTGATCAGGCTGAACCAGTCATTGGCAGGCTTTTGGCTACTGATCGGCAATTTTATACTATCCCGGGCAAGCTGTTCCAGGGAATGATTTTGGAGAAGAAGCACCGGAAATTGGAAGAAGCTAAAAAATTATATGAACACATGCTGACTGAAACAGAATCAGTGTTGTTTGATATAGATTATTACAAAAGTCTGGCTTTGGCTGGTTTGGCCAGAATAGCTCACGAAAAGGGAGATCAGAATTTGGCGAAAGAAAACTATCAAAAAGCTTTAAAACTAGGTTCTTATGATATTGTAAATGTAGAAGCAAAAGAATATATCAAAAAGAATTGATTTCATCTTTGGGCCAGTTGTTCAGCCTGTTTTCTTTGGTGAATTATGTCAATGGCAAGATAAATTGCTTCCCTTATCGAAGAAGGGTCAGCCTGATCCTTTCCGGCAATATTAAATGCCGTACCATGATCCGGAGAAGTCCTTACAACCGGAAGTCCAGCAGTAAAATTCACCCCATTATCAAATGCCAGGGCTTTAAATGGGATCAACCCCTGATCGTGGTACATGGCCATGATGCCATCTACTTTTTGATATTGTGCCACACCAAAAAATCCATCGGCAGGGAAAGGCCCAAAAGCAAGTATTCCTTTGTCTTTTAATTCCTTAATAGCAGGTTTTATAATCTCATTTTCTTCGGCACCTAACAGGCCATTTTCCCCTGCATGTGGATTCAGTCCTAACACAGCTATTTTCGGCTTGATGATACCAAAGTCACTAATCAAAGACTGATTCATCAACCGGATTTTTTTTATCAATAGCTCCTTGGTCAGCATCTGGCTTACCTCTTTGATGGGTATATGACCTGTGGCCACTCCTATTTTCATGGAATGCCCCACCATCATCATGAGTATATCTTTTGAATCGAATTTTGAAGCCAAATATTCCGTATGACCCGGAAACTTAAATTGATCATTCTGAATATTGTTTTTATTAATAGGTGCAGTGACTAACCCATCGATCATCCCTTCTTTTAAATCACCTACTGCACGTTCTAATGCCATAAATGCGCATTTTCCACCTTCGAGAGTATCTTCACCAGCTTTAACTTCATGGTGTTCATTCCAGCAATTGATCACGTTGATCTTCCGATGAAGCAATTGACCAGGGTTTTTGGACTGGCTATAATTAAAGTCGGAAATATTTAGGGCTTTTTTGTAGAATGACAGCACTTTAGTCGATCCATAGATCAAAGGGGTAAATAGGTTCAATAATCTTGAATCGGACAAAGCTTTAATTATTACCTCAGGACCTATGCCATTAATATCGCCAATGGTAATACCCAATATAGGCTTATCATCTGTCCGGGTGGCATCCTTCTCCATAATTTATTGATTTTGAAAATTTTCTTTGTACTTTTATAAAATGCAATTTTAATGTTTTTTTGCCGAGATAAAAAATGAACAAAGTAAGAGCTAAGAAATATCTGGGGCAGCATTTTTTAAATGATCAGAATATTGCTCAAAAGATAGTCAGGTCCCTTGATTATAGCCATAACTGCTCAAATGTATTGGAAATTGGTCCTGGCATGGGTGTTTTAACCCAATATTTGATTAAAAATGAAATACATCTTAAAGTAATTGAAATCGATAAAGAGTCGGTGGACTATCTCAATGAGAAATTTCCTGAACTGGAAGTGATAGAAGGTGATTTCCTGAATATTGATCTTAACCATTATTACGACGATAAATTATTGATTATTGGTAATTTTCCTTATAACATTTCTTCACAAATTTTTTTTAAAGTACTGGACAACAGGAATAAAGTAATGGAAGTAGTGGGTATGTTGCAAAAAGAAGTTGCTGAAAGAATCAGTGCTCCGCCTGGGAACAAAACTTACGGTATTCTCAGTGTATTATTAAAAACATTTTATGATATAGAATATTTATTTTCAG
>JAEWLI010000008.1 GCA_023393375.1 Bacteroidota bacterium
CATCTACATCCAAAGCATTCAAGGCCATGTTAGCAATGGTTTTGGTAATTTTCCCATCCCCTTTTACTTGTGCAAAATCACGGGTTCTTTTCAGAAGATTGTTGGCAATACGAGGAGTACCCCGACTTCTCCGGGCTAATTCAAATGCGGCATCATCATCAATGGGGGTATTTAATATTTCTGACGATCTTTTGACAATCTTGGTAAGCAATTGAGCATCATAATATTCCAACCGGGCGTTGATCCCAAATCTTGCACGTAGTGGGGATGTAAGCAAACCCGAACGAGTGGTTGCACCAATGAGTGTAAAAGGGTTCAACCCAATTTGCACCGAGCGGGCATTGGGCCCGGTATCTAGCATGATATCAATCCGGAAATCTTCCATAGCAGAATACAAATACTCCTCTACTACAGGGTTGAGGCGATGGATCTCATCAATAAACAGCACATCATTAGGCTCCAGATTGGTTAACAAACCGGCAAGGTCTCCAGGTTTTTCCAGCACAGGGCCTGAAGTAATTTTGATGTTAGAATGTAATTCATTGGCAATAATATGCGATAAGGTGGTTTTGCCCAAGCCGGGAGGGCCATGCAACAAAACATGATCCAAGGCTTCTCCGCGTTGTTTAGCAGCCAGTACAAATACCTTTACATTGCCGACAATTTTATCCTGACCAGTAAAATCAGCAAAACTTAAAGGTCTAAGAGCTTTTTCAAACTCCTTCTCTTCTTTATTTAATGATTCGTCATCACCGCGAAGGTAATCTTCTCTCATGGCAGGTTAAAATTTTTACTAAATTAACCATATCCAAAAAATATTTTCATAATTATGCTTTAAACTTGCAGGAAAATTAATTGATTGAATGGCTTCCTTTCGCAAAAATCTGATCATTCTGCTCGTACTGGGAATTATTTTTGCTTTAGCAGCTTATTTTAGAGATCAGGATTCAAACAATTCTACTTCACCAAATAATCTCATTCATCTTGAGGGATTGACCATGGGCACTACCTATTCGATCAAGTATCTTGATGACAAGAATATCAATTATCAAGAGCAAATAGATTCATTGCTTCGACTTTTCAACCAATCCCTCTCTACATATATACCTGATTCTGAAATATCAAGATTTAACAGACAGGATACCTTCTTTTTTGAAAGCCCTTTTTTTTTAAAAGTATTGGAAAAAAGTAAAAATATATATGAGCTTTCAAACGGGGCATTTGATCCTACAGTAATGCCTTTGGTCAATGCCTGGGGTTTCGGTCCTGATAATCGTCAATTTCCGGATTCAGCTAAGATTGACTCTTTAATGATGGTGATTGGATATGATAAAATCTCGTTTGATGAGGAAAAAGTGTATAAAACCCAACCACATGTTCAGCTTGATTTTAGTGCAATAGCTAAAGGCTATGGGGCAGATGTGGTTGCCGGATTTTTACAGGAACAGGGTATTTCTGACCTGATGGTAGAAATAGGGGGGGAAGTGGTAGCTAATGGTGTAAATTCAAATGGTGAACTATGGAAAATTGGTATAGCAAATCCTATAATTAAGGAGTCGCCCTCCAAACTTTATGCTACTGTAAAAATTGAAAATAAAGGAATGGCTACTTCAGGTAATTACTATAACTTTTATGAAAAGGAAGGAAAAATTATATCCCATACAATTAGTCCTTTAACCGGATATCCTGTGACCAACGAGCTTTTAAGTGTGACTATCCTGGCCAATGATTGTATGACAGCTGATGCTTTAGCTACTGCCTGTTTGGTATTGGGGTTGGAAAAATCAATAGAAATCATAAATAATCATCCCGAAATAGAAGGATACTTAATTTATAGTAAGGAAGGAGAACTTTTCACTTTTGTATCAAAGAGTTTAAAAAATAAAAACATGATCTCTGAGCTGATTAAATAATAGCTTCAGATTTCTCGTCATAACTGGTGATTATGCCATTCTTCTTTTGAGTTTGGCAAACTAATAAATGGAAATTATCAATGTGGACAAATAGTATTATCTTGTTTTTATCTGCCTTTGGAGCAGGCATAGCATCCTTTTTTATCAAAAATATAAAGGAAGTTAGTTTTAAACTAATGTTGATCTTCGCCGGTTCATTTTTAGTATCTATTACTATCATTCACATCATTCCAGAGCTTTTTTATCAAGCCCACAATCCTTCGTTGATCGGATTATTTGTGCTAGTAGGGTTTTTTATGCAATATTTCCTGGAATTAATGACTTCAGGAGTTGAGCACGGACATATTCATCAACCTAATGGACATCATCATACCCAAATTTCACCCTTCATTTTATTGTTAGGCCTGGGTTTCCATTCCATTATGGAGGGGTCATTATTGGCACACCCGTCTGATCTTCACGAACATTCCCATTCCAGCACATTGGGTTTATTATTGGGAATTATACTTCATAAAATGCCAGCGGCTTTCGCATTAATGTCGATTTTGAGTTATCAAGTTAAAAATAAAGCGGTGTTAATTATCTATTTGGTCATATTTTCTATCGCCTCCCCTTTGGGATTAATATTTAGTGATTTTATGAACCATAATCAACTGGTATCCCCGCAAACACTGGCAATTATTTTTGCAATCGTGAGTGGCAATTTCCTTAAAATCTCGACTACAATATTATTTGAGACATCACCCCAACATAGGTTTAATTTAGGTAAAATTTTAGTCAGTGCATTGGGAGCTTTATTAGCTGTGGCTATTGAATTTTTACATTGAACTATCTGACATTCAATAAAATATCATTCTAATTAAATGTAATTTATTATAAATAACTTACATAAACATCTAAAAATAACATTTTAGTAATTGCATTTAGGAATATTGGCCGATTTTGTACAATATGAATACCGTCTATAAAATAATTATGTTTTTTAAAAATCCTTGAAGTCGATTAATATAGAAAAAGTGTAAATTATCAAATATTGTCTCCAAGACAAGGGCTTAGAATAGAAAACTGATATAATTTTTTCTATATCTGACAATATAACCTGACAAATTTTCATCAAAAAAATGATTTTTATTACTTCATAAGTTTGGAATAAAAAGCTATATTTGAAATAGATTTATATCATATTTGATATAAGATATGAAGATCAACATTAAGGTAGCCGAGGATTTCGAGAAGTTTCAAATTGATTTGCCAGATTTACTAAAGAGTTTCGGTATCGAAAAAACTTATATATGTAAAAAAGCAGGAATTTCATACAGTACTTTTTACCGAAAGGTCAGAAATCGTTCTTTTACAGCAGGGGAGATAAGAAAGATTATTGAAGCAATCAATGTGGAGTAGGTAATTTTTTATTTGATCATACACTGTAATGAAATTCTTATTAGTTGTTAATTGTTTAATCAATAGAAAAAATCAAAAGAAGGTACATTGCATTTATAATCTCGGAAGTAACGTAGCGGCGTATCTATAATAAATTATATTTTCTGGAAAATGCATAAATAGGACCTTTTCTGGAAATCATTTTTCATTCGGGTAAATAAAATATTAAAAAAATGGCGAAAAATTCTTCTGTAACAAGTAATGGTTCCCATGCAGCAGTAAAAGATGCTCCTGTAAAGCAACCAGATGCTCAAATTCAAGTAAAAGTCCCAGAAAACATTGTAAAGCGGGATGGAAGGGTAGTACCCTTTGAAATGGATCGCATTGAAAATGCATTAAACCGGTGTTTCAAAAGCCTGGGCAGGAATGTTGAGGAACAAGTGAAAGAGTTGACCAGGCAGATAGTGAATATTGTTTCTGCTAAATATGAGCGGCCATCGGTAGAGGTTGTTCAGGATATTGTTGAAATGGTACTTCAGGCTGCCGGAGAATATGATGCTGCCAAAAAATATATTTTGTACCGCGCCGAGCATGCAAAACTAAGAGAGTATCGTCCCATACCCGAGGATGTGAGAAAAGCCTTTGATGCATCGGATAAATATTTCCCGACACAGATCCAGAAATTCCAGTTTTATGATAAGTACTCCAGATTTAGCTACGAATACAACAGGCGGGAAACCTGGATTGAAACTGTAGACCGTGCAGTAGCTTATTTAAAAGAATTATCCGAATTTCGGCTTACGCAGCTTACCTATGCCAGGATCAGACAAGCGATTTTGGACATGAAAGTGATGCCTTCCATGCGGTTACTGGCAATGGCCGGCTCAGCAGCCCGAAGAAACAACATAAGTATTTATAACTGCTCCTACATGCCGGTTGACAGTATTGATTCGTTTGTAGAGGCCTTATTAATTTCTATGAGTGGGTGTGGTGTTGGATTTTCAGTAGAAAGTGAATATATCGAGAAATTCCCAAGAATTAAACGCCAACAAGAACTGGCTCCTATAAAATATACTATCGATGATTCTACCGAGGGTTGGTGCAATGCTTTACGTGTAGGTCTTGAAACCTGGTTCAACGGTAAAGATATCATATTTGATTACTCTCAAATACGCCCTGCAGGTATCGTATTACGTGTTAAGGGAGGAAGGGCATCAGGTCCTGAACCATTGAGAAAAATGCTGGAATTTACCCGTGCAAGAATCCTGAATCGTGGAGGTAGTTTTTTACGTCCCCTCGATGCTCATGATATCATGTGTGCTGTTGGAGCCGCTGCTGTTTCAGGTGGGGTAAGAAGAACAGCCATGATTTCTCTTTTTGATTATGATGACAATGAAATGCGTCATTGTAAAGATGGCGATTTCTGGAGAACAAATAATCAAAGATGGAATGCCAATAACTCAGCAGTATGGCCATCAAGAAAGCTAACACAAGCTGAAGTAGCTCAATATGTTTTGGATATGGTCAACTCCCAAAGGGGTGAACCGGGAATATTTAATCGTCAGGCAGCCATCGAAACACGACCTGAAAGAAGAAAAGAAGCAAGGTTCGGAACCAATCCCTGTGGTGAGATCGTATTGAGGCCATTCCAGTTCTGTAACTTGTCAGTAGCAGTGGCAAGAGAAAAAGATACTTTAGAAGAACTGATTGAAAAAGTGGAATTGGCTACCATCATAGGTACCATCCAATCCATGGCTACTTATTTCCCGGGTTTGCGTCCTGAATGGAAGAAAAATTGTTCTGAGGAAAGATTACTAGGTGTAGATATTAACGGACAAATGGATTGCCCATTGATTCAAAAACCGGAAGTAATGACCAAATTGAGGGAGGCAGCTGTTGAGATGAACAAAAAGACTGCTCAGAAACTTGGTATAAATCAGGCAGCATCTATTACTTGTGTGAAACCTTCAGGTAATTCATCTCAATTACTAAACTGTTCTCCGGGTATACATGCCAGATGGTCTAATTATTATATTAGAAATGTACGTGTAGGTACCCACACTCCTATATTTAAGGTTCTGAAAAATTCGGGTGTGCCTATGGATCCTGAAAATGGACAAAATGCAGAAAATGCTAATACCTGGGTAGTTCATTTTCCAATTAAATCGCCGGAAAGAGCCATTACCAGGAATGAGCGATCTGCTATACAGCAATGTGAATACTGGTTGCAGAATAAAGTTAATTATACCGAACACAATCCTAGTGTAACCATCACTTATAAACCAGATGAAGTGCTCGATATTATAAAATGGGTATATGAACATCAGGATAAAATTGGTGGAATGACCTTCTTGCCAGCTTTTGATGCACAATTTGACCAAATGCCTTATACTGAAATCTCAAAAGAGGAATTTGAAAAACTGGCTAAGGAATTCCCAAATATTGATTTCAGCAAAATATATCGCTACGAGGAAGAGGATTACACCACTGCAGCTCAGGAAGTTGCTTGTATGGCAGGTAATTGTGATATGGAATTGTAGTTAAAAGTATATATAACCATTATATCAATAAAAAGCTTTCCGGGATTCGGAAAGCTTTTTTTATGTATTTAATTTAGAAAGTTATTATTTTGAAGTGTTGATTTCTGCAAGCTAAAAGTGAAATCATTCACTTTTAGTTTCACTATTTTCTACTTTCACCTTAACCGGTTTACCTCCCGATTGGATAAACTCTTTAAATGTTATTTGAGGTTTTCCAATTTCCTGCCACACTTCATCTGATTGGAATGTCTCAGGATAATTATTGATGGCTTCCATCATGTAGGCATAATATTCATATTTTCGGTCGAACAACCCCAAAGCCTTTGTAACAGATAATGGCACTTTGGAAACAGATAATTTAGCTTTGCTATAATTACTTGAAAAAAAGGAAGCAGCTTTATCCAATTTAAATCCCTCAGGACCTTGTATGATCATTTCTTTATTATCATCTTCATGTACGACTTCTATTGAGTTTACAGCCATTTTAGCAAAATCATCGGCAGCTATCAACCAATTGGGAAATTTTGAATTTCCCACAACCATTAATTTCTGATTCTGTACAAACCCCCCTTCAGTATAATTTTCCATAAAAGTAGAGGGGTTGAAAATGATATAGGGAATACCACTTCTTTTAATTTTATCTACTGCCTGATTTTTCATTTCCAATCCCCACCAGTTGTACCCATTCATGCCATAATATAACCTTGCAATAGAAGAGACATACAAAATTCTGGAGGTATCATTCCATTTTGCCGATCGTAAGATGGAGCTAAGTCCTTCCCTTTCAGGTTGAAAATCATTTTCCCTTGATCCCGGTGCAATGGACAGATTACAATAAATAATATCGCTCTTTTTTATAATTTCATCTACAATTTCGTATTGGGTCAGGTCACCTTGTACCCAGTTTACTTTTTCTGGAAATAATTCAGAAGCTTTTTCAAGATCTCTGGTCAACGCAGTAACAGCATAACCTCTTTTAATGAATTCCCTCAATACTGGTTTACCCAACATACCTGTGGCACCAAAAAATGCAATTTTTTTCATACGAAAACCTGATATTTTAAATGAAATAACTTTTTCAAAAGTTAAAAAATTATAGTTCTGAATACAGAAACTCTGAACCATTTTCAGAGGTTCTTATAGATTCGCTTTCAAATATAGTTTAAGATTTAAAATTATGACATTTTTACTTCAAATGAAGCAGATTTGATCTATTATTATAAAATCCTGTAATCCTGTGGGGTTATCTTAACTGCTGCATGCGGTGGGCATCCAGCTTGATAAGAATAAATAACAGTATGGTAAATGCCCATAAGGAAGAGCCTCCGTAACTAAAAAAAGGTAAAGGAATCCCCACAATAGGAAACATGCCAATGGTCATCCCTACATTAACCGCAAAGTGGAAGAAGATAATAGATGCTACGGCATAACCATATATTCTAACAAATCGCGACTTTTGTCGCTCGGCAATATCAACAATCCGAAACAGCAACAGAATAAACAGTCCAATCACGATCAGACTTCCTATCCAGCCATGTTCTTCCCCAATGGTACAAAATATAAAGTCAGTACTTTGTTCAGGTACAAAGTTCAGTTTTGTTTGAGTCCCTTGTAAAAATCCCTTTCCCCAGGTGCCTCCTGACCCGATGGTAATTTTGGATTGAATGATATGGTATCCTACACCCTGTGGATCAATGCTGGGATCAATTAACGACTTGATCCTGGCCTGTTGGTGAGGTTTAAAAATTTCATTGACGATTTTATCAACTGAAAAGATAAAACCAATAGTTAGCATTGCACCAATAGCCACTATCAATACTCTCATCAATACTTTTTTGCCTGAGCTTACTGTTATGGCAATTATAACAATGGCCAAAATAAACACGCTGACATACAAGGCAAGCGGTTTGATGAACAGGCTCAGTACAAAAATCACCCCTGCATATAACCCAATTAAAATGATCGATGGCGACAGTCCTTCCCGGTACAAAACAATAGCAAATGATACAAAAACCATCGTAGTTCCTGCATCGGGTTGTAGCATGATAAGGCTCATGGGCACAACAATAAATGCAGCTACAGTGGCCAGATCTTTTATTCTGGTCAGTTTGAGGGGATTATCAGCCATATATTTAGCTACAGCCAGAGCAGTTGCAAATTTGGCAAACTCTGAAGGTTGTATGCCAAATCCACCTAATTGAAACCATGATTTCGAACCTGAAATTTCCTTGCCAAATATCAGCACCAATACCAATAAAAGAATAACTAATCCATATATAATATATGATAATGATTCATAGGTTTTGAAATCAAGGGTCATTATAACAATGATAATGAGAACTGTAAGCCCGATCCAGATCAACTGTCTTCCGGAATTTAACTCGGTAGAAAAGATACTCGAATGTAGATCATTGTCGTAAACAGCAGCTGCGATATTCATCCATCCGAATATCACCAGCACAAAAAAGATGAGAATGGTAAGCCAATCTACCTTATTAATAATCCTGTCTTGCCTACGCAATTCTATATTTCTCATACCTTTATTTAAATTGCCCCCTCAGCACGTATTCTTCAATATTTGGTCGTTCTGTTTTACCCAAAAGATATTTTTCAATAGCCAAGCTGGCAATAGCTGCCGCCGCTCTTGCTCCCTGCCCAGCATTTTCTACATAAGCAGCTATGGCTATCTGAGGATTGTCTTTAGGTGCAAATGCTATAAAACCGGAATGGTCTTCACCATGAGGGTTTTCTACAGTGCTTGTTTTACCACAAACCTCTATATTTTTAAGTTTTGCCCTGTATTGTCCGGTACCCGCTTGAATTACAGCTTCCATACCATCAATCACTGACTGATAATGTTCAGAATCAATGGGTACTACATGTTTGTCACGATATTTTTCTGCCGCCAAGCCATCTTCACCAATTGATTTGATGATATGAGGGGTATAATAGTAGCCTCTGTTGGCAATAATGGCGGTAAGGTTTGCCATTTGGATGGGAGTGATCAATAATTCACCTTGTCCGATACTCAATGAATAAATGGTAGAAAATTTCCACCGATCCCGGCCATAAACTCGGTCGTAATAAGAAGGAGTTGGGATGAGGCCTCCTGTTGAATTCGGAATATCGATAGCCAATGGTGCCCCTAAACCAAATGATATAAGGTAGTCACGCCATTTCTCATATCCGATCCGGGTGTCAACAAACGTATTCTTAGAAAATTCCTGATTCAGTACCCGTTTAAATACTTTATAATAATAATTGTTAGAAGAGTGCTGAATGCTTTTAATAACATCATAATAACCGGGAGGAGCGTGATCACCAATTAACCCGCCTTCACATAGAATTCTTTCATCAGCTTTGATTACACCTTCCTGCAAGGCAATTAATGCCTGAACACTTTTGAACATCGAACCTGGGGCATACATGGCCATAAGTGGTCGGGTGAATAATGGTGATAACGAATCACGTTGTAGTTTACCAAAATTCCTGCTGAAATCACGGCCTGCGAGTAAATTAGGGTCATATCCAGGTGCTGTAACTAAAGCCAATATTTCACCAGTTTTGGGTTCGATAGCCACTACACCACCTGTTTTTCCTTCAAGTAATTTTTCAAGATAATTTTGAAGGTCAATATCTATTGTGGAAATCAAGTTTTTACCGGGAATTGATATGGTATCATATTGTCCGTTTTTATATGATCCTTTTTCAACACCAAACCTGTTTACCATCACATGTTTGACACCTCTTTTACCTCTCAGGTCTTTTTCGTAGGTATATTCGATCCCACTTTTTCCAATATAATCACCCATTCGATAATACTTCTCCTGGTCTTTTTTCATTTCCGGATTACTGATCTCGGCAATATAGCCCAGTACATTGGCCATAGTTTTATATGGATAGGAGCGAATGGTTCGGGGGGTAATGGTAAATCCCCTGTAATCGATCAAATGATCCTGAATTTGAGCTAAGTGTTCGATAGGTATTTGTTTCAAGAAAATAGAAGGCTTAAACCTGCTGTAATTACGGGCGGTATCAAGTTTTACTTTCAACTCTTCCGGTGTAATTTCTAAAAGCCTGCAAAATTTGGCAGTGTCAGGAATATAAACATCCTTAGGTACTACCTGAATATCAAATACAGGTTTGTTATACACAATTAATTTGCCATTTCTGTCATATATTAATCCTCTATAGGGGTATTCAACGAATCTTTTAACAGAATACCTTTCTGCTGCTGTAGCATAGTTATCATCCAAGACCTGTATAATAAATAGCTTAGACAGGTATACCACACCAATAAGCAAGAAAAATGTTTTTACAAAAAATCTCCTGTTATCGTTCATATGGTTCGTCTTTTAGGATAAAACAAATATTGAAATATGATGATCAGCAATGCTGAAAACATAGTACTAAATATGACAGTCAATAAGACGTATAAAAACATATGAAAACCACCTGCATCAAGATACAATAATGTGAAATGATGAATAAATATCAGGGGTAGTGTATACGTTAAAAAGGACTCAAATCCCAGGTTTCGTAAACTGGGATTAAACATATTATCTTCACTTTCTCTAGACGCTATCATGTCGAGCCAATAAGGCCTTATGTACATCAATAACACTGATGCAGCTGCATTAATTCCTATACTATCATAAAAAACATCAACCATTAATCCTGTAAAAAAACCTAGTAATAATAGATTGATTTTACCTGTATCAAGAGGCAAAAGCAACAGGAATCCCACATATACATAACAGAACGCCATGTCGAACAAAACAAAGTTCTTCACAATCAATACCTGTAAGATCACATACACCAGGAAGTTTAATATTTGTGATAATAATCTATTATTCATCTGATTCCGGGATTGATGAGGATTTTAATGAATCCAATTCTTGTTGATAATAATTCTTTACGATATAGACATGTGATAAAGAACTGAAATCTAAAGCCAGATCAATATCCAGGTCATAGAAATTGGAATTGGGCATCAGGTTTTTCTCCTTAACCGTTCCGATTAAAATCTCTGGCGGAAATACGGTATTATATCCGGAAGTGGTCACGGTATCACCAATTTTTACATCTATATGACGTGGAATATACATCAGAGTGGCAGTTTTTGGATCAGCCCCTGTCCATTTTACTGTACCAAAAGTACCGGAACTTGTCAATACGCTGGAAACCCCCATCCCTGTATGCAATAACGATTCCACAGTTGCAAAATTTTTCGATACTGATTTCACCCTTCCTACCACACCAACACCACTTATAATTCCCATGCCCTTAGTCACGCCATCTTTAGATCCTTTATTGATAGTCAAATGATTTTTAAACATTCTGGTAGAATTACTAATTACCCTGGCTGGGTAAATATCATACTGATCAATTACGTTACTATCTTTAAAATGAGTGGTATCAATTGCCACCGAATCCATTTCAAATGCATGCCTCCTAAGCAATTCCTCTCTTAAAATAGCATTTTCCAGTACCAAGTGTTGATTTACGCTTTTTAAATTGAAGTATCCAAGTATATTGCTTCTGGTTTCAAGTAACCGGCCTGCAATATCATTGGAAGTATTGAAAAACGAAGCACTTTGGTAAGGATTGTACCTGACAACCAACCAAAGGCACATGATTTCCAACAAAGTAAATAATAAGAATGTCCTGTAGGTATATATTAGGAGAAATAATCTTTGCATTTACCTTAGGTCATCAGTACGGATTTAAAATCATTTAAATGTTTTAAAGCTATCCCGGTTCCTCTTACCACAGCTCTTAAGGGATCTTCCACCACGTGAATGGGCAGTTTTGTCTTCAATGCCAATCTTTTATCCAACCCTCTCAATAAAGCACCACCACCTGTAAGGTGGATGCCATTATCATAAATATCAGCTGACAGTTCAGGAGGGGATATCTCCAGTGCTTTTAACACCGCCTCTTCAATTTTTGATACAGATTTGTCTATAGCAAATGCGATCTCCGAATACGAAATTTTGATGACTTTAGGAATTCCGGTCATTAAATCCCGTCCTCTGATTTCATAATCTTCAGGTCCTTCATCCAGTTCGGTTATAGCAGATCCTACTTCAATCTTTACCTTTTCGGCAGAACGTTCGCCTATCAAAAGGTTGTGTTGACGACGCATATAATCCAGAATGTCTTTATTAAATGAATCTCCTGCTACTCTGATAGATTGGTCACAAACAATACCGGATAACGCTATTACTGCTATTTCAGTAGTCCCACCTCCAATATCTACTACCATAGACCCAATCGGCTGTTCAATATCGATACCAATTCCCAGTGCGGCTGCAATTGGTTCATGGATCATATATACTTCTTTGGCTCCTGCGTGTTCGGCAGAATCACGTACAGCTCTTTTTTCCACCTCTGTAATTCCTGAAGGTATACAAATAACCATACGGTGGGAGCTTGGTAAGAACCTTCTGTTATTGGCATTGATCATCTTGATCAAACCTCTAATCATATGTTCTGCGGCATGAAAATCGGCTATCACACCATCTTTTAAAGGACGGATGGTTTTAATATTTTCATGAGTTTTCTCATGCATTTGCATGGCTTCCTTGCCAATTGCCAACACCCGGTTGGTATTTTTATCTATGGCAATAATAGATGGCTCGTCAACCACAATTTTATCTTTGTGAATAATAAGCGTATTGGCTGTGCCAAGATCTATAGCGATATCGCTAGAAAAGTAATCGAATATACCCATTGGTTAATCTACAGTTAATAAATCTATTTAGCTGATTGATAATGATTTAGAGTGCGAAAATTACAAATAGTTTTAATATAAATAGTCTCTAAGTAATATTTTTTAACAGATTGATTATTAATGCTTAAAATGGCGAAAACCGGTAAAAACCATAGCCATATCATGCATATTACAATAGTCAATCGAATCCTGATCCTTGATAGAACCACCCGGCTGTATAACGGCTTTTATCCCTGCTTTATTTGCTATTTCCACACAATCGGGGAACGGGAAAAAAGCATCAGATGCCATTACTGCGCCATCCAAAGATAATTTAAATGCATTAGCTTTCTCAATCGCTTGTCTGAGGGCATCTACCCGTGATGTTTGACCCACACCACTTGAGATCAACTGACCATCTTTAGCCAAAATAATGGTATTTGACTTGGTATGTTTACATATTTTACTGGCAAAAATCATTGCCCTGTTCTCTTCTTCCGATGAAGTTTTGTTGGTTACTACCTTCATATCAGTTGGTGAGTCGGTTTTTAAATCACGGTCTTGTTCCAAAACACCATTCAAAATTGACTTAAAAGAAGTTACAGAACTGAGATCTTCTTTCTGATGTAATATAATCCGATTTTTTTTGACCTTCAAAATATTTAAAGCCTCGGCATCATAATCAGGGGCAATGAGTACTTCAAAAAACAGCTTTGTAATCTCTTCTGCGGCCGATTTGTCAATCTTCCTATTGGAGATCAACACACCACCGAAAGCAGAAATCGGATCAGCTTCAAAAGCTTTAAGGTATGCATCTTTTACATTTTTGCCTGTAGCGGCTCCACATGCATTGGTGTGTTTTAATATGGCAAAGGCAGTTTCTTCAGAAAATTCTTCTATTAACATCACTGCTGCATCTATATCTACCAGGTTATTATAAGATAATTCTTTGCCATTAAGTTGTTCGAACATTTTTTCCAAATCACCATGAAATACCCCACGTTGATGTGGATTTTCACCATATCTAAGCGTTTTGCTAGACCGGATACTATTTTTGAAATTGACTATTTCTTTAGACCTATTGAAATAGTTAAATATTGCCGTATCATAATGGGAAGAAATATCAAATGCATATGTGGCGAATTTTTTCCTGTCTTCAAGTTCGGTAATGCCCTTTTTGTTTTCCAATAATTGTTGAAATTCCCCATAATATTCCATAGAAGGCACTATCAATACATCTTTAAAGTTTTTAGCTGTTGCCCTGATCAGCGAGATGCCTCCAATATCAATTTTTTCAATAATATCTTCTTCAGAGGCTCCGGAACTTACTGTTTGTTCGAATGGATACAGGTCAACAATTACCAGGTCGATCAATGGAATTTCATATTGATCCACTTGTTTCTGATCTTCCGGGTGTTCGCGACGGGCAAGAATTCCCCCCATCACTTTGGGATGAAGCGTTTTTACCCGACCTCCCAGTATTGAAGGATATGAAGTAAGATCTTCTACAGGAGTAACCTCTATACCCAGTTTTTGGATATAATCATAAGTACCTCCGGTAGAATAAATACTTATGCCATTGGATTTTAACAGGTTTAAGATGGGTTCAAGATTGTTTTTGTGATAGACTGAAATTAATGCACTTTGAATTTTTTTTTTGCCCATGAGGAATTTATGTTTTTTAGAAAAATGGAATTACAAAACTAAATTATTTTTCATTTTCAATAATGATCTCTTCTATTACTTTCGGAAAATATTTATATTCCAGTTCGTGAATTTTTAAAGCCAGGGTTTCCGGAGTCTCTGTTTCCATTACCTCGCACTTATACTGTTTGATAATTTTCCCTTCATCATAATTTTCATTTACAAAATGGATCGTGATTCCGCTTTCTTTCTCTCTTGCTAGAATCACTGCTTGATGTACCTTATCACCAAACATCCCTTTGCCACCAAAATTGGGCAATAATGCAGGATGAATATTGATTATCCTGTTAGGATAATCATGAAGTATATAATCGGGGATTAACCAAAGGAATCCGGCAAGAACTATATAATCGATCTGTTGAACTTTTAGCAATACTTGCACCCTGGCGGTATGATAAAACTCATTTCGATTAAATATGCAGAAAGGTATGTTTAACGATTTTGCCCTTTCAATCACAAAGGCATTTTTATTATTTGTAAAAAAAGAAACAACCTTAATCTGAGGATGATCTTCAAAATAGGTGGCTATATTTTCTGCATTAGAGCCATTACCTGAAGCAAAAATAGCAATTCGATGTTTTTTCAAAACCTGTTTAAAATTTATAAATATCTATTACAATTGACAAGAATAACCATTTGACTGTCTAAATCAAAAAAATACCATACTTAATATCCCTAACAACATCAAGAATTTACAGATAGTACTTAAACCCGCAAAATCTTTTTTTGTATCCGCTTTTAATAGTAAAATAATAAATATGATCATTGGTATTAAAAATAGATAGAAGAACAAATGGATGTCTGGGTTTTCTAATTGAAGGATAATAAAGAATAATCCTATGATAAATCCTATACTCAGTATGAACAAAAACCATTTTGTTTTCCTAACACCCCACACCACTGGAAGGGTTCTCCGCCCAAAGTCGGCATCTCCCTGCAAATCTTCTATATCTTTTATGATTTCCCTGATCAAAGTAAGTCCGAAAGCTAGTACAGCATACATCACCATGAGCAAGACATGCGACCGATAATGAACTACCAGGATAAGCAGACACATTGCCGTAAGCCATGCAACGATCACATTGCCCACCAATGGCTTTCTTTTTAGTTTACTGGAATACCACCATAATATGGTTGCAGATGCTGCATTGATGAGAGAAATATAAGGATGAACAAAAAACCCAATAATTATACCTGAAAAATTAAAAAGTGTGTGAATGGCCATAGCTTTTCGCCTTTTCATTTCCCGGCCAATAATAACCCGTTGCGGCTTATTGACATAATCGATTTTGATATCAAAATAATCGTTGATAATATAGCCGGCAGCAGCGATCAAAACTGTGGAAAAGGATATTAGAAATAAGTTGTTGTCAAGCAAAAATGACTGCCAGTTTTCAGAACTTCCCAGTATAAATATGGCTGAAAAATACTGGGCAAATACAATGATCAACAGGTTGGGTATCCTGATCAGTCGAAAGAAGGTAACCACAGTTAATCCTGAACTAGCCATATGATGCTTACAAGCCGCAAAGATAACAAATTACATCAAACATTTGCGGAGAAACCTATGGATTAACCTTCCTATAATTAATTCTCGTGCACCCTTAAGTATTTTTGATATCCATAATGTGTTGGGAAAGGAGTCGATAAATTTCCGCATATGTTGAATTATCCGACAAAAATTCCATATGACTTTCCAATATTTCCAGATCTTCGCGGAAAGCTGGTCCGGTTTGTGCCTTATCGGGGCCCAGTGACAAGCCTTTGTTAATGGTTTCGACAATGAGTGGTTCTAGTATATCGAAAGGCAGATCTTCTTTTTTGAGGATTTCCCGTGCTATTCTGAAAAGATGATTGGTGAAATTGCAGGAAAAAACAGCAGAAACATGCACTGCTTTCCTTTTTATACTATCTACCTGATAGGTTTTTTTTGAAAGAGATCTGGCAAGGTCGTTCAAAACCAAAAATGCATGAATGCTGTTGGCTTCTAATAAAATAGGCACCTCTTCCAGGTTTACTTTTTTTTTCTTGGAAAATGTCTGTAGAGGATAAATTACACCAATATTCTCAGTATGCGCATGTTGTAAAACATCCAGAGATTTTGAACCCGACGTATGGGCTACTACCAGATCATCATTAATTTTGATTTGTTGTGCCACTTTTTCAATAGCGTCATCGTTTACTGCGATAATGATCACCTCCGCTTTGCTCCTTGAAAAATCCAGATCCGTTTTTATTTCTGCATTGTATAACC
>JAEWLI010000023.1 GCA_023393375.1 Bacteroidota bacterium
GAAAGAATCCTCTTCTCACCATGAGCTACGAGCTACGAGCTACGAGCTATCAACTCCTCAACTCACCAACTCACCAACTCCCCAACCCACCGAATTCTGGGCTCTCAAAGACATCAACTTCGAGATCAAGCAAGGAGAAGCGGTAGGTATTATTGGCCGAAATGGTGCAGGCAAAAGCACACTATTAAAGATTCTTTCCCGCATCACAAAACCCACAACAGGCCGATTTGAAATAAACGGACGTGTATCTTCATTACTTGAAGTGGGAACTGGTTTTCATAAAGAACTTACCGGCAGGGAAAACATCTACCTGAATGGCACCATATTAGGTATGAAAAGACGGGAAATCAAGCAGAAGTTTGATGAGATCGTGGACTTTTCCGGTGTAGAACAATTCATTGACACGCCTGTGAAACATTATAGCAGTGGTATGTTGGTGCGGCTGGCATTTTCAGTGGCCGCTCACCTAGAACCTGAGATATTGATAATTGACGAAGTATTGGCTGTTGGTGATGCAGAGTTTCAAAAAAAGTGTCTGGGCAAAATGGAAGATGTGACAGGACAGGGGAGAACGGTGTTGTTTGTGAGTCATAATTTGGGAGCGGTGGAAAGTTTGTGTTCTTTAGGTTTGTTAATGGAAAAAGGGAGGCTTAAGACAAAGGGAGACGTACAAGATATTGTAACAGGCTATGTCAAAGATTTTTCAACATCCGCAACATATGAAGCTTTACGGAACTTTAAAGATAATTTTATTCAAAAAGTTGAACTACTTAACAAACATAATCAAAGCTGTTCAATATTCCATTCGAATGAACCAGTAAGGATTAAAATCTTTAGCGTTATTAATAAGGATATGGAAAATACAGGATATAGTATTGCCATTCGCGATTCCAGAGGTCAAAAATTATCCACTACAATAAAAATATTTAAGCAGATACCGCAAGGAGAATCTATCCATGTTCTGCAAATAAATAAAAATAATTTTATGGGTGGAGATTTCAGTTGCGATGTGGTTCTTTTCTTGGATTCAGGACAAGTATTTGACGACGTACATTCTGTGTGTCCTTTTTCTATAATAGATTCCGATCCTGCTTTAATAAAATTTCAGGGAAAAGATATAGGTTCTTTAAAGCTAGATTCACAATGGCTTTAAATTTTAAGAGTCATTCCAAAGTATGACCATGAAAGGTAAGTATGTCATTTTTGCTCCTGAATTCCCCCCCCTGATTGGAGGTATCGCCAATTATTCTATAAGTTTGGCCAAAATCCTGCATAAAAAAGAAAAATTATCTTTTTTATTAACAAATCAACCCGTGAAGGGTAAGTTTTCCTTTAAAATTATTAGTCCTCATTTTCGAAGACGTGCGTTAAAAATAGATCGGTTCTGGATATTCAAAAAAGGTTATTCGTTCATTTATACAGTAAGAATAAAAGTATTCCTGCTTTTCCAAATTTTAAAAATGCTTAATCGTCCCAATGATAAAATTATTATAACCACACTGTTTATAAATTTATCAGTTCTAATAATACGGATGTGCAATTTACTTACAATAGAATATATCGTTGTTTTGCACGGTCTAGACTTAATTGAATGGAAGAATAAGAATAAACGAGGATTAAAAAGAATAATAGACGGGGCCCAATTCCTAATCGTCAATTCTTTATTTACGCAAAAATTGCTACATAGCATGTATCCTGGTAAAACCTGCAAAATTATTCATCCTTTTCTGGATACCTTGAAATTGCAAAATATTGATCTTCATCCTGAAACCCTGTTGCGACAAAAACTTAATTTAAAATCAAGCGACAGAATAATCATTTCAATATGCAGACTGGTCAAAAGAAAGGGAATCGATATTTCTATAAAGGCTGTAATAAGATTCATGTCGGTTCACCCTGATTGGGTTTATCTAATAGCTGGAGAGGGCGAAGAATATGATTTTTTGAAAAGTTTGGTTCCTCTCAACTTCTATAATAGAATCGTCTTCCTCGGAAAGATTGATGAAGTAGACAAATACTCGCTGTTGCAGTGCTCCGATGTGTTTATAATGCCGAATCACTCCTTGAATAACAAGGACATCGAAGGGTTTGGGATCTCATTTATTGAAGCGGCATTTTTCAACAATGTCGTTATCGGTGGTGCCAGTGGAGGAGCGCAGGAGGCGATTAGCGAAAAAAACGGATTTTTGGTAGATCACCAGACAGATCCCGTTGGTTTTATAGTAACAATACTCAATTACCTTGTGGATGATGAAACTATGTTAAAAAAAATGAAAGCAGAGGGAAAAAAATTCGTAGAAGATAATTTTTCAATAATCTCCGGATCTAAACTTGTAGATATTTAGATGGTAAGAACGGGATTTCGCAAACTGTTTTACAAGTATAAACTTCTTAAATGGGTACTCCACTTTTTATACTACAGACAAATTACCCGGTGGCTTAAGCACGATATAAACTTAATTCAGTCTGAAGATTTTAAGGATAAAGCCGACTGGTCTAGTACACTTATTAAGTGCGAAACAATTAAGTTTATCCCCGCCATTTCATTTAAAAATAGCTTAAACGAGCAGTTTAGGTTTTTTGAAGGAAAAACTTTTTCGCTTAGGAACATCAATCTGGGAAGGTTTTATAAGGCTTATTTAATAGGACCCGAAGCGGTTGGAATATCTAAGGAGGGTGCTATTATTATAGACACGGTTCTGAATAGAAAGTCACTGGTCATGAAATGCAGCCCACGGTTGATCCAAAATCATCAAAACCTAAAGACGGATAGGCATATCGAACATGCAATTTCTTTAATAAATATCTATGTAAACAATCACTATGTCAATTATTTTCATTGGCTATTAGAAACTTTACCACTCCTTTATCTGGTTCAGTTTATTGATATTAAACCGAAATTGGTTGTTAATCAACGTCTTACCGATTATCAAATTGACACACTTCACTATTTCAACTATTCGGAAGATGATCTGATCTATTGGGACTATCAAAAAGTAAATGTCGAGAATCTGTACGTAATGTCAACTATAAGAACCCCTTGTGAATGGGACGAAGTTTTTTCACCAACGGTCCTAAAATGGCTAAGAGGTAAGTTTATTTCTGCTGACGCCCCAAAAAATAAAAGAATTTATATTTCACGAGGGAAATCTGGCAGCAGAAGAGTAATTAATGAGCCGGAACTGGTCGAATTATTGAAAACGTTCGGTTTTCTAACGGTTTATCTGGAGGATCTGACCTTTAAAGAGCAGGTTAGCCTTATGCAGGAAAGCGAAATCATTGTCTCTTCTCACGGTGCCGGTCTCACGAATATGCTTTTTTCCAAAGAAGCTACTATAATTGAACTGTTAGGTAATCTCGAAGGAAAACCACCTTACTATTATTCTTTGTATTATCTGCTTACCCAATCGCTCGGGTTACGGTACGCCTATCTAGAATGCCCATACATAGCTTTACAACAACCGGTGAAGCAAGGATATGATATTATAGTTCTTCTTGACGACCTTGAGAAATTGTTGTCAAGATTTATATGATTGACGTAAAAAACTATACGATACTTATACTTTCCTGCGACAATTATTCAGACGCCTGGGAGCCATTGGCAAAATCCTTTGAATTGTTCTGGCCTGATTGTCCCTTCCCTATTTATTTGTGTACTGAAGAAAAAGCTTTCCATCATTCACTCATTAAAAATATTCAAATCGGAAAAAAGATGAATTGGGGTAGGATGATGTGTCATGCTTTAAGAAAAGTTGCCGCTCCGAATATCATATATATGCAGGAGGATTACCTACTGAAGGGTCCTATAAAAAGCGCCGCCATCTTTGATCTGCTCGAGTGGTATGAAAGGTTCGGAGCTTCATATTTAAGATTTATTCCTTATCCTCCTCCTGATAAGCTGTTGAAAGAAAACCCTGAGATAGGATCAATAAATAAAAACAACAAGTATTTAACTTCATTACAAACGGCTGTCTGGAAAAAAGAAATGCTTCAGGAAATCATATTGGAGGACGACACCAATGATTCGTTTGAAAGATTGTCATATGAACGAGCTCAAGAATTTAACAGTCCTTTTTTATCGGTGGCAGTAAACTCTTCAGAGACCAATGTAAATGTGCATTCTTACGCTTTTGACTACTTTGCTACGACTATATTTCAAGGAAAATGGCTTAAAGAAGCCGTAAAAAAGTTTAATGCAGTAGGTATAAAAATTGACACCAGACAAAGAGGAGTCATGACGAGATGGGATTTCTTTTATTATCATCAAATGAAATCCGCAAAGGGAATTAAATTACATTCTTTAAACTTTTTAAATCTTTTTTTAGGAAAATTAGGAAACATATGATTAAAAAGATTGAGCCCTTTAAGAAGTTTTTCGCCAAAAATCCCCTAAGGCTATACCATAATATTAAAAAGCTTAACGTTTTTTTTGACGAGTTTAAACGGTTTAAAGAAGACCTTAATAATGATCCGGATTTTTCTTCCATCAGTTTTTTACCTTTTTTAGATGATAAGCTAGATGAATCGGGAAATATAAGAAGTCATTACTTCCTTCAGGATTTGATAGTGGCCAATAAAATTTTTGAAAATGCTCCAAAAAAACATGTTGATATAGGATCAAGGGTAGATGGATTTGTTGCGCATGTCGCCGCTTTCAGGGAAATTGAAGTATTTGACATTAGACCACTGACCAGAAAAATCAAAAATATTAAGTTCATCAGGCATGATTTTACTTCACCCTCTGATAAATATCGCAGTTACGCTGATTCTATATCCTGCTTGCATGCGCTTGAACATTTTGGGTTGGGGAGATACAATGATCCTATTGACGCGCAAGGTCATATTAAAGGCTTTCATGCTATAACTGACATGTTACAAAGAAATGGGAAGTTTTATTTTTCGGTTCCTATCGGGCCGCAACGAATTGAATTCAATGCACACAGGGTTTTTTCCTTATCATACTTGTTGGGATTGATTAAGGAAAAGTACAGTATTGATGATTTTTCGTATTTAGATGATGATAATAATCTCTTCAGTAATTTTCAATTAAGTGAATCGAATATCAAAAATAATTTCAATTGTACGTTTGGTTGTGCAATATTTGATCTTAGAAAAAAGTAGATGATAGTGTTCAATAAAAATTTGTATTTAAGAATTTATTATCTATTGATTAATTCTGTTAGGGATTTTGTTCCTTTTAACCCCTTTTTGCAGGAGAAGAAAATTAAAAATAAAAGAAAGGGTTTTTATTCCAGATTTGTGGCTAAGAACGATCTTTATTTCGACATAGGTGCCAATTTAGGCAATAGAATTCCCTCTTTGCTATCAATAGGTGCAAAGGTCGTCGCTGTTGAGCCACAGGAGTTTTGTGTTGCTTATTTGAAGAACAGGTTTGGAAACAAAATAGCGATTGTTGATCAAGGGGTTGATGAAGAAGAATCAGAGAAGGAATTTTTTATTTCAACCGCTCATGTTCTTTCCACTTTTTCCAAAGAATGGACTGAGATTACTAAGGAGCGATTCGATGGAGTTGATTGGAATAAAAAAATCCTGAAAAAAACGACAACATTGGATAATCTTATTAAGAAGTATGGAATTCCAGAATTCATTAAAATAGACGTAGAGGGATACGAGCTCAAAGTTTTACAAGGCTTAAACACACCTATTAACATGATTTCTTTTGAATATGCGGTTCCCGAAGGCTTTGAAAACCTGCTCTCGTGTCTTGAGCGGCTCAATAAGATAAATCCGGACTATATATATAATTATTCGGTCGGAGAAAGCATGGAATTCGAATTACCAGAATGGCTTACACAGAAAGAATTGACAAAGTTGGCTTCCAGCATTGGCTTTCAACAAACTTCATTTGGAGATATTTATGCGAGAAACCCTAAGAAAAGGATTTTAATGACTACATAATCGCTTGGCATTTTTTAAAAACAAAAACATATTAATCATATCCCCTGAGCCTTGGGGCGAATGTTATGTAAGCAAGCATCACTACTCCTTAAAGTTAGCAGAACGCGGAAACAGTGTGTTTTTTTTAAATCCACCAAGAAAAAGTTCTATTCAACTTAGAACAGTTAAAAATAATTTCCGCGTAATCGATTACCCTGGACATCTTTCAGGAATACGTTTTCTCCCTTCCTTTTTATCTAACATTTTCGATAAGAGATTGGTCAGCAGTCTTCAATCGGCTATTGACGTTAAATTTGATGTTGTCTGGTCTTTCGATAATTCACGCTTCTTCCATTTAAATGTTTTCGGGGATGATGTTCTTAAAATTTGCCACATAGTAGACCATAATCAAAATTTTCAAACTAAAGCCCATGCTGCTTCGGCGGATCTTTGTCTTACCACTTCAGAATACATTTTGAATAGGATAATCCTATATAATAAGAGAGTACATAACATCGGTCATGGATATAATTTTAAAAAAAAATCTAGAGACAGTTGTACATCACTTCCGGGGGCTAATAAAATAAAAGCCTTGTATGTGGGCAATCTTTTGTATCCAACCATAGATTATCTTCAACTATTGAATATAATTCATACTTTTCCTAGAATAGATTTTTGTTTTATAGGACCTATAAAATCGAGTAATCTAGGCACCTCAACAAATGATCTTCACTTTCACGTGGAACAACTCCGAAATATGCCCAACACGTATCTTTTAGGCCCCAAACCGGCTGACGAATTATCGGACTGGCTTGATTCGGCGAACATACTTTTTTTCGTTTATAAGGAATCCGAACGGATTCAAATGGCAAACCCTCATAAAATGATGGAGTATTTAGGGAGCGGCAAACCTATCATATGTTCTTACACGCATGAATACAGAAATTTACCCAAAGATTTGATACATATGGCACGTTCTAATCACATGTTGCCTGCCTTGTTTTCGAAAGTGAGCAACGATCTATCATACTATTCATCTTCATCTGTTTCTGAAGCAAGGAAGGCTGTTGCGTACAACAATAGCTACGAAAAGCAAATCATCAGGATAGAAAATTTAATCGAAGAGACACACGCAAGTGAACAATAAAGTATCTGTTATTATGGCTGTCTACAATGGCGAAAAATACATTAAAGAGGCTATAGAATCTGTCTTGATGCAAACTTACTCGAATTGGGAATTGATCATCGTCAATGATGGAAGCAACGATAGGACGCTAGATATACTAAGTACCTTTGATGATGCGAAAATATTTATTTATTCGCAAGAAAATAGAGGTGTAAGCACCGCAAGAAACAAAGGCTTACAAAAAATGAAAGGCGACTTTTTTTGCTTTTTGGACGCGGACGATGTATTGCCACCAGGCAGTGTTGCCTATAGGATCAGGAAATTCGAATACGACCCGGATCTCTCATTCGTGGATGGAACAGTAGAGTATAAAAATGAAGATTTGTCGGTTACAATTAATAGATATACTCCTTCTTTTTCGGGTTATCCCTACAACAGATTATTAAAATTGGATGAATCTTGCATGTTTGGCAATACCTGGATGATTAAGAGGGACAAATCTTTCACTTATCAGTTTAACGAAAATCTTAAGCATGCGGAAGATCTGTATTTTTATATGTCTATTAGTAAAGGTAAACGATATGATTACGTAGAAGAACCTATTCTTTACTATAGAAGAAGTGGTCATTCTGCCATGAATAATATAAAAGGGCTACAGGCAGGTTATATACAGCTGTACAAGCTAGTTAAAGAAAAAGAAAAACCTCCAGCCATGGTACTTTTCAATTTAAAACTTAAAATCATGAAAATAATGTTTTTAAGTTTTTTATTTGATAACAAATCAATAAAGTTGGCACTCAAGTCAGTTGCAAAAATTATTGCTATATGAAATATAGATCAGCCGTAATTTATATATACAATAGTTTTGCCGATCCGCTCTTTCAAAACATAGTCCTACAATATCTAAAGACCTTAAATTGCAGCAATCGTTATAAACTCTATTTGATTACTTATGAACAAAAAGAATTCGCTATCACAGATAGCTGCCAGCTCAAATTCAAACTCGAGCTAGAACAATTCAATATTTACTGGCATCCATTGAAATTTCATACCGGACGCTTTATTCTGGCTAAAAAGATTTATGATTTTATAAGGGCAATCTTTCTTGTTGGTTATTTTAAGACGGTAAAAAGAGCAAAATTGATATTTGCGTTTGCCAATATATCTGGATCTTTTTCGTACATTTTCTCCCGGTTGTTTCGAATGAACCTTTTAATATATTCATACGAACCTCATAGCGATTTCCTGTGCGAGTTAGGCGTATGGTCCAAAAAAAGCCTAAAGTATAAAGCACTTAATTGGTTAGAATGGTACGTCGGCATACATGCTGAATATGTTCTTACTGGTACTAAGCACATGGTCGAGCGTTTATCGCCTATAGCTAAGGGTAAAGTAATCCGTGCCCCGACAAGCGTGGATGAGAAGGAATTTATTTTTAGTGAATTTGCAAGAGAAACATTGAGGAAAAAGTTAAATGTAAAGGAAGAACAATGGATAGTTGTCTATATTGGAAAATTTGGCGGTTTATATTATGAAAAAGAATTGATTGATTTTTTCGGCGGGCTAACAAAGCTTAATAAACATTTTTATTTCATAGTGGCCACAAATTATTGTCTGGAGAAAGTCGATCAATGGTTTGAGGAAAATGAAATAGATAAATCTACTTACTTTCTTTCGCCCTATTTATCTAAGAAAGAAGTAATAGCTTATTTATCTGCGGCTGATATAGGTGTTAGTGCCATTCCCCCAACGCCTTCTCAAAAATATCGTTCACCGACAAAGATAGCTGAGTACTTGCTGTGTGGTCTGCCGTATATAACTTGCAAAAATGTATCGGAAGACGATGAATATGCTTTAAATTATGAAGTAGGCGTAGTAGTGAACAATTTTTCTAAAACCCGGGCGGAGCAGTCTATTAGCGATATAAAAAAAATAGTTCAAGTCCCCAAACACCAGATGGTTGAAAGATGCAGGTCAGTTGGATTAAGTTACAGGAACAAAGCTTTTGTTGATCAAACATTAACAAAAATATTTGAAGATGTTTTTCTGTAAAAACAATATTTTTCCTTTTATTAAAAAAGGTCTGGGGAATCTCCCAGACCTTTTTTAATGATTTTTATTGGGCGTATATTTGCCGTTGCCAGTGCCTCTTTTGAATCATACCTGAATAAGGATTTTCATTTTAAAATTGGGTTTTCTAATCCAGGAAACTTGTGCTATCAGTAATAAAGTAACCATATCCTTTATTTTTTAGTAAAATATCAGTAATGAGAAAACCCGAAAGGATAAAAAATAATTGCACACCCTAGTTGACAAATCCCCCAATCGTAATGCTCATCAATCCCTAAAAGCGATAGGTAGTTACTGCTTAACCAATGAAGGTTGATCACTCCAAAAGCTGCGATGATGCCCAGTCCGTCTAATTGAGCATAAAAAATCCTATTTGATATCATTCATTCTGTTCCTAGAATAAGCCGGTAAACGATTCAGAGGTAAAACTATCAAAATTTCTATTATATACATCCCTTTAATTTATCCAGCATATCCAGAAGTAAAGTATTAGTTCTTTTTGTCCATATGTCTGATTGATGTAATTTTTGGCTATGTTTCTATTATAAGAACTGTTTCTTTGAGCTTATATTTGAAACTAATTGGCGGGTTATATTATGAGGGTATATAGTTTTATTTTCGTTTTTCTTTTTTCATTTAACATTCTTGTTGCGCAAGATCCTGTTGCAGATTTTAACCTATCGCAAGAGGTTTGTCTGGAACAGAACATGATAATTAACAATTTATCAATTAGTGCTGTAAGCTATCTCTGGGACTTTTGTCATGAAGATTTAAAGGCGACTGCTACTGTTCAGATCCATGACACAATTGACGCTGGTTCTCAAATGAATTCGATAACGCTTGTTAATGAAAGTGGCAAGTGGTATGGTTTTGTGTCAAATCGAGGCAACAGCAAGTTGCTTAGATTGGATTTTGGCAGTAGTTTGGATAATACCCCGACAATTGTTGATTTAGGAACATTAAGCGGCGCATTAAGCGGTCCAAGGAACTTAGCATTAAGAAAAGAGGGGACAAACTGGTATGGTTTAATAACAAATATCAACAACAATACTATAAGAAGGTTAAATTTTGGATCTTCTTTGGAAAATGTCCCGACCACAGAAAACTTAGGTAACTTCGGTGTATTAAACCAACCCTACGGACTTGACCTCATAGAGGAGCCGGGACAGTTAACCGCGGTAATACCTAATTTTGGTGCTAATACCGTTTTATTAGTTGATTTCGGCAGCTCAATTACAAGTACTCCCACAGTTACCGATGCTTTATCCGTTGGTAGCTCAGCAGATGGATTAAATAGGCCTCTGGGCGTAAGCGTGCAAAAATCCAGCGGAACGTGGTTTGCTGTCGTGTCCAACTATCAGGATGGAAAAGTATTTCGATTGACCTTCGGTCCAGTAATAAAATCAACGCCTACTATTACACAAATAGGAGGTGTGACTGGAAATGGGGCAGAGGTAAAAATAATAAAAGAAGGAGCAGAATACTACGCTTTTGTGTTAGGAATGACCTCGGGATTATACAGGTTTTCTTTCGGGGATAATTTGGCGAATGCCCCTCAATCAAATAGTTTAGGCACGTTAGGCGTGTTGACTAGTGTCAGAAGCCTTGATATAGCTTATACTGGTCAAAGCTACAGGGGATTTGTTGGTTATTTTTCTACAACCGATAAAACCTTGTATAAGTTAAATTTTAACGGCGACTGTTCTTCAAAAATTTCCTTGAACAGTTCAACAGATATAGAGCCTGAAACAGTAAGTTATTTTGAGCCTGGAGATTATTATGTTAATCTTACCGCCTATGATGGCGGCGGTAAGTTTGATACGACTGTCCATGTCGTTAACGTTCTGAATAAGTCAGCTCCATTTTTATCTTTTGTTACCAATAATATTTGTATTGATAATGTAAATATTTTTTCAGCGACCTCCTCCGACGATAAATCGGTTAGCTCCTGGAACTGGGACTTTGGAGACGGTACTAATGATTCAGGACAAATTATGTCGCACCAATACAGTTTCACGGGATCTTATCTTGTTAAGCTTGATATTGAAACTACAGAAGGATGCACAAACCAGATTTCAGACACTCTTAGGCTTTATCCTATACCTATTGCTGATTTTTCCTTACCTACGGAAAATTTATGCACTAACGCGGAACTTAATTTTGTAAACCAATCAAATCATGTATTGCTGGATGATTCTGAGTTTAAGTGGGATTTTAATAGAGAAGGAACTACTGGCGAAGTTGATGGATCGTTTACCTTTGAAAGTAGCGGTATTAAAGAAATCACACTCATTGCATCATTAACTGGCTGCGCTGATACTTTAATACAACAATTAAATATAGCTGTCGGTCCGGTAATGGATTTTATTTGGACCAATAACTGTTTCGGAGATAGCGTTGCCTTCATTAACTATTCTGAGACTCTGGATATATCGTTTACATGGGATTTTGGAGATGGGTTGGAGACAAGTTCACTTTTCAATCCCAAGCATTTATATGATTCTGGGGGAGATTATATGGTCAAACTTGAAGGCCTAAGCCTAATTAATGGATGTAAGACCGTAATTGATAAAGAAATTAAGATAAACGAAAACTCTTTAGCAAGCATTGATTATGATCAGCCGGTTGTCGAGAATATTTTCACGCAGTTTCACGGTGAAGATCTTACTTTAATAGGGGACAGCCTCATCAGTTGGGAATGGGTATTCCCGACCGATACTTTTTTAGTAAAAAATCCATCGGTGACTTTTCCATCGCCAGATACCATAATAGCAGTTTTAAATATTAAAACGGAGCAGGGGTGTTCAGCCAGTTTAAAGGACACAATAATAGTAAACGAAGCTCAATTTCCTTCGACCTCATTTACAGCATCCCCTGCATGTATAAATGAAAATATTTCACTCGACAACCAAACAATTAATGGCGTTTCCTTTTTTTGGGACTTTTGTCATGAGGATTTGAAGGCCACTCCAGATGTTCAGGTGCATGGTACGGTAGAGGCAGCTTCATTAATCAGTTCCATTACATTAGTTGAGGAAAACAGTAAATGGTATGGGTTTATATCCAATATGGATAGCCATAAGTTGCTTCGACTAGATTTTGGTGCCAGCTTGGATAATTGGCCTATCATCGTTGATATGGGCAATTTAGATGGGGCATTAAATGGTCCGAGAAGACTGAAATTAAGAAAGGAGGGGAATAATTGGTATGGTTTGATAACCAATATCAACAGTAATTCAATCTGTAGGTTGGCTTTTGGTAGTTCACTGGAAAATGTGCCTACTACTCAGAATTTAGGCACATTTGGCGTGTTAAATCAGCCATACGGACTTGACATAATTGAGGAGCCGGGGCAGTTAACTGCCGTGGTTACGAACTTCGGAGCTAATAATTTATTTCTTTTGGATTTTGGGAATAGCATCGCAAATACTCCCTCAGGTTTAATTGTTGGCAGCTCTGTAGAAGGTTTAAATAGACCTATGGGAATAGGTGTTGTACAATCTGGAGAACAATGGTTTGGAATTCTATCCAATTATCAAGATGGTAAGATATTCAAATTGTTTTTCAATGCTACAATTAAATCAGCTCCTACTATGGTGCAGATAGGAAGTATTAGTGGTAACGGCACTGGGGTCAAAATTGTCAGCGAAGATTCTTTAATTTATGCATTTATCCTTGGGTCAAATTCTGGCTTACATAAATACTCATTTGGAAATAGCTTATTAAATCAGCCTCAATTTGAAATCTTAGGTACGTTCGGATTATTAACAGATACACGGAGTATTGATATTGGCTATAACGGTGAAAAGTACATTGGATTCATGGGTGAGTTTTCTAAAACGAATAAAAATCTTTACAAGATAAGCTTTTCGGGGGATTGTTCAGAATTCGTGTCTATAAACACCTCGGCATCAATTAGTCCACAGAACGTAAACTTTAGCAAGACAGGCTCTTATAAAATAAATTTAAAAGCTTTTTCAGCAAATGGCAATTATACAAGTTATGCCGATATTATTAGCATTTCTGATTTGTTGGCCCCTTCCACTTCTTTTATCTCTGCAAACACTTGTCTCTCCCGGCAAAACCTCTTCACGGCTACTATCAATGATACTTCAACAATTACCAATTATACATGGTATATCGACGAATTAGATACACTTTCAGGCAATGAAGTAAGTTTCCATTTCCCAGAAGCAGACACTTTTAATGTAGCTCTCTCTGTTCAAGCAGCAAACGGTTGTTTCCAGCGTATTCTGAAACAGGTTCCTATTTATAAAGAACCCATCCCTTCCTTCACTTTTCCCGAAGGTACACTTTGTTCCAATTCCGCCATTCCTTTTGCCAACACATCAGAGATGGGTGGGGCAGAGGATGTAATCCAGTGGCAGTGGGATTTTAATGAGGAAGGTGTGTCTGATCAGAAAGATACGGAGTTTAATTTCTCCCAGGGAGGGGCAAAGATGGTATCACTTACAGCTGCGATACCGGGTTGCGCTCCTAAAACAACTAAATGGTTCAATGTGACCACCGGGCCGGAAGTGCAGTTTTCGGTGCAGAACCAGTGTTTTGGTGAGGAACTACAGTTTGTCAACAAGTCATCTGGTGAGGGCATTACACAATATCATTGGCTGTTGGGTAATGGACAAACCTCTTTTGAAGCGGCTCCATCGTTATTATATGATACGGCAGGTACATATCCGGTTCAACTGGAGGTGACCAACGAAATGGGATGTACCAATGCATTGGAAAAAGATATTCTGGTACATTTTAATCCGGTCGCCGATATGGAGTATGGCTTGTTGTGCAGTTCCGGGACTCACTTTATAGATAAATCTACTGTTACCCGGGCTAATCTGACCAAATGGGAATGGTCGATATTACAGGATGGTCAATATCAATTGTTGTCTAACCAGAAAAATCCCATGATCGAAACCGGTACGGCAGGGATTCATCGGCTTAAATTATATGTGGCTTCTAATTTTGGTTGTAGCGATTCCAAAGAAGTGGAAATCGATGCATTACCTGGTCCGGAAGCTGATTTTGCTACTTCAGCTATTTGTGTAGGAGACAGTGTACTGTTTACAGACCTTTCTGTAAGTCTGCAAAATAATCCGGTAACCCAATGGTATTGGAATATAAATGGAAAAGGGTTTTTTACCCAACAACCAAAATCTTTGTTCCAAACCCCGGGTGCTTACCAGGTCTCTCTTAAGGTGGATGCACAAAATCTTTGTTCGGACATGATCACCAAAACTGTGGTAGTACCCCGGTTGCCTGTACCGGTGTTTACAACTTCTAAATTGTGCCAAAATGAGCATATTTTGTTTGCCGACAAATCTTTTTCACCCGATGATCCGGTAAAATCATGGGAATGGGATTTTGCCGGATTGGCTACCAAAACTGGTCCTCAGGCACAATTTCAATTTCCTACAGCAAAGGATCACGCGGTAAAATTATCGGTGGTTACTGAAAATGGATGCCGGCAATTTATGGTAAATACAGTTTCCATAAATCCTGCACCTAAAGCTAAATTCTCACTTTACCCGGCGGTAGGTACTGTGCCGTTACCGGTTACGCTGGAAAATCAATCAATTGGCGCAGTGAATTACCGCTGGACTTTTGGCGAACATGCAGATTCGGTGGTGACCGATTTTCAACCTGATTATACTTACCAATCTTTGGGTGAGCATGAGATTAAACTGTTAGCCATTAGTGATAAAGGCTGCCGTGATTCGGTGAGTCAAATGATTTCTATCCGATTGCCATTGCTGGATGTGGAATTAGAGCGCATCTTGAAAGTGGTGAATAACGGCGAGTTGCAATTGGTGACACGCATCAATAACTTGGGCAGCCTGATCATTCAGGACATGGATCTCGTCATTGATTTGGGCAGTATTAAGCTGAGAGAATCATTCCCTGAAATTCTGGAAGCCGGGGAAGGTGTGAACCACCCGTTAAACTTCAGGATTTCTGATTTTATAGCACAGGGGCTCGAGTATGTATGTATTACACTGGAACCAAGAATGCCGGGTAATCAAGAAGTCTCCCTGGAAAATAATAAAATGTGTATTTCATTAAATGAGTTGTTCAGTATTCTGGAGCCTTTCCCTAATCCGGTTAACACGGAGTTGAACATTTCATATATTGCCACCAATACCAGTGATGGGGTGAGCATGTTGGTAGCTGATCTTACAGGCAGGGTGGTTTTGGATAAAAAAGTCCAGCCACAACAAACGGGCATGAACCATCATCTATTGGATGTCCGGGGATTATCAGGAGGCATGTACGTCATTAAAATTGCTGTGAATGATAAGGTGATCATAAGAAGGGTTTTGGTTGAAAGATAGGGTAGCAAATTCCTTCCTGTTTTCAGCGTTGCAACACCAATTTGAATCAAATGTATGTAGCATTTTCATTAATTTATACGACCCACGTTGGGGTCGGCTTCTTTTGTGGTATCCTTCTGCTATAAACATGTGAACCTTTCAGGTTCAAAGACTACAGTTCTCCAATGACATTCAAAAGCTTCAAGAATTTTATATACTTGAAGCATTTTACTTTTAATACCGAAAAGTGTCAATACCCGGGAGATCCCTGTCTGCACAGGGATGACGTCAAAGTCAAGAGCTGTCCATTGAGTATGTTTTGACATGTTTTCATATAATGGTTGAAGGTTGAATAAAAACGGTCAACCATTTTTAGGCATGGTCAAACTTAGAACCTTAAACATTGAACCTTGAACTTTCAAACCTTGAATATCCTTCCCACCATTATCGTTATTCCTGCGCAGGCAGGAAACCCCTGATGTTAGTACAATGTTGTTATAAACCGCAATAACAGGTAACCTTTGGCTACAGTATTTGCCGAAACTAAATACAATACCCGGGAGATCCCTGTCTGCACAGGGATGACGTCAAAGTCATGAGCTGTCCATTGAGTATGTTTTGACATGTTTTCATATAATGGTTGAAGGTTAAACAAACGGTCAACCATTTTTAGGCATGGTCAAACTTAGAACCTTAAACATTGAACCTTGAACTTTCAAACCTTGAATATCCTTCCCACCATTATCGTCATTCCTGCGCAGGCAGGAAACCCCTGATGTTAGTACAATGTTGTTATAAACCGCAATAACAGGTAACCTTTGGCTACAGTATTTGCCGAAACTAAATACAAAACCCGGGAGATCCCTGTCTGCACAGGGATGACGTCAACGTCGGGTTTTCGTTTTGATCAGTCATGATTTACCGGTGTTATTGTGTAGGGGCATTATCATCCTGCCACTGGCGTACACCATACCTATCGTCATTCCTGCGCAGGCAGGAAACCCCTGATGTTAGTACAATGTTGTTATAAACCGCAATAACAGGTAACCTTTGGCTACAGTATTTGCCGAAACTAAATACAAAACCCGGGA
>JAEWLI010000188.1 GCA_023393375.1 Bacteroidota bacterium
CTTGAATGCTTTGGATGTAGATGAGCATGGCTTGGATGAAATGGACAATCGTATTCTTCATGCTATTATTGATAAATTCGGTGGTGGACCAGTGGGACTAAATACAATAGCTACTGCTTGTAGTGAGGAATCAGAAACCATAGAAGAAGTATATGAGCCTTTTCTGATCCAGGAGGGTTATTTAAAACGAACATCCAGGGGCAGAGAAGCGACTGAACTGGCATATAAACACCTAAAAAAGATTCCCCCGCTGCGCCAAGGCAGATTGTTTGAATAATCCCAGTCATCTTGCGTTGTGAAATATAAATGGATTCAACCAAAAAACGCTATACCTCATTAATTAAAGAAAAAGCACTCGCCATGGGCTTTTCCTTTTGTGGAATGGCCAAAGCCGAATTTTTGGAAGAAGAAGCTCCCCTTCTGGAAAAATGGCTTACTATGAACCTGCACGGGAAAATGGGTTATATGGCAAACTACTTTGATCTTCGGCTTGACCCCAGGAAACTAGTACCCGGTGCAAAATCCGTGATATCATTGGTTTATAATTATTATCCATCCACAGATATATTTCAAAATAAACATTACAAAATAGCCAAATATGCCTATGGCAATGATTATCATTTTGTGGTGAAGGATAAATTAAAGTCGTTGCTCCATTACATTACTGAGCAAATCGGTCAGGTAGGAGGGCGGGTATTTGTGGACTCAGCACCAGTGATGGAAAGAGCCTGGGCAAAAAAAAGTGGTGCAGGCTGGACAGGAAAACATAGCCTCACATTGAACCGCCAGAATGGAAGTTTTTTCTTTCTTGCAGAAATAATTTTAGACCTGGAACTGGAATATGATACACCAATAAAAGACTATTGCGGTACTTGTACCAGATGTATGGACACCTGCCCTACTGATGCCATCATTTCACCACAGGTAGTAGATAGCAACAAATGCATTTCCTACCTGACAATAGAATTAAAAGATGCTATTCCTGACACTTTTAAAGAAAAGTACGAAAATTGGATATTTGGTTGCGATATTTGTCAGGATGTATGCCCCTGGAACCGGTTTTCCAAACCTCATCAGGAAGAGCAGTTTCTACCACCCCCTGAATTAAATGAAATGGATAAACGTACCTGGGAAGAGATTACAGAAGATGTTTTTAAAGGTTTATTTAAAAAATCAGCTGTAAAAAGATCTAAATATGAAGGATTGAAACGGAATATTACTTTCCTGGCAAAATAGATATTCCACAACTGCCTATCCAATCACACATCAAAAAAATTCTTATTTTTGCGGTCTTATTTTTTTATAAATTTTAGAAATATGTCTATTGATTCTAAATATAACCCGGTTGAAATTGAAGAAAAGTGGTATCAGTATTGGATGGAAAAAAATTATTTCCATTCAGAACCCAACCCGGACAAAAAGCCATACACCATAGTTATTCCGCCACCCAATGTGACCGGTGTACTGCACATGGGCCATATGTTGAACAATACTATCCAGGATGTACTGATCAGAAAAAAAAGGATGGAGGGTTATGAAGCATGCTGGGTACCGGGAACCGATCATGCTTCTATTGCTACAGAAGCACGTGTGGTAAATATGCTGAAAGAAAAAGGTATCGCTAAAGACCAGATCAGTAGGGAAGAATTTCTCAAGTATGCCTGGGAGTGGAAAGAAAAATACGGTGGTATCATTCTGGAACAATTAAAAAAGTTGGGGGCTTCCTGTGATTGGCAACGTACCCGATTTACCATGGAAGAGGATTTGTCGAAAGCGGTAATTGATGTATTTGTGGATCTGCACCAGAAAGGTTATATCTATCGCGGTATCAGAATGGTAAATTGGGATCCTCAGGGTAAAACAGCACTATCGGACGACGAGGTGATTTACAAACAGGTAAATGCAAAATTGTATTACGTAAAATATAAAATAGATGGTGAAGATAATTTCATAACCATTGCCACAACAAGACCTGAAACCATTTTGGGTGATACAGCAATATGCATTAATCCGAATGATCAACGATACAGCCATTTGAAAGGTAAGCGGGTATTAGTGCCATTGATCAACCGTTCTGTACCTATTATTGAAGATGAATATGTTAGTATGGAATTCGGAACCGGGTGTTTGAAAATTACACCTGCGCATGATGTGAATGATTATGAATTGGGATTAAAACATAACCTGGATACCATTGACACCATTAATGATGATGGCACGCTCAGTGAAAAAGCCGGTTTGTATGTGGGTGAAGACCGGTTTGTGGTGAGAGAAAAAATTATCAAAGACATTAAAAAACTAGGTCAGCTTGAAAAGATTGAGGATTATGTAACCAATATTGGATTTTCCGAACGAACCGATGCAGTGATCGAACCCAAATTGAGCACCCAATGGTTTATGAAAATGGATGTGATCACCAAGCCGGCCCTGGAAAATGTGATGAATGATAACATTAGCTTTCATCCTGCTAAATTTAAAAACATGTACCGGTCCTGGATGGAAAACGTGAGGGACTGGTGTATCTCCCGACAATTGTGGTGGGGCCACAGAATACCGGCTTACTACACGCCAAATGGCCAGGTAATCGTAGCAAAGTCAAAGGAAGATGCAGTAAGAATTGCCAAGGAAAAATATAATATCGATTTAAAACCAGACCAGTTACAACAGGATGAAGATGTATTGGATACCTGGTTTTCTTCATGGTTGTGGCCAATTTCTGTTTTCGATGGTTTTAAGGATCCTGAAAACAAAGACATCAGCTACTACTATCCCACCAATGATCTGGTAACAGCCCCCGAAATAATCTTCTTCTGGGTAGCGCGAATGATCATCGCAGGTTATGAATACCGGGGTGACTTACCTTTTCGAAATGTATATTTTACGGGAATTGTACGAGATAAAATTGGCAGGAAGATGTCAAAATCTCTTGGCAATTCTCCCGATCCCCTTGATTTGATCAAAGAGTATGGTGCAGACGGTGTTAGAACAGGTATGCTTTTTAGTTCACCTGCCGGAAATGACCTGCTGTTTGATGTAAAATTGTGTGAACAAGGCAGGAATTTTGCAAATAAAATCTGGAACGCTTTCCGTTTGGTAAAAGGATGGGAGGTGGATGATTCATTATCTGGAAACGACAATGAATTAGCTGTTTTATGGTTTGAAAATCGTTTTAACCAAGTGTTGAAAGAGGTAGAGGATCAATTTGATAAATACAGGATATCAGATGCATTGTTGCTGGTTTATAAATTAATATGGGACGATTTCTGTTCATGGTACCTTGAAATGATCAAACCTGCTTACCAACAGCCAATAGATAAATACACTTATAATGTTACCCTTCAGATATTCGAACAATTGATGAAATTGCTTCATCCTTTTATGCCATTCATTTCAGAAGAGATTTGGCACCTGATGAAAGAAAGGAAGGAAGATGATTGCCTGATAGTAGCTGAATGGCCTAAATTGCAGCCATTCAACGAACAATTAATTGTTAAAGCAGATCAGATTTTTCAATTAATTGGGTTGATAAGAAATGTAAGAAATGAAAAACAGATATCTCCAAAAGAAGCACTTTCTTTGAGAATCAAAACTCAGTCAGATCAGGTATACCTTGAATTTCAACATGTGCTTGCTAAAATGGCTAATCTAAGCGATATCGGGTTTGTTAATGATAAATTAGAAGGTGCCGCCAGCTTTATGTTGGGTTCCGACGAATTTTTTATCCCTGTGGAAGGAAAAATAAATCAGGAAGAAGAAATAGCAAGATTGCAAAAAGAACTGGAATATCAGGAAGGTTTTCTGAAGGTGGTGATGAAAAAGTTAAGTAACGAAAAATTTGTAAATAGTGCCCCTGCCCATGTTGTAGAGATGGAGCAAAAGAAAAAAAATGATGCAGAAACCAAAATAAAATCGATTAAAGAGAGCTTAAAATCTTTTCAATAGATAACCGTATCATTTTAAGTTCGTTAGCAAACATAAAACCAGCTTTGGTGTTTTCTATGTTTGAACTAAAAAGTGAGGTTGATATGCAACGTCCTATTGAAATTTTGACACTATTAGATTATGTAAAACTTGTGCTCAAGCATGAGGCTTATGAGAGTTTTAATAATGAACCATTTGAAACCATATTAATATCATATTCCGAACAACCAGTTGTTTCAGAAATAATCAAACACCTTAATCATAAAAATTTTGAAGAAGTTTTGAGTCTTATTATTTCTTATGAAAAAACACATTCTCAACTGAAACTGGTTTATCATTCCATTAAAAAAGATTATTTTAACTTGACGAAGAAAAATGCCTATAAAGCAATGCGTGATTTATTGCAGGATAAATACGGTATAATGGAATGTGACGAAATGATAGCACTGTTAGACTTGCAAGCGCATTTCATTGCAGAGCATGAATACACCTGACTGAAGAACAAAAGTGATGGCAGTCATTTGGATGGGAATATCGAAGGGGTTTAGACCTAAAAGTGCCCCCTTTCGGGTCCTGTAAAGAGTGGCATATATACTTTTACCTAATCAGATAGTTTGTTACGGAACAGAAACAAAAACGGTCTGCGAATGATCCGCCGTGGTTAAACGGAAACAAAAACTGTTTGGGGATAAACCGCTGTGGTTGAACAGGAACAAAATTGATTGGCAATAATCCACAGTTCTTAACTCCTTTAAAAAATTGCCCGTTGATCTTTATTCAGAACTTTCCAACCCGGAAGTGTGGTAAATCTCTGTCTCAGGATGAACAAATCTTTTGTAAAACTCGTCTATCACAGTAATCATTTCTTCAGGGATCCGTTTTCTGACTTCAGCTTCAATTATCAAGGGAACTCCTCCATAGAAAGCTTCTGCTATTGCTCCTGCTATGCATGCCTGTGTGTCACTGTCTCCGCCTAAAGACACTGCTTTCCTTACGGCATCTTCAAAATTGATGCTTTCCAAAAATGCAATGATGGCTTCCGGTACCGATCCTTGGCAACTTACATCAAAAGAATAGTCCTTTTTAATATCAATTAATTTACGATCCAGATTATAACCAAAATCTGATTCAATCAAGTCTTTGATTTTTGTTTTATCCTTAAAATATCGGGCGTAATAAACTGCCGATGCTACTGCCTGAGCTCCTTTTATACCTTCAGGATGATTATGGGAGGCAATTACTGAACGTTCTGCTTCTGCTTTTACTTCATCAATATTTCTGAACGCCATCCCAATCGGACTTACTTTCATCGCTGCACCGTTGCCCCAGCTATTGTATGGTTCAGGATTTTTTGAAAAGATCCAATGATAAAAACTAATTCCATATCCTGCATTGGGATATTTTCTACCCCATTTTTGCATGTTTTCGGCATATGAAGTGTTTTGTAGAATACTCTCAGTTACTGCAATTGTCATCACAGTATCATCTGTAAACCTTGAATGTTTGTGAAACAACTGAAATTCTTCAGTTTTTATAGGCGATGATTCAAAAAGTGACCCAATTATATCTCCAGCTATTGCTCCTATCATTTTCTTCGGATTAAAATTTATAAAGATTAAGAAAGATTCTTATCTCTATATAAATTAATTCAAATCAAGCGTAAATGTTCTGGAAATCATTCAAATCTGATTTATAAAAAAAAAAATAAAGCATCTACTTTTATGCCGCCATGATCATCGTTATTTCTGCACAGAATGTGAATGATTGCCAATAAAAACTGTAGAATAAATTTTGTAGAACGGACGTTACCATCCACCTGAAGCACCGCCACCTCCCGAAAAACCACCGCCACCAGAAAAACCACCTCCACTAAATCCCCCTCCGGAAAAGCCTCCGCTTCTGCCTCCGGAAAAGCCACCTCCTGCGATGATAACCGTATTTCTTCTTTGTAATCTGGGAATGCTATAGTAGTCAATATGATCATATTTGCAATACTTACAACTATATTTTCTTTCCCCTTTTCCTGCCCTGGTATAGGTGGCACTTTGAATAACCTTGCTATACTCTTTGTAGTAAGTTCTATAGTTACACTTGGGACAGGCGGAATATCTGCTGAAAAGGTTTTTATAAGGTAAAGTCAACAGATCATCAGGCTCATCAGTAACCCACACATCATAGTCTACCGAACCTAATTGTTCTTCCAGCTTTTGGCCATCATCCAAATAGTGATCATCATCGGTTTCTGAAAGTTTTCGCATGGCCAGGCCTGTTTTTTTACTTTTTCTTGGCTTATTTCGCTGATTTTTTTTATAAATAATTATTCCAGCACCAAGTGTAAATATTAACAAAACAAAAAATAAAAATCCATATCCACCTTGATTACCATAGGTTCTTTGGGTTTCATAAGCACCTGCACTGGTTTCATTATTTTCAATCCGGTTTACAATAGCCACAATTCCCTCTCTTACACCTCCTTCATAATCACCTTGCCTGAAATATGGGGCAATTACATTTTGAATGATTCTCCCTGAAATTGCATCGGTAAGATAAGGTTCTAAACCATATCCCACCTCTATTCTGATCTTTTTATCATTGATGGCGATCAATAATAATGCGCCATTGTCTTCTCCCTGTTGGCCTAACCGCCAGGTTTGAAAAACCCGCTCTGCAAAATCTTCAAGGTTATCTCCTTCGAGATCAGGAACAATTAGTACAGCGAGCTGATTGGTCGTTTTGTCTTCATGTTGTTTCAGATATTGTTCAAGTTGCTGTATCCCACTATTGGATAAAACACTGGCATAATCATTTATCCTGCCACTCAAGTAGGGTACTTCCTTTCCTGAAAGGTTACTGACAATTAAGAAACAGCATATAAAAAAGGTATATCTGAGGTTTTTCATTGTTTTGTTAATTTTCAATGATAATGGCATCTGATAATTCGTTGTTGCCACCATCCGGCTTTTGTAAACCACTTTCTGCTATTGCTTTACCACACTGTAATATTGCTTGGTTAATGCTTTGCATCAATTCTCCTTTTTTAATCCCCTGAGTTAGTTCACTCACGATTTCCTGCCATACATCATCAGGGATCAGCTCTGCTATACCCACATCAGCAAGTATAATTGCCTTGTGTTCAAAAAAGCTGATTAATATCAAAACTCCTGACCGCTGATCTGTAAGTGACACACCATGATCCAAAAATTTCGATTTTGCTTTGGCTTCTACCTTTTCATTCATCATTAGTTGTCCGATCATCATTCGCTTGAACGAAGGGATGCTCACTGCAGCCAAAGCCCCCAGCATGCCAAATGTAAATGGAATTAATAGCCAAAAATACGGTGGTAGAAACAGAAAAGCATCATCAATAAGATACAACAAGATCATTATCGCTCCCGAGATCAAGGAAAATAAAAATGCACTTCTCCACAAAGCCAATTCATAAATTGAAGATTGCTTAACGAAGACTGGAACTATCTCTCCACCGGAAATGGATTCTGCTTGTTTTACAGCATTTTCCAGCTCCTGCAATTGTTCTGGTGTAAATAGTTTTTTTGGCATTGGTTATAATTTTATTATTGGAATTCAATTTCTGGTACTTCCATATTGCTTCTATCGGTACTAAAATACGCCTTGGTGTCATATCCAAATAATCTGTAAGGGAATCTCCGGGCCAATGAATTGTAATGTTGAACGCTTTCGTTAAACCGTTTTCTTTCCACAGTTATCCGGTTTTCTGTACCTTCAATTTGTGATTGGAGATCGCGGAACGAACCCATACTTTGTAATTGTGGATAGCTTTCCGCTACAGCCAACAACCTTCCCAAAGAGGCTGAAAGTGCCTGTTGCCTCTCGTTAAACTCATTCAAATTGGCCTCATTTAGCTCATTGGCATTGACCTGAATCGATGTAGCAGCAGCCCTTGCCTGAATAAGATCATTGAGTGTTTCTCTTTCAAAATCAGCAGCGGCCTGAACCGTTCTAACCAGGTTTGGAATCAAATCAGCTCTTCTTTGATAAACATTTTCTACCTGAGCCCATGATTTTGTGGTCTGTTCCTCAGCATCTACCATAGTATTTTGAATGTTGATAATCCAAAATACCAGAAACAAAATAGCCACCCCTGCAACCACATATTTTAATGTTTTTGACGATTTTTGTTTTTTTTCTGATCTCACATTCAATTCGTCCCGTAGCCTGTTTAGTTCTCCTTTTAATGTAAGGGCTTCATTGTCTACAGGTGCGATTGCTATGGAACGGTTGAGAAAATAGTCGGCTTTTATCAAATCCTGTTGGTTGTCGGCGGCACTTCCACGTCTCATAAATGCTTTACCGGCCAATAGGTTCGCTTCAGCCGAATGCGGCATTAACATGGCCGCTTGTTCTAATTCATTGGCCGCGTCAGTCCAGTTATATGCAGCCAGATGAGCTTTGCCACGGTTGAGGTAATCAATTGATTTTTTTCTTGATTCTTCATATTCACGTTCCGTAAGACCCGCATCGAGAGCTATTTGTTTTAGATCACTTTCATTCAAAATATGCTCAGGTTGCTGGTTATATCTTATCTCCATTAGTTTATGGAGATAATTCTCAAGCATTTTATCGGGATCTGATGACATGGGGTAAATATTTTAATTTGATACTCTAAAATGAGGAATAATTTTTAAAAAATCACGTATGCAAGTATATATTTTTATGTTTTAACATATCATAAAAGTATTGGAATGGTCATTTTTATTAAAACCAATGACACTTCTTGTGCATCTCCTGAATATAACGAATAAAAATTTCCTCCACACCAGATGCTAATATTTCGCATAATTCATAGTTAATTTATATGAATCCGAACATTTGGTTTTGAATAATAGTAATATATTTGCAGTCGTTTTAGATATAGATTATAAAACTGGAGAATATGGGTATTGTAATTGTGACAGCAATAGCTGCTTTTACTGTTGTATTGCTATTATTGGTGTTTATATTGTTGTTTGCTCAGTCTAAACTGGTGCAAACAGGTGACGTAAACATTGTAGTAAACGGTGACGATAAGAATCCTATTGTTGCTTCCGGAGGCGGAACTCTTCTGTCTACCTTATCAGGTCAAAAGATTTTTTTACCATCAGCTTGTGGTGGTGGGGGAACTTGTGCAATGTGTAAATGTGTAGTAGAAGATGGTGGCGGGGACGTATTACCAACTGAAATTGGTCACCTTAGCAGGGCAGAACAGAAAGGCAATGTAAGACTTTCCTGTCAAGTCAAAGTAAAACAGGATATGAAAATCAGGATACCTGAGGAAATTTTTGGTATCAAAAAATGGGAATGCGAAGTAGTTTCTAATTATAATGTAGCTACTTTTATTAAAGAATTCGTAGTAAGGTTACCTGAAGGCGAAACATTGAATTTTGAATCTGGTGGCTATATTCAGATAGATGTTCCAACCTGCGAAGTGAACTTCAAAAACTTCGATATCAGACCAAATCCAGAAACTGGTGATCCCGAAGATAAATTTAAAGAAGATTGGGATAAATTTAAGATGTGGGACCTGGTGATGAAAAATGATGAGCCACTATTTAGAGCTTATTCCATGGCCAACCACCCTGCTGAAGGGAATATTATCATGCTCAATATTAGGATTGCTACACCTCCTTGGGACAAGTCGATCAACAAGTGGATGGATGTGAACCCCGGGGTTTGTTCTTCATATGTTTTCGATAGAAAGCCTGGGGATAAGGTGACTATTTCAGGTCCTTATGGAGAATTTCATATTAATAAAACTAAAAGGGAAATGGTGTATATCGGTGGTGGTGCTGGTATGGCTCCCTTGAGATCACATATTTTTCATCTTTTCCATACCGAAAAAACGGATCGTAAAGTTTCTTACTGGTATGGTGGCCGCTCTAAACGCGAATTGTTTTACACTGATCATTTCAGAAAGATAGAGGAGCAATTTCCGAATTTTAAATATAATATCGCATTGTCAGAACCAATGCCAGAGGATAAATGGGATGGTTATGTAGGATTTATACATCAGGTATTGTACAATAATTACCTGAGTAAACATCCTGAACCGGATGAAGTAGAGTTTTATTTGTGCGGTCCGCCTATGATGAATGCCGCTGTATTAAAAATGCTGGATGATCTTGGTGTACCGGCAGAAAATATCAGGTTTGATGATTTTGGAGGATAATATATATAAAATATAAATTTTGAAAGGGGGATTTTAGATCCCCTTTTTTATTGTACTACTTCATTTTTATGATTTTTTCTTACTGAAAAAACTCCTTATCGTTTGGTTTTCCTATTTTTATGAAAGTTTAATATTTTACTTTAATAATATCATCATGAATCTGGGATTATTTTTTTCACCGGTTGAAGAGTCCATTTACCAAGACTTAAAAGAATACCGCTCGTTTTATAAAAGCATTCGGGTATTTGAAGAAAAAATGCCAAAATTGGACCAGGCACAGATAGCTTTGATCGGAATCACAGAAAACCGGGGAACCACCACTAATACCGGTGTAGACCAAGCCGCCTATGAGATCAGAAAAAAGCTTTACCGGTTGAAAAAAGGAAGTGGTCCATATAAAGTAGTTGATCTTGGTAATCTCAATTCGGGGATGGATCTTAATGAGACCAACTTAAGGTTGAAGGAAGTTTGTGAATTTCTTATCACCCAAAATATTCTTCCCATCATATTCGGTGGATCTCATGATATTGATTTCGGGCAATATTGCGCATATGAGGGCATGGAAAAGTTGATAAACGTATTAAATGTGGATGCATTTATTGATTTGGAGGATGTGAACCAGGCAAGTATGAGCAAGAGCCATATACAAAGGATCATTCTTCACGATCCCAATTACCTTTTTCATTATTGTCACCTGGCTTATCAATCGTACCTTACTGATCCGGTATCATTGGAACTACTCAGTAAAATGTATTTCGAAGCCTTCAGAATAGGCGAAATGCGGACAAATATTTCGGAAATGGAACCCTATATCAGAGATGCAGATATGTTAAGTTTTGACATCACCGCAATAAAATCGAGTGATGCTCCAGGTAATGCAAATGCTCAACCGTTCGGACTCACTGGTGAAGAAGCCTGTCAGATCTGTTGGTATGCCGGATTGAATGAGAAAATCAGTTCGGCAGGTTTTTATGAATACAACCCCTCTAAAGATGATGGGAATCTAAAGACTGCTTCAGTCACTGCTACTATGATATGGTATTTTATTGAAGGTTATTATAACAGAAAAGATACCCTCGATTATAAAAGTAACCAATACATGAGATATGTGGTTTCTATGCCTTCAGAACCTGAGACTATTGTTTTTTATAAAAATATCAGGAGCGAAAAATGGTGGATGGAAATCGCCAGCCAATTTGAAGATAACAGGTATGATCGGAATATTGTCATCCCATGTAGCTATTCTGATTATGAAACCGCCAATAAAGGTGAAGTACCTGAACGTTTTATCCATGCACAGTCAAAGTATTATTAGAGACATCAGGATCCCCTAAAAGGCTTTGTTAAGGATTCACATTCCTTGAAGCAGAATATAAAAGGAGCAGTGCAAGACCGAAGTGGCCCCGAGTTTCGGGAGTGGGTGGAAGGCTTGCACGCGGCAGGCCTGTGTGGAGGGTCCCGATCGGGAATGGGATGGTCTGCGGGTACACAAAATAGGGATAAGAAAAAAACCCCTACTAAAACCCGGGTAGGTCTTGAATAGGGGTCTGAATAAATTAGCTGGCTTGTATTTGTCAGGCTTCCAGAGGTCGCACTTCTATCCTGGGCGGTATCAGCTTGTAAACCACAGGAGTAACAACCCTGGCCAACAAGGTGGAGCTGATGAGCCCGCCGATGATAACGATAGCCAAAGGCGATATCAACGGATTGGTGGATATGGCTATGGGAATCAATCCTCCGATGGCAGTGAGCGAAGTGAGGATGATGGGGAGAAAACGTACTTCTCCCGCTTCTTTGATAGCCTCGTCCAGTGACTTGCCTTGCTCACGTAGCTGGTTGGTAAAGTCGACCAGCAAAATGGAGTTCTTGACTTCTATCCCTGCCAAAGCAATGAGTCCTATAAATGCCACAAACGACATGGTGTTGCCGGTGAGAAAGAGTGCTGTAACGGCTCCTACAATGCCCAACGGGATAACGGAAAGCACAATAAGCGTGCTCTTGAAGGTTTTGAATTCCAGTATCAATACAGCGATAAAGAGGAAAAACGTAATGATAAGCACGGTGCCAAAACCGCCGAACGATTCTTCTCTAGATTCTATTTCGCCGCCCATCATATAGGAGTAGCCATTGGGCAAAGGCATTTGCTCCAGCTTCGACATGACATTGTCCAGCACCCTGTCGGTAAGGTAGTTCTTTTGCACAAAAGCGCTTACCGCCACCATTCGGGTTTTGTTGTACCTATCGATGGTGAGCGGTGAGGCTTCCAACTGGAGGTCGGCAAGCTGGTACAACGGTATGGAACTCCCTTTCATATTGTCGATAAACAACTGGTCGAAGACTGCCAAAGTAGCTCTTTCTTGTTTGGGTGTTGTCAACAACATGCTATAGTCGGTATTGTCGTTCATTGAAAAAGTGCCCACTTGAAGCCCTGCAACCGCCATTCTTACCGTTCTGTCGATGGCCACTACCGGTACACCCAGCATATGGGCTTTTTCTTTGTTTATCTTCACCTTGATGTCCGACTTCAGGTTCTTCACCGGATTGTTGACGTACAGCGTCCCTTCCGTCTGTTTCAGCATTTCTTCAACCCGTCCTGCCAGTACGCGCAGGCTGTCGAGGTTGTCTCCCATCAATCGTACCTCGACTGGTGCAATAATGGGTGGCCCTTGTTCAAAGTTTTTTACTTCGATTTTTGCTGATGCATGTCCGGCAAATCGTTGCCTCAATTCCTCGATAAGCTCCAACTTTTCAGTCTGCGATACCGACTCGTCCATTTGGACAAATATTTCGGCAAAATCGGTCCGCTCATTTTCAGGAATCACATTATAATAAATTCGGGGATTGCCCTTGCCCACATTGGAAGCAAAAAACTTGATTTCCTCATGCCTGGACAGTTCAGTTTCTACCTCACGTACCACTGTGTCGGTATAACCGATATTCGATTGCAATGGCGACACCACATTGATGAGAAATTGTGGTTTTTCGGAAGCGGGGAATAAGCTAAAACCGATTACGCCAAATAATTGCAAAGAACCAACAAAAATAACTGCGGCAGCCACCAATGCGATAGCAGGCTTTTGTAAAGCACGGTTCAATAACTTAGCATAACTGGCATTGATGACCCTTTTTGTGGTACGAAGAAAGATATTTCCTTCGGGATGACCGGCATGGCTTTTCAATATCCGGCTGGACAAAAACGGAATAATCGTAAGTGATACCACCATCGACGCAAATACGGAAGCAACTACTGCCATGGGCAAACTACGGATAAAATCGCCTGCATCTTCAGGCAAGAACATCAGGGGAAGGAAAGCGATGATTAAAGTAGCCGTACAACCCACTACCGCCTGACCGATTTGTTTGGTCGCCTTGATGGCAGCATCAATCTTAGAATGCCCTTCACGAAGCCACCGTTCGATGTTTTCGACCACAACAATGCTATCGTCGACCAGCAAACCAAGTGCCACTACAAAACCGACAATGCTCAACTGATTTAAATTGTAACCCATGGCATTGAGCAAGATAAGGCCGATGGCCAAAGACAAAGGAATGGAAATCATGACCACCAAAGATGCCCTTCCACCCAATGGCAACAGGGTAATGAGCACCAACGATATGGCGATGATAAAGTCGAGGCCCAAACCTTTCAGCCTTTTGTTTACGTGGTCGGCCTGGTCGAAACTAAGCACCAGGTCCATGTTGGCTGGAAGCACACTTTTATATTTATCGATAGTTTGTTTATAGGCTTGCTGGGTTTCTGTAATATTAAATCCCGGTTTTTGGGCTGCCGTAATAAAAACTGCTCGATTACCGTTCAAGCGGGTGATGTGCTTCTGTTCGTCGAAATCAAAATACACCTCTGCCACATCTTTTAGTGCAATAATCTTATTGTTGGCAGCATAAACAATGGTACTTTTTATCTCGTCCAAACTTTTGTAGGTTCCGCTTGTCTTGATGTTGAACGATTTAACCCCTGCCTCTATGCTCCCTCCGGGAATATTGGTGATTTCCCCTTGCAAACTACCGATGATGCTGTTCAGGGGAATATTCATTTGCGCTAATTTGTTGAGTTGCAACTCCACCCGTACGATTTGCTCCGGTAGTCCATGAATCTCCACCTTCTTGAGCATGGTCAGCTTTTCCAGTTCGTCCTGCAATCTTTCCGCTTGTTTCTTCATGGATTCCCGAGGAGCATTGTTCGAAATCAGTGCCAGTTGAAGTACATTCACATCGGAGGGGGATATTTTCCGTACTTCAATGCTATGGATATTGGCAGGTAGCGAATTCCGAACATCGCTGATTTCCCTTTGCAGTTCCTGATGCTTGCTATCAACATCGCTTTCGTGTTTGTATTCCACTTCTATTACGGCAACCCCATCTTTGATGGAACTTTTTACCCGTTTGATATCCTCCAGTTCTGTTATTCTTTTTTCAAGAGGCTTCACCACCAGTTCTTCCATATCTTCGGGACTGGTACCAGGATAGATGACAACTACCGGAAATAATGGAGCATCCAGTTCAGGGTCTTCCGACCGCGGCATGGTAAACAAAGTGACCAAGCCGAGCACCGCCACCATCAGGAAGATGATTAAGGTGAACTGATAATTCTTTACAGCGAATTCTGATATTTTCATAACTACTCGATGATGTTGATGGCAGAATGATCACTTAAATATGCGCTTCCCGACACGATAAGGAATTTAGCCTCTTCCAAGCCTTTATCAACATAAAGACGGTCGTGGGCAATAGACGAAATGGAAACAGGGATTTTTTCAGCTGTTTCTTCATCGTTGGTTACAAATACAAAACCTTCATTGGCATTTCCATCCAAAAGAGCTTCGTAAGGCAGTTCCCATAAGTCGGTATGTGAGGAAGGATAAATGATTGCTGAACCGAACATGCCTGAAGCTAAAGACAGATTGTTCCCTTTCACGAGGAGTTCAACAGAAAAAGAACCATTTACAGGGTCAGCACCGCTCGACTTTCTCACTACTTCGGCTTCGATAGATTGATTGGGATAAGCATCGGTAGCGATTATGGCTTTGTCTCCCACGGCAATCATAGACCAATGCTTATCGCTGACACCGGTTTTCAAAATCCAGTGGGATTTACCGGCACCATTGGTTTGGAGAACGGGAGTTCCGGCATTTACCATTTGACCTGTATTGACATATTTTGAAAGCACGTAACCATCGTTCAATGCCCTGATTTCAGAATATTCCAAATTAAACCTGGATGCGGTAAGCATTTTAGATGCTACATCCAGGGCTGTTTGTGCATTTTGGTATTGTTCCAATGTCACTACGCTGTCTTTGTATAGGTTGGAAGCCCTTTCATAATCGCGTACTGCTTTTTCGTACGATAGCTCAGCCTGTTCCACTGTGGCCTGTATCTCGGTAAGGTCGAGTCGTGCCAACAGTTGGTTTTTGCGTACAAACTCTCCTTCTTTCACAAATATCTGGTCGATTATACCCCCTGTTTTGAATGAAAGGATGGTTTCATCGTTGGTGGTAAATTGACCGGAAGCAGAGATTGTCTGGCTCACTGATTGTTTTTTTATGGGGATGATTTTTACGTTGATAGCTTCAACGGTAGTAACCATTTGGTTCTGAGCGGTTGATTTGCCACAGGCATAAAAAATCCATGGCATCAACAAAATGAGAAAAATGGAATGTGTTTTCATTTTTTTTTAAGTTTAATAGGTTATGGAATAGCTTGCTGTTTCTCTTTCTAAATTGGTCCATGCGAGCATGACCTGGTATTTTGATATATTCACCTGTAGTTGTGCCGAGGTGAATTGGGTCCTGGCGTCCAACAATTGTATTTGCGAATGCATACCTTCCCTATATCCTCTGTCTATAAGTTTAAAATAGCTTTGGGCCGACTTCAGTTGTGACAAAGCCGATTGATAGTTTTGAAATACAGTGGAAAGTTCGTTGGCAGCCACTGTAGCAGACAGCTCCAACTGTTTTTGAAGATTTGATTTGCTTAAATCTGATTTTTGCAATTCCAATGCCGATTGGGCAATGGCATAGTTGTTTCTACCTCCGTTGAAAATGGGGATATCTATTTGTATACCCAAAAGATAATACCTGCTGTCGGTATCAAACTTCCAGTTGCTGTTTTGCATTCCCAAATCAAGGAAAGCATTTACTTTGGGTACCATAAAACTTTTGTTCATCTTAAGGGCAGATTCAGAAATATTGCTCCCCAGGTCTACCATCTTCAATTCTTCCCTTAGTTGAATACCCGTGTTATCGGACGAGAGAAATACTTCCGCAAGGTCGGCTTCTTCCAGATTTTCTACTTCGATAGGTGCACCCAAATCCTTGTTCAGCAAAAAATTGAAATAATACCGGGCATTCACTACTTGATTTTCAGCACTGTTTACCTGCGACTTCACCTTTTCCGCTTCACTTTGTGCCCTCAGTAGTTCGGCAGGGAGCAGCTTACCTTCCCGCAACAAAGACTCATTTACCCGTACATGCTCGGTGACCAAGAGGTAAGCATTTTCATAAACTTCTTGTGCCGACAATGCACTGAGGTAATTGAAATAGGCAGATTTGATATTTTTGACCAATTCCCGCTTGTACACCATTACTTCATGCGCTTGTAGCTGACGCTCCATCGATTTGATATTTTTATTGTAAATCAACTCGTGATTCACAAGCGGTAGGGTAGTCCTCACCCTTAAATCATAGAAGTCGTGAGGGAAAAAACTCTCTTCCACGTTTTCCACTTGGGGAAATTCATTGGATTCTGTCAGAGTGTTAAGTGTGGAATAAACAGGATTCAATAAGTCGCCTATCGGCAAACTGATGGTACGCCCTCCGGCACCCGTTGAATAGCTTCCAGTAAAATTAGTTGAAGGCAGAAAAAAGCTATTGGCAGCTTTTAAAGAATACATTGCTTGTTCAAGAGCAATCTTTTTCTGTTGTAGCACGATGTTGTTTACAAGTCCTTCCTTGATATAGCTGTCAAGTGCTTGCGAACGCCCTTCTATACTGGCAAATACCAGTAAAATTATAGCGCAAAAAAGTGGTTTTTTAGTTAAAAAGAGCATCATTAATAATGTTTACAGTGTTAAGTGTTAAATAAAAAAAATAGTCGTTAATGTTTACTGTTCATTTCTTTCATCTGTTCTAAAAAAAGGATGAAGGTATCCAGTCCTTTGTGCACCATGGCTTCATCCTTTGGTCCTTCCACTACTTTCACGCATCGTTCCTTGATAAAAAGGGAGAGCATACCATGCAATGCGGACCAAATGAGGAAGGAAGCGATTTGTACATCCAGGTCTTTCCTGAAATAACCAAATTTTACACATTCGCCTACGGTAGCGGTAAGCATATTAAAGGACTGCTGTCCTTCATACCACTCCAGTTCGCAACTTTCCATATGCGCCATAGGAGAATCCAGGATAAACATCAAGTTGTAGAATTCCGGATTTTCAAGTCCAAAAGCGATATATACTTTCCCCATTGCTTTCAGCCTCTCAAACGGATCGGCCACAAAACCAAGTGATTGGAAGTTATGCCGGAAGTTTCTAAAGCCTTCCTCGTGCAAAGCATGGAAAATAGCGTTTTTATCTTTGAAATAAAGATAAATGGTGGTAGGGCTATATTCTATCTTATCGGCAATATTACGGATAGAGGTCTCCTCAAAGCCCCTTTTTATAAAAAGTTCTTTGGCTGCCTCGAGGATTGATTTTTTTATTTCCTCTTTTTCCCGTTCTTTTCTTTCCGATATACCCATAATTGAAATTGTGCTGTAAAGCTACTTAACACTGTAAAGTTGTGCAAGGGTTTTTTAAAAATTTTTAAATTAGGGGTTTGCTTGTTTATTTGTGAATTACGTAAGTGCAAAATTTGATTTTGATGTTCTTTCTCAAGCTTTGCATTCGATGCGCGGATCTTACCTTTACAAAAAAGTAATTCCTGACTGGCAATTTCGAAATTAATTCAAATCCCTAATGTGATCAAATGTTTAACTTTATGATAAACCAAGGCTGCTTTTATACATTCTTTTAATTCCATCAACGGGATATTTTCATTTAAATGAAAAAGAATTGCCCGGTTCCCTTCATATTGAAATTTATCGTGATAAACTAACCTGAACGTATCGACCAAACGACTTGTACATTGAAAATATATCGCATAGTGGTCTGGAAGTTTTTCTTTATAATCCATACGCAATGTGCTTCCACGTTTAGTTAAATAACTTGGCTCTCCCCATTTTAATGTTTCTTCCAAAGTATCTATATCTCCTGTTTCCTCAGCGGTTTCAATGACCAATGCACGCAGATATCGCATTTTATCCTGTACTATATCCGGATAACTGGCAAAAATTTCTTCGACTTTCGGATTAGTTTTCAGCACAAAATTTCCCATTGATGTATATTTAAATTTGTTTTAAGGCTACCACCTAACGTACACATTTATTTGCAAAATTATTTAGTCTGATGTCAAAGGTATGTCAGGATGGTTAATTTTTTTGTGGAAATGCTTCGAATATGTGATTTGATATTTTAAGCGGTGGCAGTTGAAAATCAGGAGTTATGAGTTGGAATATTGATGTGAAAAGAAAATTCTTAATGTGGCATACCATGGTATGACAAGTTAGGGATTACCAAACCCCTTTATTATCCGCTAACCACTTTTCTGCGAAAATTTTTTAGTCAGCCGAAGAATATTGCTCAATAACCTTACAAATTAAAAGTTGAAGTTAAAATTTGGATGATTTGTCATATTAAAACCAGTTACCATGGAATTTAAGCCCAAAATGATTGTAGCTATACCAATCAGGATCAACAAGACCCCAATGACCTTAATTACTCTTTTTGCATTTTGTAAACTTTGAGGATTAATCAAGTTGTCAGGAATGGGTTTTCGTAATACCATCGAAAGAACCGTTTCCAAATGATTCAGTAATAGCAATCCGATACTAATCCAAATTGCTCCATAGCAAATGGAAAGAAAAAATGTAAAAACCAACATGAATTTCATAAGCTTAATATTTTTAGTTAATATCCAGTGACAAAAGGTTAAAATGTGAAATGTGCGAGTTTATTTAAAGCTGGTTTAAGGTTTAATAAAAAATAAGATTTAAAATTATATGGGGAAACTTTCATAAGACCTTAACTAAAAGTTGGGTATATGCCAGCTTTCCAGCTTATATTATTTGGATCGAAGTTTATGGGATGGCCAAGATATGCTATTGCGATGGATAGACTACAGTTATGAATATACTTTTGTTTAGTTGAGATAATATCTTCAGATTTAATAAATTACTTGATTAGAAATATTTTCTCAGTCAAGAGAACATGTTTTCCACAAATTACCTTTCCCAAATATATCCCCTTAAGGTTTTCAGGCAATGTTAATTGAATAGTTCCATTTGTATTTATATATTTGGATGTATACACCAACTTCCCTGTAAATTATAAATATTAACAATAACATCTTTCCCAATCATTTCTGATTCCCTGAGCGTTACGGAATTTGTATTTGTTGGATTTGGATATATGTTAACGTACTCTTGTTCTTTACTTATATTTAAAATCCTATTTGCATTGTCATTTGTAGTACTAAAAGCCATAAATATTCTCCCTCTTTCACCAACAACAATTTGATTATTTTTGGATACCGCCATATCTGACAGATACACTTCTTTATTACGGTAGGATTGAGTTACCCAGGTTTCACCTCCATCGTTTGATTTATAAATAAAAGTATCCTTTTTGATAACTTTACATCTATAAATTCAATAATCGAGTAAAATGTTTTTGTCCCAATTAGGCTAATCAAGAATCACTTCATTATTTTGAGGACAACCAAATAATCCTTCTTTAAAATTATCCCAATCGGAAAAAATCTGGCTGAAAAACCAAAACGTAATAATGAAAATTACGGCTTTTATTATTTTTTTTACTAACATGATTTCAAAATTTAATTCAATTTTAAAAAATATGATAATAAACTATGAAGGATCTTCGTATCCTCCATAGTTCAATATTTAACACCCACATTTTGCTTCATTCATGGCATAGTCAAAAGATGCTTTAAGATATCCAGTCGGTGAACCACCATATGAGCCAAATATACACATAAATCTGATAGATTTCCCTAAATCTCTAGCAAAAGATCCACCTTCGATTATTAAAATCTCGATTTGATTTAATTCTGTTATTGAATCAAGTTTCTCCATTTCACTTATTTTTAATCAATGTAATAATTTAATTTAATCTAATTAGCATCTTCCAAAAAGGCCAGCTTTAAAATCATCCCAATTATTGATTACGTCTGCAATTGCAGCTATTGCTGCACCAGCTAAAATAGTCTCAAACACACCTAATCCTCCATTAATAGATAATTTATCATTTTCTGATAATTCAATTAATTTAATTGATTCAACATTTTTCATATTTTTAAATTTATAATTTTTTCACCTACTCTACCACCCGTTTTCGGCATCCCGGAATCAATGGCCATTGATATAACAAACATAGATCCCGTCACTATAATATTTTTAAAGTTATGTTAAATTTTAAGCTTTTTCTAACAATGGATACTGCTGCATTAACATTTGATAGTAGGCTTTTTTTTCTTTTGTTAATTAAGTATGAGTACCCTCTTCTAATAATTTTCCATTTTCTAAAACAAATATTTTGTCTGCATTTATAATGGTGCTTAACCTATGAGCTATTATTAGCACGATTTTACCTTTATCTTTAAGCATCTGAATCATTTTTTGCACATATTCTTCAGAAGCAGGGTCTAAGGCAGAGGTGGCTTCATCCATGATCAATATTTCCGGATCTTTATATAAAGCCCTGGCTATAGCTATTCTTTGTCTTTCACCACCAGATAAGCTTACTCCGCTTTCTCCCAGATAACTGAAAAAACCATTTGGCAGCTTCTCAATAAAAGGGATCATGCCTAAAGAGGTGCATAAATTTACGATTTTTTTAAGATCCGGCTCAAATTCACCAACAGCAATATTGTCTATTACATTTCCGGTAAAAAGATCCACCTTTTGCGGTACAACACTAATAATCTGACGCAAACTTTCATTGGAGACATAGTTTATGTCATAATCTCCTATACAAATCTTTCCTTCGTTTACCTTATATAATTTTTGCAGCAATGATATTAATGTAGTTTTACCTGTGCCACTTGGCCCAACAATAGCAGAAACTTTTCCGGTAGGTATAGTCATATCCAAACCCGCAAATACTTTTGTCCTGGAGCCATAGCGAAAGGTTACCTGGTCAAAATGGATATCATTTATCATTTCTGTGGTTATTTTTATCTTATTGTCATCAGTTTCTTTTTCAAGGTCCATCAATTCAAATAACCTGTCAGAAGCAATAAAAGCATCCTGAATTACCCTGTTCATATTTACCAATGAACCAACAGGTCCAGTTAAATAGCCAATCAACGCATAAAAGGATAATAATTCTCCAGGTGAAATATTATTATTAAGTACATATCCAGCACCAATCCAAATCAAATTATAGTAAAAAGACGAGCAATAAATTCTGTTGAACTATTGGCAAATACGCGATGGATTTCCCGAGGTTGGTTTTTTGATAAATTAAAATCCGTTCTGTCTTCATACCCAATTGATAATTCGATGTCTTGTTCAACTTCAGAAAAAATTGAATCAGGATGAATTGGTCGGTAAGGAGGTGGCTTTAGTGGAGTGTGATAATATGAAATTCCTACCATATCCATTAAAGTTGCATTTATCACGGCAATCTCTCTATCCTCCACCTTGGAATGACATCCAGTTATGATAATAATAAATGATAGTAGAAAGTCTCTCATAAAATAATTGATGTAGTGGTCAACAGGAAATCATTTATTGGTTAATGATAATTCTGGTGATACTGAAAGTTAAGGAAGTAATACCAAAAAATATCTACCGTAATAAAAAATCATTCTATATTACAAGCAGGTTAGGTCCACATACCATTTTTAAATTCAATTCTCATAAACTGTAACTAATTGGTTGGAACTAAACATTGACGCAGGTGAGATCACCAATTCATCTGTTGGAATTTTTTCACCGTATCTCTCTTGCAGTTTAAGTTTTACTGAATGATCGGTTAAGTTGAAATCGCCCAACTTTTCGAGTTTTCCGATTTCCAATCCGACGGCTTCTTTGTATATTTTCCAAACTAATTCAGAACAGTATATCTTATCATCAGACCACTCAAAATACAGGTCATAATCCTTTCCTGCATATTTCTCGCCAAACTGTTTCATTTTAGTTAATACCTCCGCAGTTAATAGGGTTTCCGAATTTTTTATCCGCTTAACTACATAGTGATCATGTTCTCCTCTATCAATCCAATCTTTTAATGGTGTCAATTTCACAGGTTGTACCGCTTCATATACGAAAAAGTCATTCCCTTGCTTATAAATAATGCCCATATGGCTGTATTTTGAATCCGTCGCAATTTGAATGGCTTTGCTCTGGGTAGATCTTGAAGTTTGAAAAATAATATCTCCACTCTGAAATCCTGAAAATTCAGTTTTAGATTGACAAGAAATCAAAATTATCAGTCCAATTATGATATAGTACGATGTCTTTTTCATATAAATGGTTGGCTTGCTTTTACCTAATATTTCTAATATAGTAGTTTATTGAAAACGTTAAGGTATTACTTTTATCGGATTTTATATAACTGACATTGCTACCAGTTTTATCAATAAAGCCAATTTCACTCTGGTATTTGAAACTAAAACAATTTCTCAAAGAAATACCTAATGTTTTAAAAAGTCTGAATTCTAATCCTATGGTTCCGCCATAATCAAAATTATCATATATGGTTTCTATACCGTCGCCTGTATAAGGTGGATAATTCGAGTCAAAACCAACCTTAAATTTAAATTCAGGTCCAGCTTCAATATTGAATTTTTCGCTCAGCTTATAATTATATAATAATGGGATCGATAGGCGATTTATTCTAATATATATATCAGAATCTTTATAATTCAAACCCTCTTGTGAATAAAGGAGTTCCATTTTGATTCCATGTTTTTCATGAAACCTAAATATACCAGAACCTCCAATTACAATTCCCAATTTACTTTCATAAATATCAAAATCTGAACCCTCATTATGGTGAGAGGAAATATTTAAACCACCTTTTATACCATATTCAAGGCTTTGACCGACGGTTAATGAGGTAGTAAAAGCCAATAAAATTATAATTAATAGTTTTTGCATACTGATTGAGTTTGGCAATACAACAGTAGTGGGTTAACTTACAAAGTTACTTACTAATTTTTCACAGCAAAGCCATACACCCTATATAAAGTATGAGAAATGGTATTTATCTCTCTTGCCTGATTTGATGTCAAATCAATAGCAAAGAATTTATTACTACCTGTGCTGGAGCCAAAAAAACCATGTCCTTGAATAATTAATTCGTTCGTAGGTGGATAAAATATGGTACTGACCAGACTGAGTTCTTCATCTTTACCAAATTTGGATTGGAAAAACGCTATCCAATTAGTTTCTATTAATTCGGCTGTTTCAGAATCAAGATCGATAACATAAAGTCCATTCGATCTAAGGTAATATATAATGTCATTCTTATTATCATAATTTAAATGATTATAATTAAAACTTGAGCCAATAGGGTCATCGGGGTATTCCACATCTAATATTAAAGTTTTAAGCTCATATGTACTTGCGTCAATTACAGAAATTCTTAAATCAAAATATGTGTCGTTTTTTGAAACGAAAGAGTTTGATTTTGGAATATAAATAAAATTTGAGACTTGTCCTCCTAAGCTAATTTCTGGAGACTCGAAAATTATTTCTCCTTGAGAACTAATCTCTTGAAAAATCAGATGTTCATACGATTGACCATACTTAATAAGTATTTTTTTGTTTGACTTAGTATTTACACTTACCGAGTGGTAATCACAGTCATCGCATATGACCTTTTTGATTCTTTCTTTCGTTTTTGGATTAAAACTTTCGAATGAAGTTGGTACATTTGAAGATAAGGAACTATAATGTGTAGTCCCAAAAAAGGTTTCATCTGACGGATCGTATGCAATACTATAAATTTCTCCAGTTAATTCATTATTACTTTCAGTTGCAAAAAATGCCCCTCCTTTATCATCGAGATTCAAACTTTTTAGATTAGAACTTTGAAAGAAGTAAATAGGTGTATGTCCTGATTCGTTGGTGTTATCATTGTTGATGTTTTCCTCAGGAAGTTCTTCTTTGGAACATCCATAGAATAATAAAGTTGTTAATAAAATAACGCTAAATCGTTTAATGTTTTTCATTTCTTTAATAATATAAATGTTCTTTTAATATGCTTATAAACTTCAATAATCTGATCTACAACCAGAACTTCTCATAAATTCTCATTTACAATACTGCTTCTTCGAAAATGCGGACTTTTTATCGCCCATGCTTTCAGCTTTGCTCCAGTCGGCACATGCTTTGTCCAGTTGATCCAGTTGGTAACCTACATTTCCACGGGCACGGTAATAATCCATATTGTTGGGATCGATTTTGATGGCTTCATCAAAATCTTCCATAGCCAGTTCCAGTTTGTCCCACGATGCTTTGGCACTTCCCCGGCTGTAATAAGCAACGGCATCGTTGGGTTTTAACTTCAGGGCAATGTCGTAATCTTTCACTGCTCCTTCAAAATCCCCATTTTCTTCCCTTAAAATCGCCCTGTTGAAATAACAGTCCGGATTTTTATCATTCATACTTATCGCCTTAGTAAGATCTTCAAAAGCAGCAGTATTATTGCCCAACAATATATTGGCACTGGCTTTATCAATAAATACCTGAACATCCGAACCATCCATTTTTATGGCTTCCTGAAAATCCACTACTGCCATATCATAGGTTTTCATATGGTAATAAGATTTGCCCCTGTGGTAATAGGCAGATTTTTCCTTGATATTACCACCTATGGCTTTGTCGAAATATTTAACAGCAAAAGGATAATTTTCTAAAGCATAATAACTTTCTGCCAGGTAATAAAAGTCAAGCGGTTCAGCTTCCTGAAGTTCTTCCAGCCTCAATAAATCAGTTGAGGCACCTTTATAATCCTCGGTTTTAAATTTCGCCATACCCCGGTTTTGATATGCCCTTCCATAATCGGGTTTTAACCTTATGGCCTGATCATAATCCCTGATAGATTCTTCATACCTTTCCAGCATAAATAAAGTCTTTCCTTTATTATTAAAAATCACAGGATCCTCTAGTTTCAAACTTACTGCACGGTTATAATCTTCAAGGGCCGATTGAAAGTCTTTTAGGATGAACCTCGTATTTCCCCTTCTACCATATGACCAGGCGTGATTTGGATCCAGGTTGATCGCATCACTAAAAGACTGTAGCGCACCCTGGTAATCTTTAGTTTCATATTTCGCATGGCCGAGGTTATGGTAAACCACCGCGTCTTTTGTTCCTATGGTAGTTACCTGGGTCAGGTCGGGTATGGCTTTAGTATAATTAGTAAGCTGATAATGTGAAGTCCCGCGGCTAAGAAAAGCATATATATCCGTTTCCCCCATCGACATCGCTTTATCAAGATCATCAATTGCATTTTTGTATTGATTATCCCGATAGTAAGCAACACCACGACAATAGTACGCCTTTTGATCTTGTACGCCCTGGCTAATCGCCTGATTCAGATTCGTAATGGCATCTTTATATTTTGCCATATAAAATTGTGAAACACCCAACATGAGATAGGCATCTTTATCAGCACCTTTTCTTTTTACCAGTTCTATTAAATCCCCCTCAGCATCTTCGTACAATTGTAAGGCATATTTTGACAATGCACGATTGTAAAATGCCTGGGTATAATCCCTTTTGTTTTGCAGGGAAATATTATAATCCTTGATCGCTTCCACATGATCCCCAAGATTTGCTTTTGCCTTTCCCCTGTTGTTGTACATGATTGGATCATCCACACCTTTGGATACAGCCTGATTATAAGCTTCTACTGCTCCATTAAAATTGTCAATCATAAATCTGGCATTCCCCAACACATAAAAATCGTCTCCCGTGTTTCCTTCCATTTTCACGGCTTTCTCAAGATCCTGTACTGCATCTTTATAATTTTTTACAGCATAATTTGATTTTCCCCTGTTGGCTAAAGACAGCTGCGACTGGATGCCTGATTCAATGGCTTTGGTCAAATCGGTAATTGCCGGTTCATATTTATTTAAGAAAAAGCGTACATTTCCACGTGTATCGAATGCCTGACCGTGGGTAATTCCTAGTTGAATGGCTTTGTCAAGATCAGCTTCGGCATTGGTAAAATCTTTGTTGACATACTTGATAAAACCTCTTGAATAGTATACATCCTGATTTTTGGAACCAATGGTCACAGCCCGGTTAAAGCTGGTCATGGCATTTTCAAGATCTTTGATTTCGAATTGAGCCAATCCCATTTTCTCGAACAAGGATAAATCACTGCCACCCAATTCTTCCGATTTTTTGAAATCAGCAATACATCCCAGATAATCTTTCAGCTCAAATTTTGCGGTGCCCCGGTAAAAAAATCCCTTAGCTGATTGGTTGTTGATCATGAGTGCTTTGCCGAAATCAGCCAATGCGCCTTGGGCATCTTTCAGCGATAATTTACACTGTCCACGTTGAAGAAAGGTCTGTTCATTTTCTGCACCCAATGAAATAGCCTGGTCGTAACTGGCCATAGCTTCTGAAAATTCCTGTTTTTTAAACAACAAATGACCTTTAATTTCGAAACCTTCCGCATCTTTCGACCCCATTTCCATGGCTTTATCAATATCCAGCAAAGCAGCTTCGTCTTTCTTAAGATGATACCTGACTTTACCCCTCATCAAATAGATTTGCCCTACCTTAGTACCCAATTCAATGGCTTTATTAAAAGCAGTTTCAGCCTCCACAGCATCCTTTACCATGAACCGGGCAGTTCCAAGGTTTTCATACAAAACAAGAGAAGTTGCACCTGATTGTACCGCCAATTGAAAATCAGAAAGCGACTCTTTATACATTTGAAGTTTTACCTTTGAAATTCCTAAAGCTTCGTACACATTCCCGGATTTATCACCTTTTTGAATGGCCTGGGTCAAATCTGACATCGCCCCTTTCCAATCATCGGTATTGAATTTGCTCAGTCCAAGATGTTTAAATACCTCATTATTATTGATCCCACCTTGTAATGCCAAAGTCAAATCAGAAATGGACTCCTTATGTTGATTTTTAGTGTAATAAATCAATCCTCTATAGAAATATTGGGATGGTTCTTCAAATTTTTTTGCGATGGACTGATCTAAATATTTCAGGGCATTTTCCTGATCTTTCTGATGATAATAAGATAATCCCAATATATAAAAAGCTTCACCCTTGTTTTCACCTTTCTCAACCGCTTTTAGCATATGCGATGATGCAGAAGCATATTCTTTATTTTGAAAATGGGAAAAACCTGCTTTATAAAATATATCCTGCGATGCTGCACCTTTTTGAATGGCTTGAGCAAAGTTAAGTGAAGCTTCAGGATATTTCTTTGTTTCAAAATAAGCATTGGCGATCAACAGATCAAGTTCCTGACTATTTTCTCCAGATTCCCGAGCTTTCAACAGATCGGGTATAGCTGCTTCAAATTGTTTAAGTTCAAATTTGGCATGGCCACGATGGAAATAGGATTTCGCATCACTTACACCTGCACGAATGGCAATATCATACTGTGCCAATGCATCCTGATAGTTTTTTAGGACAAAATAGCTATCTGCTAATTTTTTATGGGTTTCTTTGTCTTTATCACCGAGCTCAATACTTTTCTTCAGATCATTCACTGCCTTTGGATGATCCTCTAATTGCAAATAAGCATCTGCCCTGTTTTGAAATGCTTTTAAGTAATCAGGTTTTATTTGGATAGCAGCATTATAATCTTCTATGGCAGTTTTTACATTTTCCAACAAGTAACTGGCTTTGCCGCGGTTATTATAAACTATTTCATGTTTTTCACCTTTTGAAATGGCAGTAGTAAAATCTTCAACTGCTCCTTTATAATCTTCAGTCAGGAATTTTGCATTTCCCCGCTGATAATACAAGAGCCCTTCTGTGGTATTCCCAAGTTCAATGGCTTTAGTAAAATCCGGGATGGCTTTGGCGTATTCCTTATTTTCATAATGTAAAGAACCCCGATATTCGTAGATTTCCACTACTTTGGAATTTTGGGCAATGGCTTTATCGAAATCCTGGAGGGCTTGATCAAAAGCTTTGTTTCGATAAGCGGAAATACCTCTTTTCACATAGGCTTCTGTATTTTTTGGATCAAGCGTTATTATTCTTGCAAAATCTGGAATGGCTTCTCCATACAATTTCATATCATATTTGATGTTTGCAGCCAATAAAAGTGCGGAAATGCTTTCACTATGGCTTGAACTGAAACTTTTCAGAAGGCTTAAACCTTGTTGCTGATCTTTTTTATGGATAGCATATGCTGCTTTTAAAAGAGAATTATTGTATTTATAATCCTTTACCCAACTTTTAAAATCTATGGAAACAGGCTTGATTTGCTTGATCATGGACTGGTCGACGACAAATGTTTTGTTGGTTTCAGGATGAACACCATTGGCAACTATCCCAACCAACTCATTTTCTGCATTTATGACAAAACTTCCCAAGTCATTTTTTCCCGTAATCGCATCAATCACCATAAAGCTTACCAAATCCTGCACATTTCCTACATCGGTAATAGTAGTTTTAGATGCTTCAAAATTATCAAAAGCTATGGCTTTCACCAGAAGCATGTCTTTTCCATAAGAAATTGATGGTGTATTGAAATTTGCAGGATTAGGTTTTTTGGAAACATGAGAAATGTCGAAAGTCACCAACCCACTTTCAGGGCTCACACCTGTAATTTTGTTTATATCTATTATGGAACTATCTCCCAGAATGATTTGTGCGGATACTGCCCCATAAAATAATTCACCAAAAGTGAGGCCTGTTTGGTTATTGACGCATAGTCCTGCACCTTTATTCACAATACCACCATTAGAGTTGTACGTTTGTATAAAAAATGCAGAATGTTTTAGCGGGTTTATTGGCTCTGAAGCATAAACATTTAGCCATCCAACCAACATACCTACCTGAACTAATACGAAAAGTCTTTTTGCAAGAATACTCATAACTGTAATAGCTGAAAATTGAAATCAAAATAAAGGGAAGAACCCAAATCAAAAATACATTTTCATGTATAGTTCTGTAAATCAAATCCTTTTGAAACAATACATGAGTAGGAAGTGAGCCAATAGGGTGTTGAGTAAGCAGAATAATGACCAATGACGAAAGGAAGTTTTCCTGCCAATTTCTCATCTGATGACAATAATTGATAAATTTGCACCCGAAGAAATTATAAAGGATAAACTCAACATTCAAATTACCTTCACTCATGAACAAAACACCGGAAAAACTTCCTTATGAGGAATTTAAAAAAATATACAGCCGTGTGCCCCGGTTATGTATTGATCTGATATTTGTTCAGGAAAATGGAGTGTTGATGATCGAGCGGGCCATTGATCCTGGCAAAGGGAACTGGCATTTTCCTGGAGGTACCGTTTTGATGGGTGAATCCATCAATGATACCATCACCAGAATAGCAGCAGAAGAAACAAATCTTCAGGTACTCGATTTTGAATTGTTAGGTTATATGGAATTTGATGAATCTGATAATCCTTATTTTCACACCATCAGCATGGTATTTAGAATAAACCAATTCGAAGGAACGTTAAAAGGAGGCAGACAGGGTAGTCATTTGAAGTTTCATTCTCAAATACCGGAAAAAATCATTATTGAACAAAAGAATTTCCTTCAAAATACCGGGATGCTAAAATAAGGATTCAATGAAATTCGATTTAATCGCAAAAGATAATCATACCAAAGCAAGGGCAGGTTTGTTACATACTGACCGCGGGGACATAGAAACTCCCATTTTTATGCCAGTAGGCACCATAGGAACCGTGAAAGCCGTAAGTCAGAAGGAACTTGTGGAAGATATCAATGCCCGGATCATTCTCGGCAATACTTATCATTTATATATCCGGCCGGGTATGGATATTATTGAAAGTGCCGGTGGTTTACATGCTTTTATGAACTGGAAAAAGCCGATTCTTACTGATAGTGGAGGCTTTCAGGTTTATTCCCTGGCTGCTAACAGAAAAATTACCGAGGAAGGGGTGCAATTTCAGTCGCATGTAGATGGCACCCGGCACATGTTCACCCCTGAAATTGTCATGGACATTCAGCGGAAGATAGGAGCAGATATTATCATGGCTTTTGATGAATGTACACCACACCCCTGTGAATATGATTATGCCAGAAAATCAATGGAGATGACCCATCGATGGGCTAAAAGGTGTTGCGAACGTTTTGATAATACTGAACCCCTTTATGGATTTGGACAAACTTTATTGCCCATTGTTCAGGGAAGCACTTATAAAGATTTGAGAATAGCATCCGCTGAATACATCGCCTCCCTCGATCGTGAAGGTAATGCCATAGGTGGATTATCGGTGGGTGAGCCAGCTGAAATGATGTATGAAATGACAGAAGTAGTTTGTGATATTCTTCCAATTGATAAGCCCCGGTATTTAATGGGTGTAGGTACCCCTGGGAATATTCTGGAATGCATTGCATTAGGTGTAGATATGTTCGACTGTGTGATGCCGACCAGAAATGCCCGCAACGGGATGTTATTTACTACACAAGGTATCATAAATATCAGAAATAAAAAGTGGGAAAAAGACTTTAGCCCGATAGATGAGGAACTGGGAAATGAGGTGAGCAGTTATTACTCCAAAGCCTATTTGAGACATCTTAATCTTAATAATGAAATTTTAGGTTCTCAAATTGCCAGTCTGCACAACCTGAGGTTTTATTTGTGGCTGGTAGAAAATGCCCGAAAACAAATTCTTTCTGGCACTTATATTGATTGGAAAAACGAGATGGTTGCAAAACTTTCACAAAGGTTGTAAATTATACAAATGAAATTACTTGACCGCTACATATTAAAAAAATTTCTGGGTGCTTTCGTTTTCGTGGTGCTGGTAATTGTATCGGTAATTTGTATCATAGATATTACGGAGAAAAATGAAAAATTTATTTCCAACTCCTTGAGTTTCCAACAGGTATTTGGCTATTACATGGATTTTTTTCCATATATCGCCAATATGATCACACCCATTACTGTATTTATCGCGGTGGTTTTTGTTACTGCAAAACTGGCTTCTCATACTGAAATTATTGCTATTCTGAGCAGTGGCGTTAGTTTTGTACGCTTAATGGTACCCTATCTGATCGGTGCATTATTAATTGGGGCAGTTAGTTTTGTTCTTACCGGTTGGATTATACCACAGGCCAACAAAGACAGGGTGGCCTTTGAAATTGCCTATTTTGAAAAACCTTATTATTTCAGCGAAAAAAACATTCATATTAAGGTGGGGCCTGAGCTTTACCTATATATTGAAAGTTATTACAACCAATCGAACAAAGGAAATAAATTTACATTAGAGAGAATTGAAGGTACCCAACTTTTGGAAAAATTAAGTGCTGATGCTTTGTTATGGGATTCGGAAAACGAACGCTGGAAACTTAATAACTGGAAAATAAGGAAATTTGAAGGATTCATCGAAAAAGTTTCTTTTGGTGAAGAAATGGATACCACGCTTAATATTCATCCAAAGGATTTTGAAAACAGCTACCGGCTTTACGAAACTTTTACCATAACTGAATTGGATCAGTTTATTAAGGAATTACGATCAAGGGGGGCTGACAATATTGAAATTTATCAAATTGAAAAATATTTCCGTTTCACTTCCCCTTTTACGGTAATCATACTCACTTTCATTGCATTGATTGTTTCTGCAAGAAAAATTAGGGGAGGGGCAGGCTTTCAAATCGCTTTAGGATTTTTAATTGCTTTCATTTATATCATTTTTTACATTTTTACAAGAAGCATTGCTGAAGTTGGGGGAATGAATCCAGCCTTGGCGGTATGGATCCCTAACTTAATATTTGCAGCTGTAGGATTATTGATGTATAAAACTGTGCCCAGATAATGCAGGATAGCGACTTTAGGGATTATACACATTTGCATTTTCTGGTTTTGATTTGGGGGTTTACCGCCATATTGGGTTTATTGATTACCATTCCAACAGTAGAAGTAGTGTTGTACCGCACGTTACTATCATTTATTGGTCTGGCTGTAGTCATGGTCTTGCTCAAAAAGAAGTTCTTTATTGGTTCAAAAGAAGTGATCATCATTTCCTTAACTGGTTTTTTAATTGCTGCTCATTGGATTCTGTTTTTCACTTCTGCAAGGATTTCCACCGCCTCTGTTTGCTTGGCCGGATTAGCTACTACTTCATTTTGGACCAGTCTGCTGGAACCTTTGTTTATGAAAAGAAAATTCCGCTGGTATGAAATGGTTTTGGGCTTGGTAGTGCTATCAGGATTGTACATTGTACTCCGTTTTGAATTTGATCATGCGCTTGGTTTGTTTCTCGGGATTCTTGCTGCATTAACTTCTGCCTTGTTCACCGTTATAAATGGCCAATTGATTAGAAAATATCATCATTACACCATCACATTTTATGAAATGATCGGAGCTTTTGTAGCAACAGTCATTTTCCTTCCGTTCTATTTCAAATATTTCTCTCATAATAGTGTTTTATCTGTCCCCCTTTTCTCTGACTGGATATATTTATTAATCCTCGCCTTGATATGTACAGTGTATGCATATTCAGCATCTGTAGAATTAATGAAACGGTTATCTGCCTATGCCATTAGCATTACGGTAAACCTCGAACCTGTGTACGGTATTATTCTGGCTGTATTGTTCTTTGGCCAACGGGAAACAATGAATTTTGAGTTTTATCTAGGTACTGTAGTCATTCTATTGGCTGTAATCGCTTATCCATTGATTAATAAGTACTACCGTAAAAGGGCTATGAGGATTGGAAATATACGGTGATCAACCATTTATGCTACTCTAAAAATCAATAATCAATTCCTTTAATTCTCCATCGAACTTTTAACAACTCTGCAAGTTCATTTATTTATAAGGTGTTAATAATACCTGAAACGAAATTTTTATAACCGTAAGAGAATAAAGATTATGCTAGCAATGAACTACCGTGGACCTCAACGGGTTCGGATTGACCATAAACCGATGCCTGAAATTTTGCACCCCCAGGATGCCATCGTCAGGGTCACCAGATCCTGCATTTGTGGATCTGATCTCCATTTATATAATGGCAATGTTCCAGATACACGGGTAGGTTCTACCTTTGGACATGAATTCATCGGTATAGTAGAAGAAACAGGTGCTGATGTAAAAAATCTGAATGTAGGTGATCATGTAATTGTTCCATTCAACATAGCTTGCGGCAAATGCGCTTTCTGCAAACAGGGACTATATGGCAATTGCCATGAATCAAATCCAGAAGCAACAGCAGTTGGGGGTATATTCGGATATTCACACACGGCCGGAGGATATGACGGAGGTCAGGCAGAATATGTGCGAGTGCCCTATGCTGATGTAGGTCCAGTGAAAATACCGGAAGGCATGGATCATGATGATGCGGTTTTACTCACTGATGTTGTTCCTACAGGATATCAAGCCGCTGAAATGGGGGGTATTCAGAAAGGTGATACAGTAGTTGTGTTTGGAGCCGGACCCATAGGCATTATGGCGGCGCGTTGTGCCTGGTTATTTGGTGCAGGGCGTGTAATTGTAATTGACCATGTGGAGTATCGATTGGAATTTGTAAAAAAATATGCCAAATGTGAAGTTTATAATTTCAGATCCCTGGAAGATCCGGTAGTTTTCTTAAAAAGAACAACAGATTCCTTAGGAGCTGATGTGTGCATCGATGCCGTTGGTGCTGAAGCGGCAGGTAGTGCCTTGCAAACCATAACTGGGCGAAAGCTTTTATTACAAGCCGGATCTGCAACTGCTTTAATGTGGGCAATCAATTCTGTGAAAAAAGGAGGTATTGTATCAATTGTTGGTGTGTATGGTCCCACTGGAAATCTAATTCCTATTGGAAACGTGGTGAATAAAGGTATTACTATTCGTGCCAATCAGGCATCAGTAAAACGGTTGCTTCCTAAAATGATAGATCATGTTCAAAAGGGTAATATTAATCCTAAAGAATTAATTACCCACCGTATGCCTTTGGAAGAGGTTTCAGATGCCTACAGAATCTTTTCGGATAAACTGGATAATTGTATAAAAACGGTACTTATACCATCATCAGCTAATTAACAAGTTATGAAAAAAAATGTAAAAAATCCCACAAAATTAAAAGGGTGGGGAATAGATACTGATACGAAAAACGATCCCACTTACCCGATAAAAAATAGGACTGACGAAGAACAGGGTGGTTACAATTGGGACAGACCCTCTCAACAGGCTGAGAGTGTAGAAGTTTTGCATTCTAATGAACGACCAAATCTAACAGCAGTATTTGGTACTTCAGTACCCCCATCAGGATTAAGTGGTGTAATACGCCGCATTGCTTTCAAATATGGTGAAGGTAGTTTTGGACATTGGTTACCCTTATTGCTGGCAGATAGAATCAATGTAGTGGAAGGGGTATTATCAGATATTTCGAAAGGATATTTTCCTAACTTCTTTGCTGAAAAAGGCGTTAGGGCCCAGTGGAAATATAATCGGGAGGCCGTAATTCAAAAACTAATTGCCGGACTGATCATTCTTATTTCTACTGGGGTAGCCGTGAAGGTTTACCGGGACAAAAAGATCGCCAAACAGAAAAAATTACAGGCAAAAATGAAAAAAGGGATGTTTTTATCATTGATAAAATTCTTTTTGCACAGGAAATAAATTTTACTTTTCCCTCTCAATGGTAAACTTTAACAATTGGCTAAGTGATTCTTTATACTCTGAAGGTTCGAATCCATTGAGAATTTCTATTGCTTCCTGATAGAAGTTGTTCATGATCTCTTTGGCATATTCTATTCCACCCGATTTTTTCACAAAAGATATCACTTCGTCCACTTTGCTTTGTTGCTCACTTTGGTTTTTTACCATATAAATAATCCTTCGCTTATCGAGCCAGGAAGCCCGTTGAAGGGAATAAATCAATGGAAGTGTCATCTTTTTTTCACGAATGTCGATACCCACAGGTTTTCCTATTTCTGAGGCACCGTAGTCGAACAAGTCATCTTTGATCTGAAAAGCCATACCTACTTTTTCTCCAAAGCTCCTCATCTTGCTGATGGTCAGCTGATCTGCCCCAACCGATGCCGCACCTACACCACAACACGAAGCTATCAACGAAGCTGTCTTTTGACGAATTATTTGATAATACACCTCTTCGGTAATATCAAGATTTCTCGCTTTTTCCATTTGCAACAACTCCCCCTCACTCATTTCCTTTACTGCTTCTGAAACAATCTTTAATAAATTAAAATCTTCGTGTTCCACAGCCAGCAACAAACCACGGGATAATAGATAATCACCAACCAACACGGCAATTTTATTCTTCCATAAAGCATTGATCGAAAAAAAACCCCTCCGGTAGTTTGCATCATCGACCACATCGTCATGTACCAGGGTAGCGGTATGTAATAGTTCTATCAGTGCTGCTCCACGATAAGTGGCTTCATTGATATTGCCTACTGCACCTGCAGCTAAAAATACAAACATCGGACGCATCTGTTTACCCTTGCGCTTCACAATATAACTCATAATTTTGTCAAGCAACAGCACACGGGTTTTCATGGATTTCCTGAATTTTAACTCAAATTCAGCCATTTCTTCCACAATTGGTGTTTGTATATCTTTCAGTTTTAAACTCATATTGGGTAATTAAAATACCAAATTATTAAATGTCAATGGTTTTCCCTTACAATTTGAACGAATTAAAAAGCAGTTTGACAAATGAATTGGAAAATTTATATTGTTAAGCTTTTGACATTCATTCCAAAACATTTAAAACATTCTAAATGTTGCCAAATTCTGAGAACAAAGGCAATTATTATTCATCGTAACCACATATCTTTAACCCATAAAATCATTTCTGCATGGATCAAAGTTTAACTTTAACTACTCCGGCTTTGCTTTTCCCGGCCATATCGTTGCTGTTACTGGCTTACACCAATCGGTTTTTGGCTTTGGCGGCATTGATCAGAGGCCTTCATTCAAAATACAGGGAAAATCCCGACGAGATACTTGCAGAACAAATTGTCAATCTTCGGAAGCGCGTCATTATGACCAAGAATATGCAACTTTTGGGTATATTCTCTCTATTTTTATGTGTTCTTACTATGTTTTTGATATATGCTGGTTTACAGTCGGCTGCTGAATATGTGTTTGGTATCGCCTTACTGGCATTATTAATTTCGTTGGCCATTTCCATCAGAGAGATCCAGATCTCCGTTCAAGCACTTAAAATTCAAATTGGAAACATGGAAAATATGTAACATTATTGTGCTACAGCCAGAGTTGCCACACTAACGGCTGCGCAATGTGGTTCAAGTGCAACAGCACATGCTTCAATAGTTGAACCAGTAGTCAAAACATCATCTACAATCAAGATATGTTTATCTTGAATAATGTTTGGATCTATTATTTGAAATATCCCTTCTACATTGCGCCACCTTTCCACCTTGGATTTTCTGGTTTGGGTCTCACTTTTTTTTATTCGTACCAAAATCTTATCACTATATGGGATATGCAATGCCCTTGACAAGCCTGCTGCAAAGTAAGCACTTTGATTATAACCCCGTTTACGAAGCTTTACCACATGTAAAGGAACAGGCAGGATAAAATTAAATATTTTATCCATTCCAGCCGACACCAGATCAATGCCATACCAATAACCCAGCATTTCTGCAATCTCAGGTTTGTTTTCATACTTTATCTTGTGCATCAACTTCTGTATGGTCCCCCCTTTTACAAATTTCACATAAGACATTGCATGATGCAGTTTGTTGAGGTTGCTTAGTTTTGAAGACAAAGGAGATTCCTTAACCAAATGAAAATGGGTTTTGGGAAGCTGAGAAATGCATTTTATGCACAGATGTTTTTCTCCCTTTACCAGAGGTTGGTAACATCCGTGACAATACTCCGGAAATATTAGGAATAGAAAATCTCTGATCATAAATAAAATTTAGACATTCAAAATAAAATAATTTTTTCTAAATCCCTAATTGTTCTGGTTTTTATTTGGAAAAGCATGAATTTTGATACGTAGAAAGCCTGTTTTACCGTTGACATATCAATATCCAGAAAACATAGCAGGTATTAATCTCATAAAAAACAAAAAGAACAGATGTATCAAAAGGATCTTGAATTAGAAATTAACTGGCAAAGAATAATTAAGAAAATTGAAGTTTCCGTGGGTAAAAAACCTAAAGATTTGAACGGTGTGCTATTTCTCATAGGTATGCAGGAGTTAGGCAAAGGTGCCAGAAGATTTTCAAAGGAAGAAAAACAGGATCTTATGCATATTGCTATTTGCAAAATACTCAGTTATTCTGGTTTTTATGAATTGGAAGGATTGGACCAGGACGGATGGCCTCATTGGAAATTGATCAAAAATCTTCCAAAATTTGATTTACTGGAACAGGAAAAACTCTTGAAAATGCATGCAATAGAATATTTTGAAAAGGAGTTAGGGTTTTAATATGAAGTTAGTTACATACAATATCAATGGCATCAGAGCCGCTATTAAAAAAGGTCTGGTGGAATGGATGAGTTTTGTAGCTGCAGATGTAGTATGCTTTCAGGAAGTAAAGGCCAATGAAGATCAGGTGGATCTTGATCTTTTCAGGCAATTGGGATACCGATATATTTATTGGAACGCTGCCGAAAAAAAAGGGTACAGTGGTACAGTAATTTTATCAAAAATTGAACCCCTACAAGTAATCAAAGGCTGTGACATGCCTGTTTATGATTCAGAAGGGCGGGTATTGGCCATCTGTTTTTCAGATTTTACACTTATGAATGTATATTTTCCTTCAGGTAGCAGTGGGGAAATCCGTCAGGCATTTAAAATGCAGTGGCTGGAATATTTCTCTACTTTTATTGGTGCATTTCTGGCACAGCATCCTAAACTGATCATTTGTGGAGATATAAATATTTGTCATAAAGCCATCGATATTCACAACCCAGTATCCAATAAAAGGTCGTCAGGGTTTTTACCGGAAGAACGTGAGTGGCTTGATCGTTTTCTTGATAATGGGTTTTTGGATGTATTCCGTCACTTTAATAATGATCCTCATCATTATACCTGGTGGAGCAACATATATAACTCCCGGTCGAAAAACCTGGGCTGGCGAATTGATTATTTCCTGGCAAGTGAAAATTTAAAAGAAAATCTTAAAAGATCCGTTATTCTCAAAGATGCGGTTCATTCAGACCACTGTCCTGTTTTATTAGAAATTGTCTGATATCACATTTATAAAGTATATTTGCACAAATTTAAGGTGCAACTAAATTGAACCTGATGGCAGTGGCAAGCGTTAGAATCTTTATTGGGAAGAAGCTGTTGACCATATGAATTGATAAAAATGAATAAAGACCTTAAACAAAAATTATTTGAATATAAAAAGAATTTCTATAAAGATTTAATGATAAGAGGTGCTTTAATTACACTTTCAATAATCACTGCTGCCTTTATATTGTTCAATTTTTTAGAATATTCATTTCGGTTTGGATCCGCCATCCGGGCGGCATTGTTATTTATATTTATTGCTGCCAGTTTATTTTTATTAGGAAGGTATATTATTGATCCTTTAATGAGAATGTTGTTCAGGAATAAACAAATCAGTAATGAACAAGCTGCAAAAAATATTGGTAGTTATTTCCCTGCTGTTGATGATAAATTGCTGAATATTCTTCAATTGGAAAAACTGATTTCAGAAGAAAACCAGTTAGCAAAGGCTAGTGTAGAACAGAAATCCAGAGAAATTACTAATATTCCCTTTAATGAGGCAATAAACTTTAAGGTAAATCTGAAATATGCCAAAATCGCTCTTCCAGTGATTGGAATTGCGTTGATTATGATAATAGCTGCTCCAGACATAATAAAAAGTTCTGAGAGAATAATTCATTACAATAAAGAATTCATTCCTGAAGCACCTTTCCAATTTGTATTGGATAATGAAAACCTATTGGCATTTAAAAATGAGGATTTTGAAATCAACCTTGGTTTAAAGGGCAAAGCAATTCCAACCTCGGTTTATCTTGTTAATCAAGGTAGAAAAATAAAACTTCATCAGAATGATGAGCAATATAAATATACATTCGGTAAAATTCAGCATGATGAAACTTTCAATTTTGAAGCAGCAGGTTTTTCATCCCGTTCATTTAAAGTGAAAGTAGTTGAACGACCAAATTTAAAAAATTTTAATATCCTGGTTGATTATCCTGATTATTTAAAGCTGGAAAACAACAGATTCACAAATACCGGCAACCTTGAAATTCCTGAAGGATCTATAGTTACCTGGCAGTTTAATACTTTGAAAGCTGATACTGTAAATATGATTTTTGAAAGTGATAAGACGATAAACCAGCTACAGCGATCAGGAAATGATATTTTCGAATTCGAAAGAAGGCTAATCGAATCCGACAATTATCTTGTTGCTTTAAAAAATCAGTATTCAGATAATAAAGATATCATACGCTACCATATTGAGGTTATACCGGACGAATACCCGGTGATAACATTAGAACAACTACAGGATACAAGTTATTATAATTATATTGTACTTGGAGGAAATGTAACCGATGATCATGGGTTAACTGATCTGCGTTTGTTTTATAGAACGGTGGAGTCTTCTGAAATAAACAATCCTCCTGATTATCAGACACTTAAATTAAATTTCGATCCATCAAAATCCAGTCAAAGCTATTATTATCAATGGTTTCTTGACAGTTTAAATCTTACTAGTGGCGATCAAGTTGAATACTTTTTACAAGTAAGGGATAACGATGGTGTTAATGGCTCTAAATCCAGCCGGACAGCAATATATCAATTTAGGGTTCCAGATAAAAAGGAGCTGAAAGAAGAGATTGAGAAATCTTCGTCAAGGTCACAGGAACAAATAGATAAGAATATACAAAAAGCCCGTGAACTAAATGAAAATATAGATAAAAGCATCGATCGGCTTAAAGGTAAGCGGGACATCAGCTGGCAGGAAGAAAAAATGATCAGTGATTTGATTGATCAAAAAGAAGAGTTGGAAAAACAACTTAAGGAATTGCAGGAACAATTTAAAGACGAAACAGCTAAAAGAGAACGATTCTCAGAAGAAAAAAAACAGAGCATCAAAGAAAAAGCTGAGCAACTTCAGCAGTTAATGGATGAGTTACTTGATGAAGAAACGAAGAAGCTATACGAGGAACTTCAAAAACTGCTTGAAGAAAACAAAAACATTGACGATCTGAAGAATCAGCTTGAAAAAATTAGTCACTCGGAAGAAAATCTTGAAAAAGAACTGACCAGGACATTAGAGTTATTCAAGCAGATGAAATTTGATTTTAAGCTTGATGATGTCATAAAAGAAACCAATGAACTTTCTGAAAAACAGGAAAAATTGGCTGAAGAAACAGGTGAAAAAAAGTCAGATCTGGATGATGTTAAAGAAAAACAAGAAGAATTGAACCAGGAACAGGAGGAGCTGAAAGAGTCCATTGATGAATTGCAAAAAATGAATCAGGATCTTAAAAATCCTCGTCCTATGCAAGACATGTCGAAAGAGCAACAAAAACTGGAAGAGGAACAAAAGAATACCAATGATGCGTTAGAGCAAAAGAAAAGAAATAAAGCTCAGGAGTCACAGAAAAACATGTCGAAAGAAATGCAGCAAATGGCTCAAAAAATGGAGCAGATGCAAATGAACATGGAGATGTCGATGATGCAGGAAAACCTTGATTTTCTCCGTCATATTCAGGATAACTTAATTAAACTTTCTTTTTCGCAGGAAGATCTTATGTTGGATTTCAGAAAAGTTAATCAAAGTGATCCGCGTTTTGTAGAGCTCACCCAACAGCAACATAAGTTAAAAGATGATGCTCAAATTATTGAAGACAGCTTAAGAGCTTTAGCAGAACGTGTTTTTCAGATACGATCTTTTGTTACGCGCGAAGTAGATGACATGAATAGTCATATGGACGAAAGTCTCAAAGCCCTTCAGGAAAGAAAAAAGAATGAGGCTGTTGGTAAACAACAATTTGCAATGACCTCAATGAATAATCTTGCGTTAATGCTTAGTGACGTGTTGCAACAAATGCAACAACAAATGGCAGATGCAATGGGAATGCCCAATAAAGGAGACAAGAAGGGCAATCAACCCTTGCCTAATATGGGAGAGCTTCAAAAACAATTAAATGAAAAAATCGACCAATTGAAAAAAAGTGGTAAAACCGGTAGACAACTATCGGAAGAATTAGCCAAATTAGCGGCAGAGCAAGAAATGATCAGGCAAGCATTGAAGGAAGCCCAACAGAAGAGTGATCAAAAAGGAAAAGAAGGAGGAGATGGTTTGGATCATTTAATGGAACAAATGGAGCAGACAGAATTGGATTTGGTCAATAAACAACTTTCAGAAAGGACTATCAAGCGACAACAAGAAATTCTCACTCGTTTGCTTGAAGCTGAAAATTCAATGAGAGAAAGGGAGCTGGACGAAAAGAGGGAAGGTGAACAAGCCAGAGAATTTGAAAGAAGGGTGCCCCCGGCATTTGAACAGTATATCCTTAATAAGGAGCAGGAAATAGAATTACTAAAAACCGTTCCTTTGAAAATGAACCCTTATTACAAGAAAGAAATTAATGAATATTTTAAAAGGTTAAAAGAATAAAAACTCCTGAAGAAAATATTATGGATTCCATTAAGATTCAGATTCCTTCCTTAGCGGAAAATATTAGGATCATCGAAAGCTTTATTGATAATGCCAAAGATAAATTTAGTTTGGATGATGACATTTATGGCAATATAATGATTGCCGTAACCGAATCAGTTAACAATGCTATAAAACATGGCAATCGTAGCGATAAGCATAAAAATGTAAATCTTTCTCTTACCCTTAATGAAAGTATTTTAAAATTCGTGATAGAAGACGAAGGGGAAGGGTTTGATTATAATAATTTACCTGATCCTACCTCACCAGAAAATATCGACAAACCCAGCGGTAGAGGAATATTTTTAATGAAACACCTCTGCGATGAAGTACATTTTAAGAATAATGGAAAGATAGTGGAGTTGCATTTCTACGTCGATTAAATGCCTGTTATCAATTATTTTTTTGAAGACATAGATTTTTCTTTAAAAAGTCAACGAAAAATCTCTAAATGGATTTCCAATGTAGTTGCTATGGAAGGCAAGGAAATTATTGGATTAAACTATATATTTTGTTCTGATCAATACTTGTTAGAATTAAATCAGCAATATCTTCAACATCAAACTTTTACTGATATCATCACCTTTGATCATTCCGAAGACGACAATATGTTAGAAGGTGATGTATTTATTAGTATTGATAGAGTAATAGAGAACGCAAAAAATTTTAATGTTACGTTTGAACATGAACTAAAACGCGTAATCATACATGGTGTTTTACATCTAATAGGTTATAAGGACAAATCAAAAGCTGACCAAAAAATTATCAGAGAGAAGGAGAATAATTATTTGAATTTGTGGGAAGATGTTCCACGTGGAACATCAGAAAATTAAACGATAAATTAATTGTTCCACGTGGAACAGTAGCTAAAAATTAAAATGTTTCAAGAATACGATGTTATAGTGGTTGGGGCCGGTCATGCCGGTTGTGAAGCAGCTGCAGCTGCTGCCAATATGGGTTCTAAAGTGCTTTTGGTAACGATGAACATGATGAATATGGCTCAAATGTCGTGTAATCCTGCAATGGGGGGCGTGGCTAAAGGGCAAATAGTCAGGGAAATCGATGCTTTAGGCGGTTATTCGGGTATAGTATCCGATAAATCAATGATTCAATTCCGCATGTTGAACAAGTCAAAAGGTCCTGCAATGTGGAGTCCGCGTACTCAAAATGACAGAGTACAATTTTCAATTGAGTGGCGAACTCTTTTAGAAAACACGCCTAATATAGATTTTTGGCAAGAAATGGTTACTGGTTTATTGATCAAAGATAATAGGTGTGTAGGAGTACGGACCGGAATAGGGGTAGAAATCAAATCAAAAAGCGTGGTTTTAACCAATGGTACTTTTCTAAACGGGGTTATTCATATTGGTGAAAAAAAAATAGGAGGAGGGAGAACAGGTGAAAAAGCGGCAACAGGTTTAACAGAACAACTTATTTCCTTGGGTTTCGAATCAGGGAGAATGAAAACAGGTACACCACCAAGATTAGATGGGAGAACAATAAATTACAATATTTGCGAAGAGCAAAAAGGTGATAATATTCCCGGAAAATTCTCTTATTCTGAAATTACTTCACCATTAGAATACCAGAAAAGCTGTTTTATTACATATACTAATCAAGAAGTACATAAAACACTTGAAACCGGATTTGATCGATCTCCTATGTTCCAGGGTAGAATAAAAGGTATTGGGCCAAGATATTGCCCTTCCATAGAAGATAAAATAAATAGGTTTTCACACAGAGATAGACATCAGCTTTTTATTGAACCTGAAGGATGGAATACTGTTGAGGTATATATCAATGGGTTTTCTACTTCATTGCCGGAAGATGTACAATACAAAGCTCTTTTGAAAATACCCGGTTTTGAAAGTGTAAAAATGTTTAGACCCGGATATGCTATTGAGTATGACTATTTTCCACCTACACAATTGCAACATACTCTTGAAACAAAAATAATAGATAACTTATATTTTGCAGGTCAAATCAATGGTACTACTGGATATGAAGAGGCCGCATGTCAAGGATTAATGGCAGGAATAAATGCAAATAGAAAAATCAACGAGGAAAATCCATTTATTTTAAAAAGATCTGATGCCTATATTGGTGTTCTTATCGATGATCTCATCAATAAAGGTGCTGAAGAACCTTACAGAATGTTTACTTCACGAGCTGAATATAGAATATTACTGCGTCAAGATAATGCAGATATAAGATTGACAGAAATTGGATATCATTTAGGACTTGCTTCACAAGATAGGTTCGAAAAAGTAATTTGTAAAAAACAGAAAATAGCACAATTATTGAATGAATTAAAATCAAAGAAAGTTGATCCTAATGAAATCAATTCATTTCTGACAAAAATGGGTACAGCAGAAATTAAAGAAAAAACTTCAATAATTAATTTACTAAAACGTCCTGAAATACATATTGACAGTTTAGTTAAAGATTCATTGTTAACAGAATGGTTAACTTCGTATACTCAAGAAGAATTCGAACAGGCTGAAATTTTGATTAAATACGATACATATATTGATAAAGAACAAAAACTGGCTGAAAAAATTGAAAGTTTGGAACATTATAAAATCCCAGCAGAATTCGACTATCAAAGATTAACAGCTATTTCTACTGAAGCAAGGGAAAAATTTGTTAAGATAAAACCTTCTACTATTGGTCAAGCTGCCAGGATTAGTGGTGTATCTCCAGCTGATATTTCTGTATTAATGGTCTATCTCGGCAGATAAACAATTACTATGAAATTTAAACTATTATTACCCTTAGCTATTGTTATCCTGTTTGCGTGGACAATCATATCCTGTGCTAATGAGGTTAGACCTACTGGCGGACCAAAAGATACAATTCCACCCGTACTGGTTTTATCGACACCTTCTCATAAAACAACCAATTTTAAAGGAAAAACATTAACATTGGAATTTAGTAAATTTATCAAAACAGATAAGTTAAATACACAATTACTCATCACACCTCGTGTGGAATCAGAATACAAAGTAAAAGCAGGGTCAAAAAAAATTACAATTCAATTCGACGAAGACAACCCCTTTCTGGAAAATACTACATATACATTCAATTTTCAGAAATCTATAAAAGATTTAACAGAGGGAAATGTATGGGAACATCCTAAAATTGTATTTAGTACCGGCGATGTTCTTGATTCTCTATATATATCAGGTAAGGTTTATGATTTGTTAACCGACAAACCTGTGAAGGATGCAGTAGTAGCAATCTACAAAAAAGAAGATACCTTAACTGCCCTAACAGGAAAACCGATGTATTTTACGATGACCGATACTGAAGGAAATTTTTTGTTGGAAAACTTAATTTCAGCAGACTTTAGGATCTATTCCTTTTCAGACAAAAACAATAACCTTGTATTAAATCCGGCTACAGAATCTTATGGATTTATTCCTGATACAATTCAACTAACTTCATCTGTTACAGACTTAAAAATCCCCCAAATAACACTCAATGTAAATGATTTAAGATTAGTATCATCAAGGCCAATCAGACACTATTTTGACATCACATTTAATAAATCTGTTGTAGATTATCAAATAAAACCTTCTTCTGAAGATATATCCATATATAGCAATTTTATTGATGAACAAAAAAAAATAAGAATATATAATACTTTTGACAATATTGATAGCCTTAAAGTGAATATAATGGCATCAGATTCTTTGAATAATGTAGTATATGATACACTTTTTGTAAAGTTCTCTGCTTCAAGATTAGCAAAGGAACAATTTACCCAGCAAATAAGTCCTCAGAATGATAAAGATATCTCAACAAATTTTAAAGGCGAAATTATATTTAATAAACCAATTCAGCATGTCAATTTTGACAGCATATACTTTTTGTATGATAGCACAAATTTTGATTTTGTTACCGCTGAAGAAATAGCATTCTCGAAAAACAGGGATATTGTTTCAATTAATAAAAAATTAAATATCCCTCAACCAAACCAATCCCAAATTATTTTTACTTCAGCAAAAGGTACATTTATAAGTGCAGATATGGATTCAAGTAATAATATTTTTAATAATTACAAGATAATTAATCCCGTTAATTATGGAACCATCAAAGGGAGAATTCGTGCCAATGAGCCAAATCTTGTAGTCCAATTACTAAACAACAATAAAGTAGTAATGGAACAAAGTACATCAAATACATTTAATTTTAATTTAGTTCCTACTGGAAATTATAGTATCAGGGTAATTTTGGATCTAAATGATAACGGGAAATGGGATCCTGGTAATATACTTGAAAACAAACCACCAGAACCAGTTGTTTTTTATAAAAACCCGGAAGGAAAAATAGAAGTATTGTCTGTTAAAGCCAATTGGGAAATGACAGATATTAATATTGATCTACGATAAGCATTGTGGAAAACTTGTTAATTGTTTGTGACTTACTTAAATAAATTGTTCATAATTTGAACATACTAATCCAAGTAAAATATTACATCTAAATTACGTGACTTATCACCATTGGACCATTTGGCAATAACATGATTTTCAACAGTAACATTTAAAAAGTTTTAAACAATGTCCATTTACAGAATATATCCACAATAATAGGTAACTTGTTCATTATCAAGTAATTACCTGTGGAATACCATGTGTGAATATAGTGGAAAAAATTAGTCCTTATCCACAATTGGATATACCAAACTAAACTGTTATTTGTTTTCCACATATCCACATCATAATAGAAACAATATTATTTTCTTAAAAAAGTTTTATATTAACATTATTAGCCATACGTAAATGTCGATAACTTTTAAATTCAAATATTTTAGCATTATTAACTTAGTATTTTTTGTACTCAGTTTTAATTTATGGGCTCAGGATTTTAATGATATAGCCATTGCGCACGAATACTATAATAATAAAGAAGCAGAAAAAGCCAGGAGTATGTATGAACAACTCATAAAAAAGAATGAAAACATACCACTGGTTCATTCTAATTATTTTAATATACTCTTGAATGAAAATGAATTTGATGAAGCAGAAAAATATATAAACAGGTTGATCCGGCGTAATCCCCAAAATATGATCTACCAGGTAGACTTAGGGAGAATTTATTCGCGTCAAAATGATAAAGCCAAAGAATTAAACTATTTTAACAAGCTGATAGAAGAATACAAAAGTGATATAAACAGAATCAGAGTACTAGCTCAGTACTTATTAAGCCATCAATTGACGGATCAGGCAATAATAGCGTATAGAGCAGGACGTAAACATGCAGCTGATCCCTTTTTGTATGCACTGGAAATGGCAAATGTCTACCGGTTTACCAACAATAAACAAGGCATGATTGAGGAATTTATAAATTATGCCAGTCAAAATGTCGCTAATCTTACCTATGTTCAAAACATGTTGCAAAATTTATTGAATGAAGAGGGAGATTTTGACATTCTGGAAGCTTATTTAATAGATCAGGTTCAGGAAAACGCGGACAGTAAAATCCATAATGAACTTTTGATTTGGGTGAATATGCAGCAGAAGAATTTCTATGGTGCATTTATTCAGGCACGGGCGATTGATAAACGATTAAGGTACAATGGATCGATGGTGCTTGATGTAGGTTTGATAGCATTAGAGAATAAAGATTTCGAAAATGCCATCCGTATTTTTGAATATGTGGTGAAGGAATATCCCCAATCCATGAACTACGCAATAGCTAAAAGCATGATCATAAAATCAAGAGAGGAAATGATAAAAAACACTTTTCCCATCGATCAACAGGAAATAAGCAAATTGGTAGACGATTATGATCAACTAATAAAGGAAATTGGAATTAATGCCAATACAGTTGAATCACTTCGGAATAAAGCATTATTACATGCATTTTATCTTGATGAATATGAAATAGCAATTAGCATTTTAGAGCAATTGACGCAGTTAAACGGATTGGGTACTTTATTTAAAGCGAAATGTAAAATAGACCTGGGTGATATTTACCTTTTTATTGATCAACCGTGGGAATCAACTTTACTTTATTCACAAGTTGAAAAGTCACAGAAGGAAACATTAATGGGTTATGAAGCAAAACTAAAAAACGCTAAATTGAATTTTTATAAAGGCGAATTTGCCCTTGCTCAGGAACATCTCGATATTTTAAAGCAAGCTACTTCCAGGGAAATTGCAAATGATGCCATGGCTTTAAGTTCGCTTATTCAGGATAATACGGTAATGGATACCTCTGGTGCTGCCTTAAGAGAATATGCTAAAATTGAGCTAATGCTTTTTCGAAATAAAAAGCAGGAAGGGCTTGATGCTTTATCAGTTATGTTGGTGAATTATAAGAATCACAGCATCACAGATGAGGTGTTGTTGTTGCGTGCTAGATTACTCAGGGATTTTGGTCGTTATGTAGAATCTATTGAAGACCTATCGCAAATCATAAAAAATTATTCCTATGACATTTATAGTGACGATGCCTATTTTCTTACCGGGAAGATCTATGAAGAAGATTTAAAAGATAGGGACAAAGCAATGGAGATTTATCAGGAATTTCTAAAAAAATTTCCAGGAAGTGTTTTTGTAGCAGAAGCAAGAAGCAGGTTTAGGAAGCTAAGAGGTGATTTTAACCGGGTAAATTGATGGCTACTATTTGATGCTTTTTTTGTAAACAGGAACAGTGCTACACGGTTCACCAAACATAATACTTGCCACATAGGGTTGAAGTATGCGTACCACTTCAACGTAGGCAGCTGCTGGAATGGTTTTTTGTCCACAACCTTTGATCACCACTTTGGTATTTATATAATCTTCTCCATGTAAGGACTTTAATTTTTCTTTCCACATAAACGCTTCCAGCAAATTCAGTTCTCCAAAAACATAATTTTTTGCGTAAGGTGAAAGTTTAGTTGCTACTAGCATAAAAGCCCACATGGGCACAATAGCATCTGTAGTGCAACAAATCGCTACATTTTTATCTTGATAAATCGTCCAATCATGGGTTTTTATAAACTCCCTGAAATCCTTCTCCTTTAAAATCATGTCCTGATACAGATTATGACGAAGGTCATAAACAACCGATTCTCCTTCAGGAAAATATTCTTCCAAATCAATTGTTACTAATGGACTTGCAGCAACTCTGTTAATAATTACATCTTTTTCCATATCGCTAAAACTTTAAAATTTTGCTTTAGGTTTCCTGGTTATAAATTCCTTTAGATAAAATGGCTCAAAATACGCCAGATCTTCAAATAAACCCTGCTGAAATTTTTGGTAGGCCAAATGCCCAATTTGTACAGCTGATGGACGTATCTGATCAATAAAGACAGCTTTTGCCGGTATTTGTTCAATTTGTTTTAATTTTTCTGATCCCGGACCAAATATCAACACATTTCGATCAGATATTAAATTAGTAAATGTATCACTGTCCATAATTAAGGCTTGCGTATCTTCATACACCCTGCTCTCATTATCGGTCAATAGACAATAAACTTCCATACGCCGTGCATCCAACATAGGACACATTAAATATTCATGTATATTATATTTAATCATTCCATTAGCCATCGCCTTTAGCGTATTTACACTAATCAAGGGTATTTTAAGGGCATAACAAAGACCTTTGGCAGCACTGGTGCCGATCCTGAGTCCAGTATATGAACCTGGTCCTTTAGACACAGCAACAGCACTTAAATCATTGACTGAATATCCACATTGATAAAGTAAATCACGAATAAGTACAGGCAATAATCCTGAATGGGATTTGTCGGTAAATAGTTCCTTCAAACCTAAAAGTTCATTATCCCTTTGAATTGAAACTGAACACACATTGGTCGCTGTTTCAATACTCAATATAATTGACATTATCTTCTATGCTTATATAATGGGCAAAAATAGTAAAATTCACACAGCAAACGCACAATCAAGCTTTTTGTGAATACATGAATTATGTACAATAAAAAAGCCGGTTCTATCCGGCTTTTTTGAAATTAATTCCTCTGTGAATATTATCTTTTCGATAATACTACTTTATAATCATCCTTATTATTTAATGTGTTTACTGCTTCCAGGATTACCGGATCATGATCAAATGATACCTCTACTACACCCCTTCTAAAATAATAACGTGAAACGATCTCTTCTTTTAAAGCCTGCATGATCTCAGTCTTAAAATTTTGAAGGTCATTTTCTTTATTGTGGTAGATTTTCTTTTTCAAATCATTTATCTGATCTTCTATTTCCGCAAAGTATTTTTCTTCTTTAGAGTTCCCAATCAAATCTTCCATAGTTTGTTCCACCTTGGTGGTATAATCATAATCTTTATCAGATAACCACTTTACAAAATCTAGATAGGTAGCCTCACTCACCTTAAATTCTTTAGGTTTAGCTATTGTTGGATGTTTATAATAATAAATTGTGGCATAATCAAAGATTAAACCTTTGGAAACCAAACTAGCAGTAATGGGAGCATAAGAAAAATTCTCAACTTCTTTATCTGGTGTAATTCCGCCACCATCATACACCAATCGACCATTAGTAGTTTTAAATTCTGTTTTTAATGAGTCAGGTACTACCAAAACGCCACCTTCCAGGGTTTTTTCGCTATAGTCGATAGCTTGAATACACCGACCACTCGGAATATAGTATTTTGCTGTAGTTACTTTCAGTTGTGAATTATACGTAAGTGGGCGAGTGGCTTGTACCAATCCTTTGCCAAAAGTTCTGGCTCCAACTAACACTCCTCTGTCGTAATCCTGAATTACTCCCGCCACAATTTCTGCTGCAGAAGCACTTCTGCCACTGGTTAATACAGCAAGTGGTATTTCAGTATCTGCGGGTTGGTCTAACGCTTTATATTCTTTGTTCCAATCTGTTACTTTTCCTTTGGTATGAACTACCTCTGAACCGCGTGGAATAAATAAATTTGATACATTTACTGCCTCGCTCAAAAGTCCTCCCGGATTATCCCGCAGATCAAGAACTATTTTTTCAGCTCCTTTAGATTTCAACTCCTCCAATGCGTTTTTCACTTCTTTGCTTGCACCTGTGGTAAAATCACTTAGCTTAATGTATCCTATTTTGTCCGAAATCATGCCATGGTAAGGAACATTGTTAATGGTGATTTTTTCTCTCATCACCTTAAATTCCATAGGTTTATCTTCACTTAAACGCTTTATTGAAATTACCATCTCGGTATTCGCTTGTCCTTTTAATAATTTGCTTACCTCATTGGTCGATTTATTTTTTACATCTACATTGTCAATTTTAATGATCTCATCGCCAATTTTTAAACCACTTTTAAAAGCGGGGAATCCTTCATAAGGCATGATAATCATATTTTTTCCGTTTTTCTGACCAATTAAAGCACCAATACCTCCATATTGGCCGGTGGTCATGGTACGGTAATCTTCAATATCATCTTCAGGAATATAATTGGTATAAGGGTCCAATGACATCAACATGGCATTGATTCCCGTTTTCATCAATTCATTAGGATTGATCTCATCTACATAGTAGGTGTTTACTTCTTTGAAAAGTGTGGCAAAAATGTCCAGATTTTTTGCTATCTCAAAATACCTCTCACCCGGGGAATTAAAAGCCACAATACTAAAGAGGACGATAATTATACCGCCAATGAAGGTCTTTTTTATAATTTTGTTTCTCATTATTTATTTGTGAAATGTTTCAACTACTTGGATCGTACTTCTTTTAAACGCACCAGAATCATTTTTAGTTTGCATTCGATATCCTTAAATGTCATAATCTGTTTTCCAACATAAATTACGCCAAATATTAAAGAATCATTTTCGAGTTGGGCTGGTTGAATGCGTGATTTGTTCAAACGATATGCTTCCCTTATTCTTCTTTTTATCAGGTTTCTGTCCACAGCTTTTTTATAAAGCTTCTTCGAAACAGAAATGAAAATTTTGTTTTGAGTACAATCGGGATCTTGAATTGAGATGTAAAAAACCTTAAAGGGGTAAATAAAAAAAGAGGAACCTTTATCAAAAAGTTCCTTTATAGTTTTTGTGTTTTTCAGTCTTTCGTCTTTGCCAAAAGAAAATTTTAAAAAAGATGGTTGATCATGGCCTTCCATCACATTTTAAAACTACTTGCTACTTCCGTAAACTGGGTTCATCAGATACGGTTAGTTTCTTACGCCCTTTTGCACGACGGCTTGCTAAAACGTTTCTTCCTGCTGCAGTAGCCATTCTGCTTCTAAAGCCATGCTTGTTTTTCCTTTTCCTAACCGATGGTTGATATGTACGTTTCATCACTTAATCGTTTTAAATTACCCTATGGTACACAGTACCCTATTATTTGGCCTGCAAAGGTAAATATCATTTTAAATATTTACAAATATACGTCCTATTTTTTAGAAAAGATTCCTAAGTGCGCAATATATAATTATTGTCTTTCATAAAACAAATTTAGATCACTCCTTGTATTAAATATAGAGATAAAATGATTTCTTATGGACAATACAATATTATATATTATACTTGGATTAATAGCTGTTGCAATTCCGGTTATCCTCATATTTATGACCATGAAAAAAGTTAGGAATAAACGTGAAACATCTACTGAGGAAAAACAAAGGGAAAATAAAAACCCAGCAGATATAACAGAACAACTAAAATCAGTAAAAGAGGAAAGAATAGAGAAGAAGGGCATTAGTAAAACTAAAAACTGACAGCTATGGATCCAATGAGAAAAGTGGGTATTGTGATGATTATTCCCGGAATCATTCTTCTGATTTTAATGATCCTTCCTTTTTTCTTTGATCAAATGATTCCCCGGGGTGGTTTACCTTGGACTTACACATGGGCATCTGTATTGGGTATATTCTTTTTTTTCACCGGGGCTGCTTTAATATGGGTGACAGGTATCACCGACAAATAAATATTTCCACATTCATTTGTAAACTTAAAATTTAAATTATCTTTATCTGCCAATTCATTGCGGCAGTAGCTCAGTTGGTAGAGCATCAGCTTCCCAAGCTGAGGGTCGTGGGTTCGAGTCCCATTTGCCGCTCATTCTTTTTCAACTGCTTTTTGTGATTTGAGCATAATACCTGCATAAATATGAGATTTTACAGATTTCACATTTTGGTTTTCTTGCAATGCAAATATATCTTCCATGCAATATTAACCAGTGGTGGGCAAGGCTGAGAAATTTTTTGGGAATATGTTTTACCAGTTCCTTTTCAACTTCCAATGGTGTTTTAGCATTCTGATTGGTAAGTCCAATTCTCCTCGATACCCTGAAAACATGGGTATCAACAGGCATAGTAGCTTGTTTGAATATTACATTAGCCACCACATTAGCAGTTTTTCTGCCTACTCCAGGTAATTTCTGAAGGTCTTTTATATCTGAAGGTACTTCTGAATTAAAGTCTTTCACCAGCATGTTTGCCATTCCAATCAGATGCCTGGTTTTGTTATTGGGATAAGAAATACTTTTTATAAAAGGGAATACTTCATCGAACGTAGCTAAAGATAACGACAAAGGATCAGGGTACCTTTCGAAAAGGGGAGGTGACACCATATTGACGCGTTTATCGGTGCATTGGGCACTCAATATAACAGCAATCAACAGCTGAAAGGAATTGCTAAACTGCAATTCCGTATCCGCATCTGGTTGATGAGTATTAAAATATTCAATAAAAGCTTTATAACGTTCCGATTTCCGCATGCCACACTAATCCCATTAATTCACCGTATGGCACTGCATGGATTTAGAATAATGTAGAATATTTTCTATTGAACGTTCCGACGGTTCTTCAGAGAAGATGCCGTCCAGGCTAATAATCATTGATTTCAATTCTTTGAATAATTCAGATAGCCTGGAATTACACAATAAGGCATTTTCAACTTCTTTACTTTCTTCCTCGCTGGTTTCGCGATATATATACCTTATCAAATCATCATGGGTAAAAGTTTTGGTCATAGGCAATATTGTTTTTTACCATCTTTTTCCTTAGGTTGATGAGCGCATATCTCATTCTACCCAAGGCAGTATTAATGCTTACACAAGTAGCCTCTGCAATCTCTTGAAAACTCATCTGCATGTAGTGTCTCATAATCAAGACCTCTCTTTGCGTATCAGGCAATTCCTGAATAAGTTTCCTAAGTTTTGTATGGCTATCTTTTTTTATTTGCAGGGATTCTATTGAATCCTCCGAAAATTCCATTGTGTTAAAAACATTATTTCCGTTTTCCATCACGATTGTTGGATAACGTTTGGCTCGTCTGAAATAATCAATAGCCAAGTTGTGTGCTATCCTCATGATCCATGGCAAAAATTTCCCCTCTTCGTTATACCTTCCACCTTTAATGGTATTAATTGCCTTTATAAAGGTCTCCTGCAATAAGTCTTCCGCTACATACCTGTCTTTTACAATCAAATAAACAGCAGTATAAATCTTAGACTTATGTCTCTTCACCAAAGCTTCAAAAGCCTCCTCGTTACCATCGATATAACGTGAAACTAGCTGCCTGTCACTGATCTCAAATTTGTTCATTTCAAATTACCTGTTTAGTTAACGTAGAGGTTTATTCCATATTGTCCTGGTTAAAATGTGATACCTATAATTTTTTTGGTGAATGTCCAAATATAACTATGATGCAAACTTCATGCAAAAGTTTAATTATTATTTTTAAATCTAATCAGATTTCCCGGTTAAATTTTTATTACTAATTTGTAGCTGTGTAATCAGATATTGTATTCTCGTTTTTAGATTATTTAATCAAATATAAGCCTAAATAGTTCCTTGAACCGTTATTTTGATAATTATTTTTATCATTCAAATGTAATAATTATGCTTTTTTCAAATTATTTTACAAAATTTATTCTAACCTTTCCGCTTCTAGATGGCCTTTATTAACCGGCATCCATTTAATTAATTTTTTGAGCAATTCTGATTTATATGTAATAAAATAGTTGATTATTATGAGAAGTATAATTTTTATAGTTACAATTTGACAAATTTATAAAACTTTAATTCGTTACAAATGCATAAGGATTTTTTACCGTATGGAATAAATGATCTGTGCATGAGAATCTATTACATGATACAACTTCATGAAAATCCTACATTAAGAAAAATAATTGAAAAAACAGTTTTTTCAAGGAGAGAATAGACTTATTTTTAATTTCCTTAATTCGATAATTTTAATGACATAAAACTTTGTACAATGAATACTAATGGAAATGGCTCAGATGAAAAGATGCCTAAAGACGATCTGAATGATGATATGATCAGGATGGCCTTTAAAGATAAAGATTGGAACGAAATTAAAAGTTCAGATTCCTGGGCAATATTCAAAATAATGGCAGAATTTGTTGAGGGTTTTGAAAAACTAGCCAAAATAGGCCCTTGTGTAACCATATTTGGATCTGCAAGAGTAAAACCTGATCATCATTATTATAAAATGGCCGAAGATATTGCCTATACATTGGTACAACATGGCTATGGCGTAATTACAGGCGGTGGCCCCGGTATTATGGAGGCCGGTAATAAAGGTGCCAAAAAAGCAGGAGGAAAATCAGTGGGATTAAATATTGAATTGCCTTTTGAACAACATCACAATCCTTTTATCGACAATGATAAACTGATATCATTCGATTATTTTTTTGTAAGAAAAGTAATGTTTGTACGTTATTCACAGGGTTTTATAGTAATGCCTGGTGGATTTGGAACATTGGATGAACTATTTGAAGCTTTAACTCTTATTCAAACAAAGAAGATTGGCAGATTTCCAATTGTACTTGTAGGTAAAAGCTTTTGGTCAGGATTAGATCAGTGGTTGAGAGAGGTTGTGCTTACAGAGCAAAACAACGTGGACGAGAAAGATTTTGAATTATATAACATAGTTGACACACCTGAAGAGGCAGTAAAAGTAATTGATGAATTCTACGCAAAATACCTTCTTTCACCGAACTTTTAGTATAAAGGGTTCAGTTATTATCTTGGTTTTGATTTTAATATCCTTTTTATCAGGATATTTAATTCATGGTATTTTTAATAAAGAGGATATAATTCCAATTCCAGTTCCGTCAGCTGATGCAGACAATCCGGCTCCTTTAAAATTGCCGGATACTGAAATTCCTTTTGTGCAAAAAGTTTATACTTTTGACAGACCTGAAATAATGGAATTTGCCGGAGAACCAGTACCATTACATATCCCGGATATTTGGGAAAGAATGGACTATGAAATTCATCTGAACATCTATTTTCATTCAAGCACAATATCCCTCATCAAAAAGGCAAACCGGTGGCTCCCTATTATTTCTGAAATCTTAAAAGAGCACAACATTCCCGATGATTTTAAGTATCTGCCATTGATAGAGAGTGGGTTGGAAAATGTGGTTTCACACAGGCAAGCTGTAGGTTATTGGCAATTGCTGGAATCAACGGCAAAAGAGCTTGGATTGGAGGTAACCAATGAAGTGGATGAACGTTATGATCCAATCAAATCAACAGAAGCTGCGATAAAATATTTGAAAAGATCGTACAATAAGTTTGGTAATTGGACAAATGTAGCTGCTTCTTACAATGTAGGCATGCGTGGCATGGAAGACAGGATGGATGAACAGGGAATGACATCATACTATGATCTTTTGTTGAATTCAGAAACTGCAAGGTATGTCTTTCGGTTACTCGCGATTAAAGAGATAATGAATCACCCTGCAAAATATGGTTATGATATTCCAAAACAGCATTTATACTCTTGGATACCAACTGAGCCGGTAACTGTAGAAGAAAGCATTGATAACTTGGCTGAATTTGCCAGAGCACAAGGCATAAATTACAAGATCCTGAAAAGATATAATCCCTGGTTACGCAAAACATCATTAAAAGTAAAAAAAGGGAAAACCTATCAGATACAAATTCCGGTAGACAAAGAAAGCCTTATGACAGGTATGGAATAGATGGTCTATTCTGCACTAATTACAATTACAATTTCCCCTTTCACCTCTTTGGTGGAGAAATAGGTTTCTACTTCTTCAGAAGTACCTGTTATGGTTTCTTCAAAAATTTTGGTAAGTTCCCGTGATACAGATATCTGCCGTTGATCTGGCAAAATTTCTTTTAATTGTGCCAACGTTTTCTTCAACCTGTGAGGTGATTCATACAATATTATTGTCCTCTTTTCTTCCTTGATTTGTTCAAACTTGGTTTTTCTCCCTTTTTTGTGGGGCAAAAATCCTTCAAAAACAAAACTATCGGAGGGAAATCCTGATTTTATCAATGCTGGAACAAACGCGGTTGCTCCTGGCAAACACTCTACTTTAAGTTGATGGTTTAAACATTCTCTTACAATAAGAAAACCCGGATCAGAAATACCCGGGGTTCCGGCATCTGATATTAAAGCTAATACCTCCCCGTTATTCATTCTCTCTATCAGTGAGCGAAGCACTCTGTGTTCATTAAAAGTATGGTAACTGCTGGTGGGAGTGGTAATACCATAATGTTTCAAGAGGGTACCAGAGGTACGGGTGTCTTCTGCCAGAATATGATCTGCTTCTTTTAATATCCTCACTGTACGAAAAGTGATATCTTCAAGGTTCCCAATAGGTGTTGGACAAATATATAATGAAGTGTTTTGTTTCATCACAGGTTAGGGACTAATCAATATTGATTTCCATAGTTCAACTTTACTATTTATAAATGAGTTGGTTTTAATCAGTTGTATAATTGTTTATTGTGTCAATTCAGAAGTTTTTTGGTTGAGATTTTTTAATGCATTTTCGAGTGTATTTAAAGATCTAGATGCTTGTTCAAAGTTTTTACTACCAGTATGTCTCAAATAATCCTCAAACGCCTGATTGGCTTCACGTACCAACTGATCAATTTGGCTTGTTGCTATCTCGGGAAGTATCTGAACAGAAGTATCCTGAGTATCTGCTACCACTACTCCAGCTGATCTATCTTCACCCAAAAGCCCTCTCAATGCCTGTTCGAATGAAGGGGCATAACTCATTTTATCACCATGCATGATTACTACCAATCTTAATTCGGGATAGGCAGCAGTTTCAGCTTGTAAGTAAATAGGTTCAACATATAATATCGTATTCTCAACTGGAATCGCCAGCACATTTCCCCTGATCACATTTGAGCCTCTTTGATCCCAGAGTGCCAATTGTCCGGAGAGATAGCTATCTTGGTCAATTTTTGTCTCTACCTGCTGTGGTCCTAAAACGTGCTGGTCTTTGGGAAACTGATGTGCTAATAAACGGCCGTAATTTTCTTTGTCACACATACCGGCCAACCAACTCACAAGTACTTGGCGATTTCTAGGCGTATAGGGCATCATTAATACATATTCAGGATCAGGTGATTCAGGCATTTGCCATATAATATAATAAGGCTCCACTGTAGTCTGGTTTTGGCCATACTGTTCAGTTGCCCTAATCCATAAATCCTCCTGATTATAAAATACAGTAGGATCAGTCATATGATATTTGGAATAAACATCACCCTGTAATTGTAACATTTGTACAGGATACCGCACATGAGCCATTAATCCTTCAGGCATTTCTTCTTTTGACTTAAACATGCCTGGAAAAATTTTTGACCATACCTGTATTATCGGATCTTCATTGTCGAAAATATAAAAGTCAACAGAACCGTTATAGGCATCAACGACCACTTTCACAGAATTCCTGATATAGTTCATGCCCTGGTATTGCTGGCTGTATGGATAATCATTTGAGATGGTGTAGGCATCAATTATCCAAAATAATTTTTTATCTGATACTACAATATATGGATCGGAATCGAAACGAAGAAAAGGAGCCAGTGTTTTTACACGTTCCATAATGTTCCTGTGAAACATCACCCTACTTTCTTTAGTAGGATAATTTGATACAAAAAATTTGGTTCCATCAAATTTATATCCATAAATGAATTTACGCCAGATATTGCTCAATTGTACACCTCCTGTGCCATCATAGCTGAAATAAATGTTTGCATCACCACTGGGATAATCAAATTCCTGTTGTGTTGTATTGGCTACCACATAACTATTGGTACGTTCTCCATAATAAATTCGGGGTTGTTCCAATGCTAATTCTGGATAACTGCTAACAGGAGGAATATTCCTGATCAACAAATTGGGAAGGCCTTGTGCTGTAAATTCATTTACGTTGGTCATAGTCAGCCCAAATCCATGTGTATAAATATAAGTCCTGTTTACAAATGCCTGACTTTGTGATGGCAGGTTATTTTGTTCCATTTCCCTGGCCGATACCATCACCTGTTGATAGTTCCCATCCAAAGTATATCTGTCTACATCTACATCATGAAACTCATAATAGGGGCGGATCACCTGAAATTGTTTAAACACATTGTACAGTGCCCGATAATCCCACAGGCGAATATTATTGAAAATCATCGGATTTCTTTCCACGACTTCCGGGGTAAGGTTTTCGGCTACAGGAAAAATCCTTTCTTCTATTTTATCCAGATTAAACCCCGATTGGGTAAATCGAATGCCATGTTCGATATATGGTCTTTCAAAAGCCAGTTCATTTGGTTCTACCCTGAACCATTGCAACAATTGCGGAATGGCCGAAAGACCTAAAAACCAAATAAAAAATGTAACAATACCAACAGCCAATACCACTAGTGGTGGGGCTGGGTGTTTGGTGATACGCCACTTCCACAACAAATCCTGAATTTTTCTGCGAATACCGGGTAGAAGTATCATTACACCACCGATAGCCGTGATGACCATAATGATATTTAGTGCGGGATATTTGACATTAGTATCCGTCCATCCGGGACCGGTTACAACACCTAAATTTGAATACATCAATCCAAATCTGTCCAAATATTTGCCCCATGCCAATATAAAAAACAAACAAGCCGCACTTAAATAGAACGACTTATAGATTTTAGTCCTGAGCATATCGATAGATTCAATACTGCGTAATTCAATATTGCCATCAGGATGAAAAATAATCAGGACCGGAATAATGGATGCTAGCAAAGAAATAATGATAAGTGATAATACGAGTCCCTGAAGACTTTGCAATAATGGATAACTGAATAAATAGAATCCAGTATCAGCACCCAATAAAGGATCGGTGATATCAGTAGATACCCGATGCCAGAATTTAAGAATATTTTCCCAATTGGCATATCCCCAAACGGCACTTATAATGGCTCCCATGCTGGTTGATAAATATCGAATTACTTTATGAGTTGAAGGAATAGAAAAAGTAAGAAGATAAACGATACCAGCTCCAATTATAAAAAATAGAACTGCCAATGCGCCCTGACTTAATTCGACCAACCAAAACCGTGGCCCATATCCCAAAGATTCGAACCAAAGCAATTCAGCCATAAAATCCATCATCCAAATAAGCAACAGCGTACCCAAGATGATTGAAATACCTAAAGTGAGGGTAACACTACTTTTAAACCTGATTCCCCGGTAAGTAAAAAATATACCTGTAATAAAAAGTAATAGAAAAATAATTTCGTACATAATGAACGTCTTATAATAAAAATGGTCAGTATTGGAATGGAAAATTAATAAATTTTTGTAGAATTTGACAGGTTTTTATATAATTAACTTTGATTATGGCTCAATCTCCATTGTATATTAAGAATTCATAAATATTTAAAAGAAACTTTTTCATAGTGGAATTATTGCTTATATCAATGTATCATGAAAAAGTCCGCTTTTTAGGGCGGACTTTATTGAAGATTGATTCTTATTTATACTAAGTTATTCAATTTTAAATTCCACCCTACGATTGATCGACCTGTTTTCTTCAGAGGTATTGGGAACCAAAGGCTCATCGAATGCTTTACTTTCTGTAACCAACTGATTTTCCGGAACACCTTCATTCAGAAATAATCTTTTTGCTGCCGTTGCCCTTCTTTCTCCTACTACCAGATTAATTTCCCTTGAACCAATATCACAGGTATGTCCTACAATTTTAAGTACAAGGTGTGGATTTTCTTTTAGAATCGTACTTAATTCTTTGACAATTGCTGATTCTGGGTTTAATGGTTCATCAGAATTAAGTGCGAATTTGATGTTAAGGGAGTCTGCCAATTCCCGTGCCCTTGCAAGAGCAGCATCTGAATCAGATTTCTCCACTTTTGTAGTTTCTTCAGGGACATCATTTGTACTTGGCTTTTCCTCCTGATCTACTTTTTCTTCTGTCACCACTTCCTCCTTTTTTTGTTCAGGTGATGGATGTACATCTACCTCACTACTGGTAGATTTACCCTTTTTCGATGAACCTGAAGTTCCGATTTTCCAGGATAACCCTACTTTCAAACCAACAGCCGCCAGGTTAACTTTATTTGTTTGATTAGAATTTAATATACCATTATAATTACCTTCGGCGGTATATACCGGTTGATCTTGAGGATTGATAAGGTTATTGAGGCCATGATTATAATAAGCACCGAAATAAATTCCGAATATATCAGTGACACGGTATTTAGCACCCACATCAAAAAAGACCGACCATGCGGTTTTAAGTTTCATGTTACCAGATGGTCTGCTTTCTGTAGTGGTAAAACCATGTTGAGGCAAATCATATAACTCAACATTCCATTGTTGATAATATCCGGTAGTAATGATATTGCCCGAGGTAACTTTATAAGTGGGACTAATCGGTAATGATATTTTTGGTCCACTCGAAATCAAAAGATCAAATTTCTTAAACCTTTGCATGAATTGTAGACCAAGGGGAATATCCACAAACATAGCACGCTGTCTTTCTTTCCATCCGGAAAACATAGTACGGAATTCATAATTATCACCATCAGCGTCAACGGCTGGTATGCCTGATAAATAATTTAACCGTGCTGATGATCGTGTAGATTGAATACCTATTCCGGTGGTAATGCCCCAATGGGATGAAAAGAAATAGGAATAACCCAAATTTAAATTATATCCAAGGCCACCCTGGTATGCGCCATCTGAAAGCTGATACGGTAAATGATGTTGACCGATGCCACCAGTGATATGCAGGTAATGATCCTGAGAATACACCAACTGCGAAACGACAGCGAAGACAATCAAAAATATTATATGTTTCATATATTTCAAGTATTTATAAGTCAGATGGACACTTAGCGACAGATCTGTAATCATCACCATGTATTTTCATCTGTTTTATTTCTTTAGTTAATTTATTTTAAATGATTGAAAGGTTAATTTACTTAGTCAGGATTAACTTATTTGTAAATTCCCTACCCTCTTTGGTCGTAATCCGGATGAAATATATTCCTGAATTTCCCTGTAAATTCAGGGAATTGAACGTTTTTACATTTTCATCCTGATAAATGATTTTCCCCTGGTTATTGATGATTGTCAATAGAGCTCCCGAAAGATCATCATCATTCAACCCGGTGATGTTGAGGTTTATTGATTGCCCGTTGGTTGAAGGATTGGGATAAGCATTGACATGTATTCTACCAGATCCAGTATGGTTTATTGTAACTGGGCAGGTAACAACTACATCACCATTCTTGGTCAGCAATTGAGCATAATACGTTCCTGACAAACCCGGAGGATCATTATAGAATTGACCCGTTGCCCCGTTTATTATTTGACTATTTTTATACCATTGGAAACCAACAAAAAGCCCACTGCTATTATCTACCAGAATCACATCGTTGAACTTTGTAACCAAAAGATTGGCTGAAGGATGGACGGTGAAATTAAAGGAATATGGGCCGCTTTCGCTTTGGGAATTTCTCAAAGTGAGTGTGCCACTGAATGAACCAAAAACATTTGCTGGCACTGCAAATCTAATCTCATTATCAGGAGGTAGTGGGTTGAACCCGATATTGGTAAAACCGGCATCGATGGCACTACCATTAAAGGAAATCAGATATTCGGAAGGAGACCCCGAAAGTACGGTGTATTCTAATACAACTTCATCACTACATCCATCAGAAACAACCAAAACCTCATCGAGGATAATATCTGATAAATAAACATGTATGATTACCTCGCCTATCTTTGTCAATTGGCCATCTGAAATGGTGTATTTAAGGGTATCTATACCCACATAATTTAAATCCGGAGTATAGGTAAAAGATTCGGCATCAGATGTAAAGGATCCGTGTAGAGGATAAAAAGATGAAAAACCACCCCATACAAATTGGTTGTCCTCAGGATAAAGATCATTTGACAAAATAAAACTTCTTGAAAATGTGATTGGAGAATTTTTAAGCGTGTACAATACATCTTTTCCGGCATGCGGTTCTGAATTAATTAATACTACCACTGCCGTATTTCCCCACAATGTATCCTGTTGTGTTACAACTTCACCTATTCTATAGATTACAGAATCAACTTGTCCGATATTTGTAATGTCAGAGAACCTGTACATATGTGTATCGTCATATGAACCTAATCCGTAAGCATTTTTGATTTCATACACCAATTTTTGTTCTTTGTTTTCGATATCAAAATCATTGGTCAACAGGTGGATAAGCTTCTTTGCTTTATTTACATAAAATGTATCCCGAAAAGCAAATGGTGCATTATTTAAGAGGATTAATCCAGGATAAGTACTATCAGCTCGAATAAACCATGCATCATCAAAATTCCAATCAACGAAGCTTTCCTGGTTCTTCATTTCTATAGTATTTAAACCAACAGATAGGTCAGTACCATTATTTAATCCAACACCATTGGCCTGTGCTGAAGTTTCCATATTGAAATAACTAGCTTCAATTATACCTGTGACAGCGTTCTCACCTACAACCCCTCCTACTACATTGTCACTTTTTACATTGCCTACAGCATAGCAGTTATTGATTTCACCATTATTTAATCCGGATAAACCTCCCACCTGAAACAGTCCTGATACATCAGCAGTGGAATAACAATCTGTTATTGGTGCATTATCGTTTGTTCCGGTTAAGCCTCCTACTTCATTTTCTCCCGATACATTACCAGTTGAATAGCTGTTGGTGATTGTTCCATGAAAATTTAATCCAATTAATCCACCAACTTGATCTATTCCTGATACTTCACCTGTCGAAAAACAATACTCTACCAGACCATAATGATTTCTGCCACTAATACCTCCTACCATTTCAACTCCCGAAACTTTTGCATAGGAATAGCAGAAAGAAGCTGTTCCTCCCACACTCTGCCAACCTATTAGTCCTCCAACATAGTCATTACCTGAAATTTTTCCCGAAGAGAAGCACCGTATGATTTCACTATTATCGTTAAATCCAACTAACGTTCCAACTATGTTATTTCCAGTGATGTCACAATTTTCAATTGCCAAATTCTGAATTTCCGCTTGACCGGTTTGGCCAAAAAGACCAATATAATCTGTAGCCGGTCTGTTGACATACAGATTCCTGATTGAAAAATTATTCCCATCAAACGTTCCCATAAACGGACCAGCATTGTCACCAATGGGAAGCCAACCATCACCTGAATTATATGGTGCTATATCCAGGTCAATATCATTTATTAAAATAAATGATGATGTTAAATAATCACGTACCAGATACAATTGCTCAGCAGAATTGATTTGATAAGGATCATTGATGGTACCGTCACCCCCACTAAAGGGTTGGGCTAATGCACCAAAAGAAAACACAAGAAATGCAAATAGAAGTTTTGCTTTTTTCATATTGTTACAAATGATTTATGGTAATTAATTTGAGTTGTTTAATAAAAAGGGTTTAATAGGAAAAAATGATAAAGTGATCATTTTGTACAAACATACTATACAGTGGAATAAAATAAATCGTAAAGTAAGTTTTAGTATAAAATTATATCTTTTCGGAAGTAGCCAGGAAGTTGCTTTATTAAGGAAGGACTCAGGAATCAACATTAAGCTATTGATTTTATTTTTTAAAAATTCAATGTAAAAAAATTATATTTTCCACCTGTCATTATTTTTATCTAACAAAACTTCAACTATATTTGCAATCCTTTTGAGGGACTGGTTGGCATTATGCATACTTCAGTCTACATTATCGAGGTGGTTTGATTCGATAAGTACAGAAGGAAGATGATTCAGAACATTCCGGAGAGATGGGTGAGTGGCTGAAACCAACGGTTTGCTAAACCGTCGTACGGGTCATACTGTACCGGGGGTTCGAATCCCCCTCTCTCCGCTAGTAGGGTTTGAGTGTGGGTTTGGGTTAGGGTGTGAATTAATTTTAAAACGAATACAAATGTTTGATTTTGAAAAACTGGATGTTTATCAGATAATCAAACAGCAAAATATAAAAGTTCTTTATTTATTGAAAAAGTTGAAGCTTGATCCTTACATAGAAGATCAGTGGAAAAGAGCATCGCTGAGTAGTTTGTTGAATCTGGCAGAAGGAACTGGCAGAATGAGCAATGCAGACAAAAAGCATTTTTATACAATAGCAAGAAGTTCTATATATGAATGTGCAGCTATTCTTGGTCTAATTAAGGATATGGGATTGATTGAAGATGAAGCATATGTTGATGCTTATTCCGTGTATGAGCAAATTTCTAAAATGCTTTTAGCCATGTATCGATCAATTTCAAATTAAAATAATATTATCACACTTCACACTCAAACCCACACCCAAACCCAAACCCTCTTCGGGGTGTAGCGTAGCCCGGTATCGCGCCTGCTTTGGGAGCAGGAGGCCGCAGGTTCGAATCCTGCCACCCCGACAAAAAAAAGCCTTTCACGAAAGTGAGAGGCTTTTTTGTTTGTGGGCAATCCAATCATTATATTGAGAGGGCACACAAACAAAAAGACACTGTGAGCGATAGCGAGCAAAGGCTTTTATTTAGCCTCTCTCCACAACAGGATCACCTGAGGTAATCCTGCCACCCCGACAAAAAAAGCCTTTCACGAAAGTGAGGGGCTTTTTTTTTGGAACGACTCAATTATCACCGGAATTTTTCTGATTTCGTTTCTTAATATAGATTAAAAATAGCTCAATTTTAACCAGTAATGTCATAGAGCTGACCTAATTTTAAATTTTCTAATAACGACGTAATGATCAGTTAAGGCAATATTTAACAAAATAATAAGTTCAATGCTGGCATCATTTGATAATATGGTATTTCTCTTTATTTTTATTTCATTATATCAATTGATCCTAAATAAGCAGCAAAAGTAAATGTCTAAATTATTACTACTATTTATCATACTATTGAGCTTTAGTTCAGTCTGTTCCGGACAGAAATTAATCTTTTACAAGAATAAACATAGACAAGCTTTATATAAAAAGGGAGATATTATCTCTTTTAGACTTAAAAATGATAAATCAAAATTTACAGAACAAATAGAAGGTTTCGAGGATAGTTTAATTATGTTTCAAAACTTAATAATTAACCCAACTCAAATTACCCACCTCTACGTTGACAGCAAAATCAAAGAATGGTATATTTTAAGATATAAGTATGAAAAAATCTTTTTCATTGCTGGATTTGGATATCCCTTGTTTGAGTTAGCGAACCAGGGCGAGATAGCCAAAGAAACACTTGCAGTTGGAGGATCGCTAATTACGGCAGGATTACTAGCCCGGTGGTTAATTGATGATAAAATTCGAATTAAAGGCAGAAGGAGACTTTTGATAATAGAATAATTCGGAGACATAATAATATTATAATTAATTTCATGAAAGAATCAATAAATTAACAAGTTATCCACTACCAGAAAATGGAGCAAATCTGGCTAAGCCAATTCAAAATTTACTAAGGATAGGGAGTGTATCGATGAGTTGCAGCAAGCCTTTCATGAAAGTGAGAGGCTTTTTTATGTGTGGGTTACTTGTAGGAACGATTGGGTTTTCCTTGCTTGATTTTTAGTTCCTGTTTTTTGGGATTGGAAAGAGTATTGAACATATGATTTGGCCTACATCAGGATCTCACCTTATCGACCCATGATGTAGCCAAATCGTAAAATAAATATCTTTTTATTACCTGAATGTCAATAAAATATATATTGCAAGTTATTCAATAGCAATAGAAAATTTACCTTCAGTTATGGAAAGCTTTTCGTCAGTTCCATAGAATTTCAAGACGAATGAAAAATTACCCTCTACGATATTATTTACCAGATCATACTTAGTTATTGTTAATTCTCCTCCTCCTATTTCACTTCTATAATAATTGTCGGTACCAGTGGAATATTGGGGATAGTATGTAACAACAATATTATTTTCATCCATTGTCCAAAAACTGTCATGAGTTGTAAAAGTATTTGGACCAGTTACTTCATTTTCAAAAGATATAGATAGATAAGATTTATAATCTGTTCCAAAACCGCTTAAATTTTTACCAGAAAATGATACTCCAAAAAATCCACCACCTGTCATCGCACTCCATTGTTGATTTCCGACCTTTGCTGTCATATAGTGGTTTATTTTCAACACATTTTTTATAGTGCCAAAACCATCAGACTTCTCTATTGTGGCATTAACTGCATCAAAAATAACTACCTTAAAAGTTTCATCATCTTCCTCGATATTATCGGCATATGCATTTATTTTAATTGTTACGGACGTTTCACCTGGTGCTAACGTTACCATTTTTTCATCCAGCACTTGTGAATAATCACTTGCTGAAGTCGAAATATCTTGTGTAATGTAGTTGAATGTCACATCTTTTTCACTTGGTTCACTTAAGGTAACAGTAAAAATTAGAGGTTTACCTTCATTTGCTTCAGCATCAGTTATCAATAGTTTAGGTAATGAAATGGTTGGTGTGTCATCTTCAGAACAACTGTTTAAACTGAAAATAAATACCATTAATAAGATTAGTCGGCTAATAATTTTCATCTTTTCTTGATTTTTGTTTGTAATAACTCATATTAATATTATATGTAAGAATAATTATAATACATATAAAGTACAACCCACACTGTATTTAAGCATGTAATATAAAAGATTTGAGTGCTACAAGAAGTAAATATTATTGGGGAAATGGTATTATATTACACATTTTCTGATAACGTGCAAACCAATATGGCAGGATTACAACTGAGATGGTTAATTGAATAAAAAAATAGGTTGTTCTCTGTGCAATAAAGTTAGATATTGTAATATGTCAAATTTAGATTTTGATTTCCAAATTGAATCTGAAAAGTGATGTGGGTTTAATCAACTGGTAATATTACAATTGTAATTTCTAAAGTATTTAAAAGGATATAAAGGTTGTACCCTCATTTTGATTGAATAACGGTTTAAACTTCAATTAAAAAGTGAAAAAACTTTATGTTAAAATAATATAAATTAGGAATGAAGGGTATTAAAATTACATCACTCAAGGTTGCTTTATCCTATTGATATTTTTTTCTGGTTTTAATTTTCTGTAGCTTGGATTGATTAAGATAATCTTAAAACTTCCCATATGAGACAATTATACACATTCTGGCTGCTATTGACAATTATACTTATGTCATTTGGATGTACTGAAGATGAAGATTCAAATGAATTCGTGGAAACTATTGAAACAGATGAAACCATTGAAACTCCCCTTAACAATTATGTAAATATCGGTTCTTCCAAATTCAAAATACCTGATGGGATATTACTCAATTGTGGAGAAGATAATGGGGAGTATGAAGATTGGCAATACGAAGGTTATAATTATTATATTATGCTTTACTCTGATCAAATAGAGGGAGGAGAATATAGCCATGAACTCCCATTTTTAGTAATTGGTTTCGATTTGTTTAGCTTCTCTTCTGATGGTTTAGACAGTGATACTTATATAATTAGTAGTACAAGTCCTTTTACAGTTGGCACATTTACCTATGGTGAATATAGAATTGATGAAAATGATGAAACAAGCTATACCGACATTATTTCTGGTAAAATTATTATAGAAAGAAATGAAAATATATATGAAATTACCATTGATTGTACCGACAATAACGGGTTAGAGATTACCGGATATTATAAAGGAGAACTGAGATACGAGGTTTTTTCAGATGACTTTGATGATGAAATTGAAGATTCGGGCTCCAGGTTACATAGAAATAGAACCAATTCAAAATAGGTTTCATTACTTTTAGCTATGCAAATGAATCCAAATCCGCATTATAACGAACCAAAAATCAACCCGCTAATGGTAGCCATAACCATGACCAATGCCACATAAACAATTGTTTTCTGATTCCCCAAAACACTCCTTATTACCAACATATTGGGAAGAGAAAGTGAAGGTCCAGCCAACAATAAAGCAAGTGCGGGTCCTTTGCCCATTCCCGATGATATCAATCCCTGTAAAATTGGTATCTCTGTTAAAGTGGCGAAATACATAAATGCGCCAAATACGGATGCAAAAGCATTGGAAAATATCGAATTGCCCCCCACCAATGCATGTATCCATTCGTTGGGGATCAGGCCTTCGCCACCGGCACTACCCAATAGCAGTCCCGCTACCAATACACCAATCGCCAACAGCGGCATAATCTGTTTGGCAAACCCCCAGCTCGACTGCAACCATTCGTAGGGTTCGCCCGGTGTAAACATCGTGATGATGGCGAGTACAATTGTCCCTGTCATGAAAGTAATCAATGGGTTTTGAAAAAGAACAGCTACCAAAACTGTTGCCGCAGCTCCTAGTAGCACATAGGTTGTTTTCAGTTTCAACACTTTGATCAGTGAGAATATAAGCAAAACTCCGAAAACTCCGGTGATCCACCACTTATTGGCCCACAGCCAGAAAAAGAAACCACTGTCCGATTCGGGTCTACCCCAATTGGCAAATATTAAAATTGCCACGAGAGTAAAGAAATGATAAACAGTCTGCCATAAAGGCCGTGTTTCCGGGGGATCGGGGAATTTCAATTGCTCTTCAGCTTTCTTTTTTTCTTCCTTCAAATAAATCAGGTGCATGGATACGCCAATCACAATACTGAATACCATGGCACCGATTGTCCGGGCTACACCCATTTCCACACCCAGAATATTCCAGGTAAGAATGATCGCCAGTATGTTAATTGCAGGACCTGAATAAAGAAATGCTATTGCCGGGCCTAATCCTGCACCACGTTTGTGTATACTTGAAAAAAGAGGCAGGATCGTGCAGGAACAAACTGCCAGAATACTTCCCGATACAGAAGCAACCAAATATGCCTTCCACTTTTTTGCTTTGGCCCCGAAATATTTAATTACTGCGCCTTGACTTACAAAAACAGAGATAACGCCCGCGATAAAAAAAGCGGGTATCAGGCACAAGAGCACATGTTCACGGGCATACCATTTGGCCAATGACAATGATTCTAATATAGCACTGCTGAACCGCTCCTTTTCAACCGGAAGGTAATAGACCACAACGAAGATGGCTACCATCCAGCCCAATATCTTTATTTCTTTAGAAGCACTTTCAGACCAAGATGTAGTTATTGATGTATATAAACGCCGGATTGAACCTACACTATTTTTCTCAATCGTGATATCATCTGGTTGAACAACCTTTTTATCAGGGGCTTCAACCAATTCCATATTGTTTTCCTTTTGCATAACAATTTATCGTGAAAACACGATTGATATAAATAAATTTTTTTGTTAAATTTTATCTGCTGTCAAATATACCTGATTCAATACTTCCTCAGTTACGGGTGTTTTTCCTTTTTCATAACCTAAATCAGTGATTCGTAAATGATGGTACTTCCTGATGCCCGCCTTATCAGCAATTTTTTTTGCACAATCACCCATACATCCATCTATGAGCAACAAATTACTCTCCTTTAATTTTTCTATCAAATCTTGATTACCTGCTCCAACAGAAGCCAAACAGTTCATGGATCGAACCAGATTTTTTCTCAATCTTCTGGCAACATTATCTGTAATTTCACCCGTATCAGAAGCCCCACTACAAGAAATTACGATATATTCCGTGTCACATAAACTTTTGTTGTTGTTGTCCATAATTTTGTTTTTTATAATAATCCTGAAAAAATCGAGATATAATAAACGCCAGCTATAATAAAAACCGTTCCGGCTATGTACCCCATCGATTTTTCGATTTTGGTAAGTACATTGAAATAGGAACTAACTTTTCCGATGCTAAAAGCAATGAGGTAGGTGAACAATAACACTGGAAGCCCAGTACCAATAGCGAACACAGGAGGTAAAATCAGTCCTTGCACTGAAGCAATGGTCATAGGGATAAGCATGCCGAAATATAAAG